>JBBRZG010000124.1:0-10765 GCA_038236905.1 Burkholderiales bacterium
CAGCCTGAACACAAGCTGCGCGCCTTGCAGGCGGGTGCCAGGGATTTTGTCAGTAAGCCGTTTGATCTGGTGGAAGTTAAAACGCGCATCCGCAACATGCTGGAGGTGTGTCTGCTTTACAAAAAGCTCTCTAATTATTCCGCGCTACTGGAATTGGAAGTTCAAGCGCGCACTGCCGATCTTCTTGAAAGCGAGGCCCGTTATCGCGCTTTGGTGGAACTGGCCGCAGACTGGTATTGGGAGCAAGACGAGCAGGGCCATTTCACCAAAGTATCCGGACCTGTGCTGGAGATTCTTGGTTTTCCCATGAGCCCACTCGGGCCGCTGGCGCGAATCGGGCCCGCCGGAAGAGTCGGCTCAGTGGCACCCGTCGCGAACCATTCACCCGCGACGCAAGGTCTGGGCTGGAACGAAGCCGAACGGCTGGCGTTGCAGGTGAGCGTAGCCGCGCGCGAGCCGTTTCTCGATTTTGTGTTCAACCGCGTCAATGCCGATGGCAGCGCCCAAAAATTTCACGTCAGTGGTGAGCCTATCTTCAATCAATCGTGCCGCTTTATAGGCTATCGCGGGATTGGTGTCGAAGTCCATATAGGCGTATAGCGCGGGAGCCTGAAGATGAAACCCAAAGCCGACACGTTGAGTTTGCCGGGGTCGCATAAAAAAGTGCCGCCTGCCCAGCTCAAAAAGAAAGGGGTGGCGAATCGTCAAGCTACGCAAAGCGCTGATTCCGGCACTGAAGCCGAGTCTGCATTAAATCTAAGCGGGAACCACAGCGAGCCGCTTAAGGACGAAGGCACCCGACAAGCGGCGGCGGTTGAGCAGGCAAAACTTCAAAACAATCCTGATGCTCTGCCAGTGGCGGATTTTCCGACCAAGCGACCCGCCGCATCGGCGACGAGTAATCCGGTTGATGCAGATTTGAAGTTGCCGGTAAGGCAGAAGAGACGCGTTTGAAGCATCAGGATTAGCCTTTGTGACGGGGCATATTCTTAGAATGAAGGTCTCATGCTGAAATGCACAGACGTTGGCTATAAATAAACCGTTATGTGCGCCAGCGAACAGAGACTTTATGCTCGTTGGTTCAGAATTTTACTAAGCGCTCTTACTTCCCCCAAGGGCGCTTGAATACCAGGTCCCGAGCTCCCTTCTCGTGGCACCTGTTTTACGCGGCTCGGCCCCCTCAAAAGGAGCCGAGCTTTTTTTATCTTAATGGTCCTGCGTAGCCCTCAGCAGTCAGGTGGCGCTGAAGATCTCCCATCCCACTCGGCTCACAATTTTCTACGAGCAACTTTCACAGGTGCGTAACTGCTTCCCGCAACCGCCTCCAAACCGCGCCCATCCAGAATCGCAATATGACCGCGACTGTAATCGATCAAACGGCGCAACTTTAGCGCGTGTGCGGCAGTGGTAATGCCCACGCGCCTGACGCCGAGCATTTGGCCGAGAGATTCCTGGGTGAAGCTGAAGTAGTTTGAGCCCATCCGGTCGCGCGTAATCAGCAGTCGATGGGCTAGTCGTGCTTCGATGGGTAGGAATCGGTTACAGGCAGCGGTGTGGGCGATTTGCGCCATGAGCAGATGGGTATAAAAAAGTACTTCGCGCCGCAAAGAAAGATCATCCCGTACTTCGCGCCGAAACTGCGCGACGCGCATGCGCATCGCCACCCCGGCGAACAGCACGGTGGCGCGTTTGCTGGTAAACCCAGCGCCCAGCGCCACCGCCACCCCGATCATCCCTTCGCGCCCGACTAATGCTACTTCGAGGGCGCGGGTCTGGTCGACAACTGTAAGCAAAGACAACACGGCGTCACAGGGGAAATACACGTACTTTATGGCGGTACCCGGTTCGGATATTACTTCGCCAAGCGCCAGCGTCACCGGCTCGAGATGGGGTAGCAGGCGTTGATACTCGGTGCGAGGCAGTGCCGCAAGGAGTTGATTGTTCGCGAGTATCTTGCCATCGGCTTTCATGAACATCAGCAATCCTGGTGTGTGGTCCGCCTGTAGGAGCATCGGCAGGCGGCATACGGAGAAGCCAAGATTCATATCCGATGTCAAAAAGTATGTTTGTTGATTCACAACTCGGGCGGATTTAGAAAAAAATCCACCCCAGATAGCTGTAACAAAATTCAATACTGATAAGACACAGAGCGCACACTACGCCATTAAAGCCAGCTAGGGTTTATGTGTGCGAAAGCGTACAGAGCTTTTTTATGGGGACAGCCCGACTTCGGCGCGGTTGGGACGCGATTGGGACCCAATTGGGGCGCGACGGTGCAGGTGTAAAGACCTTGAGTTCGCGGGCCACTAATCGCCGATTTCACCCCTTGTGATGTATGCCGTTGGTCAACTGGTAACACGAGCACGCTGCCTTCTCGAGGCCACGTCCGTCGACAATATCGATGTCGCCGCGGCTATATTCGATCAGGTCACGCTTTTTAAGCGCATGCGCGGCCTTGGTCACACCGACCCGACGTACGCCGAGCATATCGCTGAGAAATTCCTGGGTGAGATGAAATTGGTTGGCCCCGACGCGATCGCGGGTCATCAGCAGCCATCGCGCCAAGCGTGCCTCGATGTTGTGGAAGCGATTGCATGCAGCGGTTTGCGCGATTTGCGCCATCAGCGCGTGGGTATAAAGGCTGACCGCTTTTTGTAGATGTGCGGATTGCTTCAATTCGCTGCGAAAGCGGCTTGCTTTCATGCGTTGTGCGGTACCGCTGCCCTGCACCATGGCGCGAACCGGCGAGGTGTTGATACCGAGGGCAAACCCAACGCCGACCAGCCCCTCATTGCCGACCATACCAACTTCGAGCGCGTGATGACTGTCGACCAAGGTTAGCAGCGACACCAGCGAATCGCTGGGAAAATAAACATACTCGATGACGTCGCCCACCTCTAAAAGGATATCTCCATAGGTCAGCGTGATTGTTTCAAGCTGCGGCAACAGGCGGTCATATTCGCTGCGGGGCAGCGCGGCCAAAAGTTTATTCGCAACGGGTAAGCGGCTTGATTTCACGGTCATCTCCTGTTTGGTTGTCCCCGCCGCATTTTTATCGGCGAGGCAGACGGAGAAGCCAAGATTCATTTCCGATGCCGGCGAAGCAGTGGTGTGCTCAATTCACTCGTGGAATTCACACGAAAAAACACCCGCTCAAGTAATCCACCCGGACATGCTTTGCACGGTATCGAAAAAATGATGGCGTGTATGTACGGCAGCGTACAGATGCGAAACGGCATAGGCGGCACGATTGCAATGTCATCAAATTTTCGACATAACAGCGACTAAAAATGAAATACGCATCGTTAATATTGCTCGTTCTTGGCCTGCTGCTGACCGTTCACGGTATCAGCGTGATCGAAGACGTCGGCCTCGATATAGCGCGGTTATTCTTAAGCGTTGAAACGACCACGCGGATTTTGCCGCTCGCGATTGGCATCGTGTTGATGGTCACCAGCGTCGCGGGCTTCTTACCCGCAAGTCCAGAATCAGCGCTACTTACAGCGAGTGAGGCGTCTCCTAGCCTGCCGTCGAGCAAGGGCTAGGACTAAACGCCAGCGTTTTGTGCTCGTTTGCTTCGCTATGTACGGTAGCGTACAGAAAGAAATCGTGGAAATGGTAGCATCGGATTGGTTATGGCGTTCGAAAGCCATGATCCGTGCAAACGCACGCCGATGATAACTAGAGGCCCCTATGCCCTCGCTTCACAATCCACTGCAAAATCACCTGCTGGCTGCGCTGCCGGCAGATGCCTTCAACCGCCTGCTGCCTCATTTGGAACTGGTGCCGATGCGGCTGGGAGAGGCGCTATATGAATCAGGCGGCAAACTGAGCCATGTCTATTTCCCGACAACGGCGGTTGTCTCGCTGCTGTATGTGCTTGAAAATGGGTCGTCGGCGGAGATCGCGATTGTGGGTAACGAAGGGGTCCTTGGTGTCGCTGTTTTCATGGGGGGGAACACCACTCCAAGTCGTGCCATTACCCAGATCGCTGGTTACGGCTATCGACTAAAGTCACAGCTGCTAAAAACCGAATTTGATCTCGCCGGGCCCATGCTTCATTTATTGTTGCGCTACACCCAGTCGCTGATCACGCAGATGTCGCAAACTGCGGTTTGTAACCGCCACCACTCCGTTGAGCAGCAGCTTTGTCGATGGCTGCTATTAAGCCTCGATCGACTGTCATCTGACGCCGTCAGCATGACCCAAGAACTGATTGCCAACATGCTGGGCGTGCGGCGTGAGGGTGTTACCGAGGCGGCTGGCGGCTTGCAACGGGCGGGGATCATCAGCTATAGCCGTGGGCATATCAAGGTTCTCGACCGGCCGGCTTTGGAGCGTGCCGCATGCGAGTGTTATGGCGTGGTTAAGCGGGAAACTGATCGGCTGATGCCCGAACATCCTGCTCAACATCCGGCTGCACATAACGTCCAACACCGGGCTCAACACTCGGCTGAACATAAGGCTCAACACTCGGCTGAACATAAGGCTGAACGTAAAGCTGAACATAAAGCTGAACACATAGCTGAACACATAGCTGAACATAAAGCTGAACATAAAGCTGAACACGCAACAAAACATCCCGTTAAAGAGCCGACCGGACTCTCCGCCCCGGACTTGGGCGATGAGGACATCTCGCCAAGCGCCGAGGTTGTTCCGCTTCACTAGTTGAATCAAGTTGCGAAGATGGCGTCAGGCGCCTTGGCTTGATGATCGGACCATAGTTGAGCGGGTCGGCTAGAAACGCTTCGCTACGCTATTTGCCGCTCCTGCCGTGGTGGCACTCACCCGCCATATGATGTTGCCAACATCGTCAGCCACCAGAAGCGCGCCCCGTTTATCGATTGCTACGCCCACCGGACGACCATTTGCCTTACCGTCCGCACTTAAAAATCCAGTCAAAACATCGATTGGTTGACCGACCGGCTGTCCTGCGCTGAACGGTACAAAAATGACCTTATAGCCACTGTGGGGCTTACGATTCCACGAACCATGTTGGCCAATGAACATGCCGTTCGCAAATCTTGGGCCGAGTATCGCGCCTTGTGCTGAGGCGAGGCCAAGTGATGCCGTGTGCGGACCGAGCGCATAGTCTGGTTTGATCGCTTTGCTGACCAGATCGGGCCGCTGCGGGCTCACCCGTTCGTCCACATTTGCGCCGTAGTAGCTGTACGGCCAGCCGTAAAATCCGCCGTCTTTAACCGAGGTCAGATAGTCAGGCACCAAGTCGCTGCCGAGTTCGTCGCGTTCATTCGCGACCGTCCACAACGCACCGCTTTCCGCTGCCCACGCCATGCCGTTCGGGTTGCGAAGCCCGGTTGCAAAGATGCGATGTGTGCCGGTCTTCAAATCGATTTCCCAGATCGCCGCACGACCTTCTTCAGCGGCAACGCCGCGCTCGCCGACATTGCTGTTCGAACCCACCGTCGCATACAGCTTGCTGCCGTCGGCATTGGCGATAATATTTTTTGTCCAGTGATGGTTGATGGTACCGGCGGGCAGCTCAACGATGCGCTGTGCGTTGGCGACAATTTTGGTGTCGCCGGTGGTGTAGGGATAGCGTTCAACGGCGTTGGTATTAGCGATATAAAGCGAATCGCCGACCAGCGCCATGCCGATTGGGGACGCCAGATTTTCCAGCAACACGGTGCGGGTTTCAGCTACACCGTCGCCATCGACATCGCGCAGTAGCGTGATCCGATTCGCGCTTTCGGTGACAGCACCGGCGCGCTTCATCACCTGCTTTTGCACCCAACCGCGAATGCCTTTGGCATCATCCGGTTTGGCGGGCGCATTCGATTCGGCGACCAGCACATCGCCATTCGGCAGCACATAAATCCAGCGCGGATGGTCGAGGTTGGTCGCGAACGCATTCACCGTCATACCGGCGATGGCGACCGGCGTCGTGCCAGCCGCCCAGCCCTGCGCGGGGGCAATATTCAAGGTCGGCAGCAAGGTCTTATTGGGTGGCGGCAACACCGGATTGGTGCCGGTCCCCGCCGATACCGGTAAACGCGCAATTTCTCCGCAGCCTGATAAGGAGATGACGAATAGCGCGCTAACCAGCGTGCTTAGTTTGATCGGGGTAAGGGCGGTTTTCATAAGTATTTGGTTTGGTTATTTTGTCGATACGCAAGGTGAGAAACGTCCGGTCAACAACCAAGGCGGTCGGCAAGGATCGACCAGTGCGGGTGCAATTGAGGGCATGCAATTGAATCCATGCAACTGAATCCATGCAAAAGAGGCCATGCAAAGTGCGTCTAATGATTTGTTGTTGAGGGTTGATGACGCGAGAATAGATTTTGCCTGCTCAATTTTATAGCCGCGTTTGTCTACGAATAGGGTAGGACAGTGCCGACAGATAAAGGCCTTGCGAGCCATGTTCTTTATTTCCTTCGTTTGCGATCAGCGGTGAACAATCGGTTAACCCCGTTTGTGACGACCCTGTTAAACATTTCGTCAGCGCATCGTCCTACGCTTAATGACCCCATTTGCGGACGCTGATATGCCAAGGGCGTGTTTAGAATTTTGTTATCCGCGATGGGCGCGTCTGACCGCCACTGGCGCTTCAGCACAGCACTCGTTATGGATTTACTAACTATCACCACTTTGAGAGGAAAAATTCATGAGCTATCTTGAGAACGATCAATACGGTATGTATGCGACGGAAAAGCCCGGTCACGAAGGCGGTCCCGGGCCAAGACTGATGGGCGCAGAGACCCTGATGGGTAATGATGTTTACAACACGAAGAACGAGGACTTGGGCGATGTTAAAGAAATCATGCTCGATGTCCATAACGGAAAAGTGAGCTACGCGGTGTTGTCTTACGGCGGCGTTCTGGGCTTTGGCGAAAAACTATTCGCGGTGCCTTGGGATGCACTCAAGCTTGACACCGTGAACAAGCGTTTTGTGCTGGACATCGACAAAGAACGTTTGGCTGACGCCCCGGGGTTCGACAAGGATGCCTGGCCCGATATGGCGGATCAAGCCTGGCAGGGGCAGGTGCACAGTTATTACGGCACCACGCTGCGTAACGAACCGCGTTTGTAGTCAAAAGCAGGAAATATTTCGATGCAGATAGTAGCGTGAGCGTTCTTTCAAAAATTTAGACGTTCTCTTCAAAAAGAGCGCCCACGTTTTCATAATTTTAGTTTTAGGAGATCCAAGATGAGCAAAATGATTCGTAACTCCAAAGCGATTGCGCTTGGCGCAATCTGTGCAGCGGCCGTTTCTGCAACCACGGCATTTGCCCAAACCCCGACGATGCCCGCTGATGTTGCCGGCATGAGCGATGCGCAATATGCGCGCATGTATACCGAGATGGATACGAACAAAGACGGCATGATTTCACGCGCCGAGTACTTGGCGTACCACGGCATGAATTATGACCGTATGGACGGGCCGAAGAAGGGCATGATCTCCCGCCAAGAAATGCGTGATCGCATGTTCTTGCGTGAGCTGAAGAAAAGCGACGGCATGAGAGATAACAGCTTGCCACCAACCATTCCGCCAAAGCAATAGTTCTTAACGTGTGAAAACCGCATCATTGCGATTAGGTCGTGATGATGCGTTTTTTTTGCGTGGTCGAATCAACAAAAATATTACCCAGCGACGGCCCCGTGCCGAGCGTTGTGTCGCCAACTCAATTTGCAAAGAAATGCAAAGCCCTTATTTGGCGGGCTTCTGCGGGCACAAATGTGCCACGAGGTCCGTAGATGCTGGTGTTTCAAAAAGTAGACGGCCATCTATTGCAGTGCGAGTGAAGTGCTAGCGTGGTGCGATGTAGCTGATGCCAGTTGGTCATATCGTCTCGCCGAACCGCGCTTTCCAGAGGCGACTGCGCTTGAGGGATTATGTCTGGTCAAAGGACGGGATAGCCCGTAATGGGGCCGTTCACGGTGAATCTATGCAGCGCCGTATGCGGACAATCTCACATCCCACATCCCACCTGCCTCCCCCCACCTAAATGCGGGAAGGCGGTCCAGCAAGCCGCCACCGCGAGAGAATCAAGATACGTTGAAAACACCGCGAAGAATTGCGCTGCAGGAACCGCTTGATGGGCGGCCGAACCAGAGCGGTCTCGTCAGATTTTTATAGCCGGGCCGCCTTCGTTTTCCCACTCCTGCACTGCGGTCTTTTTATCGAGTTTGCGCTGTACTTGAAGGCGTCGGTCTGCGCGTTTCGCCAGCACTTGTAAGCCCTTTGCAATCAAGCCGGTGGTCAGTGCCACGATCAGAAATTTCTTTAACATATTGAATCCTTTAAAAACTATTGAAGAGGCTGCGGCGATCGACGACAAACGCAGCAGCGGTAAATAAAGCAGGTCGTTACATATTCAGCCCGCCGGATAAAACGGCAATGCAATGCAATACCCTTTGAGCTCGAAGCGGGATCGCGCGGCTATTTACTTTAAAAATGCCAGCACATCAGCGATGAACCTTTTTTTATGGGTAGCGAACAAACCATGCGGCGCGCCGTCGTATTCGATCAGTGTTGCATGCGGAATCCCTTGCACGGTTTTACGCGCTGAGACATCAATCGGTACGGTGTTGTCGTCGGTGCCATGAATGATCAAGGTAGGCACTTTGAACGACGCCAGATCGCCACGAAAATCGGTGGTGGCAAATGCATTTGCGCAGGCCAGCGTGGGCTTCAACCCGGCCTGCATCGCAGTGGAGCGCGCCCACTCCAGCGTTTCACTGCTAACCGGATGTGAAACTAAGCCGACACCAAAAAAATCCCTGAAAAACGATGTCCAGAATTTGGCTCTATCTTCTTTCAAGCCGTCCGACATTTCAGAAAAAACCGATTCGTCTACGCCATCGGGATTGTCGGCTGTCTTAAGCATGTAAGGCAGTATTGATGAAATCAAGATCGTCTGTTTTACATTGCGCGCGTCGTGACGCGACATATAACGCGCCACCTCGCCGCCGCCCATCGAAAAGCCTAACAAGGTTGCGTCGGCGGCCTGAGTGTGTTCCATAACGGCGGCCATATCGTCTGCCAGCACATCGTAGTTGTATCCATTCCAAGGCTGGTCAGAGCGGCCAAACCCGCGGCGGTCATAGCTAATTGCGCGCATCCCGGCTTCGGCAATGGCGACGGAAAGGTCATCGAAACTGTCCGCTGATAGCGGCCAACCGTGCGCCATGACGACCGCGCGGCCTTTGCCCCATTCCTTGAAGTAAAGTTTGGTTCCATCTTCGGTGGTGACATAACTCATGGTTTAATTTCGTCTCAATGCGGTTGAAGAAAAGAATGCAGCGATCAGAAAGAGGCGCTCGCCCGGCGTGGACTGTCCAATCAGTGGAGGCGCGGCCCGCAACAAGCTTGAGCCTCTAAGTTTGGATAGTGGAGGCGTCTTAAAACATCGGCTTGAGTGCCCTGATCTTGTAGGACGACGCTGACGGCGAGGTCTGCTCAATGATGATGAGGTGACTCGTGCGATGTTTTGTCCTACATTTTTGGGCGGTGGCTTCTGCTATTTTCAACATTGCCTGCCTGCGCTGGCTTTTTGCATACATCGATTCAGCCGACCAGCGACTTGAGGATTTATGAGCGTCATACTTAAAATCATTCACACCACCCGTTATCGCTTCGCCAAGCCGGTCATTTTGGGCGAGCATCGTGTCATGTTTCGTCCGCGTGATAGCCACGACTTACGGGTGCTGGCCACTGATCTTGAGATATCTCCCGAGCCACTCGACATCACACTGATTCAGGATGTATTTGTCAATTCCATCGCGATTGTGCAGCCGAGAAGCCCTGCGCAGATGCTTGAAATTGTGGCGTCGTTCAAGGTCGAACACACCGGCACCCGTGCCCTCGATTTGCCGCTAGACCCGTCAGCCGAAAATTATCCGTTCGCCTACGACCCTGATGAAGAGCTGGTGTTGTTGCCCTACGTCACGCCGTATTACGATGATCCTTCAGGCTTGCTGGCCGCTTGGGCGAGTCAGTTCGTCGCCGTGGAGGCAGGGACTGACAAGCCGGTGGGCACACGCGATGTGCTGGTCGCGATGACGCGCCACATCCGCGACACGTTTGTATATTCCGCGCGCAAGGAAGAGGGCGTACAAACCCCGTATGAAACGCTGGAACTCAATAGCGGCAGCTGTCGGGATTTCGCGACCCTGATGATTGAGGCGGTGCGCCATCTGGGCTACGCGGCAAAATTTGTATCCGGCTATCTTTATTCGCAAACGCGGGAGCCGGATTCGGTTGCGCTGGTAGGGGGCGGCGCGACGCACGCCTGGCTCCAGGTCTATCTGCCGGGCGCGGGCTGGCTACCATTTGACCCTACCAATAACTTGGTTGGCGGTAATGAGCTGGTCCGCGTGGGCTTCGCCCGCCATGCTGGTCAGGCCTCGCCCGTGAGTGGTTCATGGACTGGCAATGCCAGCGACTATTTGGGGATGGATGTTGAGGTGAGTGTCGAGCGCTGTCGCTGAGGATTAACCGCAGCCATTTAAACACCGACTGAGCAGACATGCTTCTATGCGAAAAGATGAAACATCCGACGCACGATCCCGCGGAATATGGACCGACTACGCCGTCGGTATTTCGTCTGCCACCGAAGTCGATAAATGCCGTCAGTAGGCGAGGTTAGGCCCCAGTGCAGCGGGGCTGAAAGAAGACACGCTAGGTGGGGTCGCTGCAATGGTCATCGCGACGGCAATTTCATCCAGCAGCGACTCCAGTCCCGCAAGTTCAAATGGTTTTAAGAGGGAGCGCACATTAGGCCCAAGCTTGGTGAGATTTGAC
>JBBRZG010000125.1:0-10736 GCA_038236905.1 Burkholderiales bacterium
AACTGACATTTCTGGGGTGAGCCAGTTACTAATTCACGTGAGCCTGCTGGCCTGCAACAAACATTACCGCCGGGTACGCGTATAGACTTTCAGAAAAAAAATGGCCACTAACGCACCCAATCCTCCCCCAAACGCCGCAGCGATAGATCTGGTAATGCTAGGCTCTCCAGCGGAGAGCCAAGCGCAGGTCAACGCAGTACACACCGAAATGGTTGCAATTAATAACCCTGATATCAATTTGGACATTCCGACTCCAATCACGGTGGGCAAAGGCAGCGTCCGCAGCGTCCGGGGTCACGCAGCGTCCGGGGTCAGGCCTTGCCTCTTGCCTATTTCTCATTTCCCGCATTCACAATCCAGCTAATTCGCGATACCGCCACGCCTAACGCCTTGCCCACAGCGGTCATGCTGTGTTGACCTTTCATTACCGCATCGCGGATACCTGCATCTCGATCTTTGTTTCGTTTCAGATAATAGTTGATTGCTTTGGCCTGTTCTACGCGTCGTGCGCGAAGACTATCTTTTGCGCTGCCAGTTAATCGATGGCTTTGGGTGGTGCGGATGCCCTTGTTGACGCCACTGTTGCGGCTGCTGATAGCGTCATAGGCAATCGTTAGCATGACCGGGTTGGTGGTTAATCGGTCGAGCGACGCAGGGTGCAATGTCACGAGCCAACCCGTAATCAACGGGTATTGCAAAAGGTATCGAGGCGCTGTTGGTGAACTGCGCTGCACCGCTTCAGGCCATTGCGCCCTACGAGTTGCGTTAAATTTTGCAATGCCCCTTGTAGCGACACTGACCCTACTCACACTCGAAACTCTATATTCCGCGTGCTTCGGCAAAGTCTTTTGGCCCAAACGGCACGCGGATATTGGGGTTACGGTCGTCATTCTCACAGAAATTTGCATCGCGTAATCCCCAAGAGTTTTTAGTTTTGATCGCATTCAACCTAAGCTACAGCGTGAAAAATAACGTCGAGATGTTGCAGGAACGCGTAAGGGGTGTCAATCAGAGTTGAGATGTCGTCTAGCACCGATGGGATTGAGGTCACTTATTGCCCCGCCGTTCACTGTTAGGTGGCTATCGTCAATAGACAACCAAATCATGCGAGCGATATTTATGAACTTTGCGTGGCAATAGATCACCTTTAGATTCACCGAGAACAGCAACTGCTATCGGCGATCTTGGCAATATCCCGAAAAAATCAAAACCTACTAAAAGCATGCAGCCCAGACAACGCCGCACGTTCTATAAATGACTATCTCCCGCTGCCGCACGTGACACATCAATACCGAACGTAGACAATTTAATGGTTTAACTTGCGCCGCGTGACGCGCACTCTATGACGCCGTAGCTTGAAATTATGAACGCCGCTCTAGGTCTAGCGTTTAGGCCATTTTTAGCTAGGCAACCGCTCGGAATGAGCAGTATGCGTTGTCAAGAATGTCCTCAGCGTCGCCGTGTTGCGCTCGCGCGACACAAATAAGTTTCACCGCATACCCCAATCGAGGGATATGCAGCCCCCCGGTGCGAAGCACTACAATGTCGAATACCTAAAAAATAATTCCTGAGAGAGAAAGAAACATCGTCATGCCGCGTGTTTTGATTGTTGAAGATGATGTCGCGTTCCGCACGCGCTACGCGGCTATTTTGTCGACCGACCCGACCTTTGAGGTGGTGGGCAGCGTGGGCACCGGCAATGAAGGTTTGGCCATGCTCGCCTCTCTCAAGCCCGATGTGGTGCTAGTGGATCTGGGCTTGCCCGACATTTCGGGAATCGAAATCATCCGTCGCGCGACCAGCAGGCTGCCCAATTGTGAATGCATGGTCGTCACCGTGTTTGGCGATGAGGAGCATGTGCTGGCATCCATTGAGGCTGGGGCGTCTGGCTACTTATTGAAAGACGCGTCGGAACAAAATTTTCTGTCCGGCATTCGCGAACTGATTGCAGGCGGTTCGCCGATCAGCCCGATCATTGCGCGCCGTTTGTTGAAACGGTTTCAACCGGAAGCCATCACCGAACCGCTGCCGAATGAAGTCACGTCGGGTGCGCTGCCGGAAGACGTGGCAATTTCAGCGCGTGAACGCGAAATTTTGATGTTGGCCTCCAAAGGCTACAACTATCCGGAGATGGGTAAACTCATGGGAATCTCGCCACATACCGTCACCAGCCATGTTAAAAAAATCTATCGCAAACTCGCCGTTCACTCGCGTGGAGAAGCGGTATTTGAAGCAAACCGGATGGGCATTATCCGAACGCTGTAATTTTGCCGCGATGCTCAATCGCGCAGACCCGCGTGCCGCGTTCACGTGACAACTAAAAATTCCAATTTGCCGCCCGTCATAACGTGCTCCGGGAGCACCTTGGCTTGGATTCGCTTCTGGTCGTTAGCGATACTTTTAGTCTTCACCGCCCATGCCCGCGCGCAAATCATGACCCGCGGGGGCGCGACAGAAACCGATGTTGTGAACAAGTCTGGCGCGATCAGCCAGATAACACAGGCTGAATTTCTTCAGGTCCCAGACCTGACGCCGCAGACCTTGCCCGCGAGCTCCTGGCAAATTGTAAATTTGCCAGACAACTGGGCAAAAGAATCGCGCTCGCGCGAGGTGATCGGCTGGTATCGGTTGACGGTCGATTTTGAGCAAACGATCGCAACCTCGCAGGTTCCCGTCGCGCTCTATATTCCGCGCGCAGCCAACAACATCGCTGTGTTTGTGAATGGTGCGCTGCTGGGCGTGAGCGGTGATATCGAGCGTCAGGAAACGAGCTGGAACATCGCGCAGTATTTTGAGGTGCCGTTGGGCTTGTTGCACAGTGGCCCTAACGAAATTCTGATCCGTTTACATCCAGTCGGCTTTGGACGCGTGGGCGTTTCGACGATCTATATTGGTGACGCCACGCCGATTCGCCACTTGTGGGAGAGACGGTATTTTATGCAGAACGCGATGCCCAAATTTATTACCGTGTTCGTATTTCTTTCGGGACTATTGGCGGTCTGGATCTGGGTGAAAAGGCGCGCTGAAGCCATGTTTGGCCTGTATGCATTGATGTGTCTCGTCGCCACAATACGAACGGCCCACTATTTCATTCGCGACTATTCCTCTCCGTTTGCCAATCTTGCCTTTCCGGCCCTCGGCATTCTGACCGCGCTGCAATTCAGTTTTACGCTCCGATTTTCGAACGACAAATCGCCTCGTTTGGAGCGCGCGGTATGGATATATATCGTTGTTTCATCGATTACCGTTTTTTTCGTCCCGGATCGGTGGGCGGATTTTATCGTCAATTTTTATAACTACTCGTTAGGTGTGATCGGCATCATTATTCTGTGGGTACTGGTTCGCAAGATCAGTCGCAATTTTTCAATCGAAAATCTGCTGATGTTGTTTGCGCTGGTTGCCAACGCTGCCCTCGGCATCCATGATCTTTTAAATATTCTCGGGCTGTTGGGTTTTGACCGGCTGTATCTATTGCCACTTGGCCTGCCGCTGTTCGTTGCCGCCGTCGCCGCGCTGCTTGTTTCCAGGTTCGTCGGCACTCTAAACAATTACGAAACGCTCAATGCCCAGCTCTCGGATCGCATCACCGAACGTGAGAAACAATTGGCCGTTAGCTTTGACCAGATGCGCAAGCTCGACCAGCAACGCGTCACCGCCGAGGAACGCCAGCGCCTGATGCGCGACATGCATGACGGTATCGGCTCGCACCTGATGTCCACGCTGGCACTTTCGCGCATGGGCACGCTCACCAACAATCAAATGTCGGAAGTGCTGACCGACTGTATCGACGAACTTAAGATAACGATTGACTCGCTGGAACCGGTTGAAAGCGATTTGTTGGTGGTGCTCGGAAACCTGCGCTACCGTCTCGGCCCGCGCCTAAATGCTGCCGGCATCCGACTTGATTGGGCGGTCAATGATTTACCGCCGCTCGCCTATCTTGATGCTGAAAACGTGCGTAGCGTGCTGCGTATTGTGCAAGAAGCTTTCACGAACACGCTCAAGCACGCAAATGCCAAAGTCATCACGTTATCGACCAGTATTGACTATCCAAAGAACCGTATTCTGGTCAGCGTCGCCGATGACGGCAAAGGCTTAACGGCGGGTGCGCAACATGGCCGCGGCATCGAAAATATGAAAAGCCGCGCGGCAAAATTGGGGGGCCATCTGGAGGTCGTGGCATTAGCTGGCGGCGGCACATGCTTGAATTTATACCTGCCTGTAAATCAGCCAGAAAAATAACGCGATGCTGCGCGCATGAAAACCAGTAACCGTAGGTCGTCGACAAATCGTTACTGAATCACGCTGGGGTCTCATCCGCGCTCCGTCAAGAATATTCCATGCCGTCGTGATGCTCACTGGTGCGAAATAGCAAACGCTCAGGGCCGTGCTGGAATATTTTTATCCTTCCTCACCGCCCCGATAATTTGCTTTATGACTTCGCGTCCCGCGTCCGTCCACGGCGCGATCAATTCAAAATGCGCAGCGTTGTCGATCGTCACCAATTGCACGATTTCGTTCTTTGCCGAGGCCCGCTCACGATAACGCAGTGCATGCGCTGGCGCGGCGATGCCGTCATAAACACCGCTCACCAGCGTTTGCGGTACGTTCAATGGCAACAGCGAAACCAACGAGGTGTCGCCAAAAGCCGCCTCGCCGCGTGCTTTGGTATCAATCAGCTTATCAACGGTATCTGCACCGCAAGCATGCGCAGACGCAGCACGGGTGTAGGCCAGATCGGCCAGCGCTGCGATCCCCACCACCGCGTGGATGGCGAGAGCATCCGCCACCCGCAGCGGGCTATCGGCGGGTAGATTAGGCCGCGCCGCCAACCACAGCGCTAAATGCCCGCCTGCCGAGTGCCCCGCAGTGACCACACGGTTAATATCGAGCCCATATTTCGGCGCCAATTCACGCAGCTTCTCCGTCGCGCGAATAGCATCCAAAAAGGTATCGGGATAGGGCGAAAATTTCTCATCGGTCTTTTCAGTTTTAGTGCCGACGCGACGATATGTGACGCTCCACACCGCCACTCCCTCGGCGCGTAACGCATCGGCCAGAAACGCAACCAACTCCGGCCCCGGCAAATCCGCGCGCCAGCAGCCGCCATGCAACAGCACGACAATGGGTGTGGGCGACGTTGCTAGGTTCTTTGGCAACCACAATTCGCCATATTGGTCCGCATGATCTCCATAAGAAATCTTGTGATCCGGTGACGGACGATCCACGCGATCAAGAATGTTTTTAAATGTAAGCGTTTGGCCAAGCGCGGGCATAGTCGAGGTCAGCAGAAAAAGTGCAATAGTTGGGACAAAGAGTCGGCAAAATAGAGCTGTCATTATGGCCTATCAAATCATTTTCAAACACGAGCACCAGCGCGCATCGTGCGCCATTATTGCTCGAAGATGCCCGCCAATAGGCGCTCTTTAAATATTAGCCCTGTATCCATTGATACCCTGCATGCCGCCACCCATTCAATTTCCCGCGCTGCATATGCGTATCGGGATCGCCCTCAAAACCTTCCAGAATATTGTATGCAGAGTATCCCAGCGCCTGTGCGCGCCGCGAACTATCGATGGAGCGAACGCCGGATCGGCATAAAAATAACACAGGTTTGTCCCGCGAAACTTTTGCAATCAGCTCGCGATCAAAATCGCCATTGATCGCCATGCCGGGATAAATTTTCCATTGAATGCATTCGGTGTTGGGCACGCGTCCGACCCAATCCAGCTCCGCCTGAGTGCGTATATCAACAATGACCGCATCACCATTCTTCCACCACTGATGCGCGAGCGACAGCGGAATATCGCCGGCATAGCCGTCTCCCACTCGAATCTCGGCTGTGGCGAGTGCACCGAGTCGCTGATTGGCCGTCACCGCCGTGTCGATCATTTTCGGCGGGGGCAGATTGAGCGCGTGCATGATGTCAATAAATTCTTGTTTCGTTTTACCCGCGATACGTGGATTCAGCCGCTTCTCCTCGCCGATGGTACTTTCCGTGCGACCCCGATAATCGTGTCCGGGAAGCACCCGCGTGTCGTCAGGCAGGGTGAAGAGTTTATTCATAATGCTCTCGTACATCGCCTCGGCGCTGCCCGACTGAAAATCGGTCCGGCCGCAGCCGCCAATCAACAGCGTGTCGCCCGTCAATATCGCGCCGCGCCATTGAAAGCACATACTTCCTGCGGTATGTCCGGGCGTATGAATCGCTTGGATGAAATCAGCCCCCAGCCGAAGCTTGTCGCCATCGTTGAGCTGCATACTCGCCGGCGTCACACCACAGAGCGCAGGGGTTGCGGTGCGGGCACCGGTGCGCTGTGCGATGGCACCGGCGGCCGTAATGTGATCGGCATGGGCATGGGTTTCGATAATCCATTTGAGCTTTAAATTCCGGCTTTCGATTTCCGCCAGATCGCGCTCAAGGTGCGAATCGACCGCATCGACAATCGCCGCCTCACGGCTGGATTCGTCCACCAAAATATAGGTGAAGGTGCTCGACGGCCTATCAAAAAGTTGAATGATTGCTTCTGCTTTTTTCATAATTTTCCTTATGCAAATCGTGACAGCATTTGCGCGATGTATTCCCCACGCGTGGCCGATATTTTGAACTTCCCAAACTCTTCTTGCTCGAGAATGCAGCCCACCAGCGCAAAAAATGATTTATCCAGCGCTTTACGGCTGGCAGCAAGCTGCTGCGCAATTTTTTCGCAATCGGCTTCAGTTTCAATCAAATTTTGAATGCCGCGCAGCTGCCCCTCGACCCGCTTTAAGCGCAAGATCAGCGCCCGCTTTTTATCCACGTCGTTTAGCTTGTTCATGGGATGACCCTTGAAAATAATATCGTGATTATAATATACTGGTGGGAGTATAACTTTTCAAGAGGAGAATCATGAATTTTGCAGATACCCAGCCGTTTATCGCCGCAGCAGCGGGGGGCATTCTAATCGGCTCGTCGGCTTTTCTCATGATGTGGTTGATCGGTCGCATCACCGGTGTGAGCGGTATCGCCGCAGGCCTCATGAGTAGCGGCAGCGATAACAGTCGCGGCTGGCGTATTGCGTTTGTCGTGGGACTCGTTTTCGCCGGGTTCGCAATGCAACCATTTGCTTCCGCCACGACCATTCAATCTATCTCACCGCTCATGCTGCTTGCGGCAGGATTACTGGTCGGTTTTGGCAGCGTGCTCGGTAGCGGTTGCACCAGCGGCCACGGCGTGTGCGGATTGGGGCGACGGTCAATTCGCTCACTGGTCGCGACCCTCACGTTTATGGGCGCTGCATTCATCACCGTTTTTTTTCTACGCCACGTTTTCATCTAAGACGAAAATATGAAATCTTCCATCGCAATCTTTGTTGCCACATTAATCGGCGCGCTGTTCGGAGCGGGCTTGGTTGTTTCAGGCATGAGCAATCCGGCCAATGTGCTTAATTTTTTGGATCTCGCCGCCATTCCCACCGGGACGTGGGATGCGAGACTGATGTTTGTGATGGGTGGCGGCGTACTGGTCACAGCAATTGGATTTCCGTGGTTGATGCGACGTGCGCGCCCGATGTTTGCAGATAAATTTGCGTGGCCCACATCGAGCACAATTGATCAGCGCCTCGTCATCGGTGCCGCATTATTTGGTATTGGCTGGGGACTTGCCGGCTATTGTCCGGGGCCCGCGTTCGCTAATGTCGGCGCGAGCATGGCGACCGGCATTCGCGATATGCTGTTCTTTATCCCCGCCATGCTCATTGGTATGTGGGCGGCGTCAAAATTTCGATAAGAGACTTCACCTATGACACCCAAAAGCATTCTGACGTGGCTGCAATCCATTGAAAAGCAAAACGGCTATGAGATTTTGTTGGTCCAAACCATTCGTAATTCACTAATGGGTGCCGGTGTGGTTGCGTCAACATCGCTGGTCGCGATTATTGGTGTCGTCAGCGTGGGGCGCGCATTCACCGGCACCGGCGCGCCGTTGGTGCAGTACGGCCACTGGGCGATCAATTTGTCGAGCATCATGCTGGCGCTGTCACTCACTGAAGCGCTGCTTTCATTGCGAACGCTGGCACGGGCGGGCTTTGGGTCAGGGTTCGTGAACGCCGCGTCGAACAAAATTCGCGATGAGCTTACTGACGCGGAAAAATATTCGCGATATTTAGCAGGCGCACTTGCACAGCTGTCGCGCGCCGCTGTCAGCCTATCGATTGGCATGGCCATTGCGGTGGTTGCCGGAATTTTATTTGCGTGGTAATTGTTACGCAAAAAATTTGTTGATTCGAACCTGATGATGTAAAAACGCCCCCTTGCTGAGTTGCAGCAAAGGGGCGAAATTGCGTTACGAATAAATATGTTTGATCAGCGCAGCACGCTGTAATTCAACGGCACCCAGGTGTAGCCCTTGCCGGTCGCGGCGGCGCGAATATGGCCCACGCCAGGGAATGACAAATGTGCGGCGCCAACCAAGTAACCTTCTTTTGCGGCAGCTGCATAGGCTTTGGCACGCTGCGCGGCGGCGGCTTTGCTGTCGCTATCGAATTGAACGGTTACCGCAGGGTTATCAAACTGCACCGATGCGACGTGCATCAGATCGCCCCACAATACCAATTTTTCGCCTTTGCTCTCGACGACATAGGTTGTGTGTCCCGGCGTGTGGCCATGCGACGCGGCGGCTTTGACGCCCGGCACCAGCACGGTGTCACCTTCGAATGGCAGAAATTTACCGGCCTTCACATAGGGATTGATCGACGCCATGGCACCCTGAAATCCACCCTTGTCGCCGGCGGCTGCTTTATCCATGTTGGCCTGGCTTAACCAAAAGTCGACGTCGTGTTTATCGGCACGAACCGTGGCATTAGGGAACGCAAGTTTGTCGCCATCCATCAATCCGCCGATGTGATCGCCATGCATGTGCGTGATATATATTTCATCAATTTGCTCGGGCTGATAGCCGGACGCTTTTAAGTTCGCCAGCAAATTGCCCAAGGTTGGCCCGAACAAGCCTGCCGCACCGGTATCCACCATCACTAGCTTGGTGCCGGTGTTGATGAGATAGGCGTTAACAGAGGTCTCAACCGGGGTTTTGATGAAATAACTACCGAACGCTTTGGCAGTCGCCGCGGGGGTCGTGTTCGTCAGCAGTGTGTCCATCGGCAAATTAACCGTGCCATCCGACAACGCGGTGATTTCAAAATCACCGAGCATCATGCGGTAATAGCCCGGCGCGGATTTTTTGACCATGGGTGCGGCGGCATGAACGGATTGAGGTATAAATGCGGCCGTGGCAAATGCCGCAACGGAAACGCTAACGGTAAGATTTAAAAGAGTGACTGCGCTAACGCGCGCGAGGGGATTTGAGATCATGAAATTATCCTGATAAGTTGGGACGGAGGGCGGTGATTAGCATCCTGACCGGCATGCCAACCTCCACTGAAATACGGACGCAAATACGGATGAAGTGATTACGACGTACCCGAATTTTAGCCGAGGATAGCCCGAAGGTCATGGCAATTGCGCTATCGACTACCGATATCGCCTATATTCCCTATGCGCCCGTATCACCCATGCTGCAGCGAAGCTTGCGGTGCGGCGTCTGCAGCTGACTAGGCCGGAGTCCGCTATTTTGACGACCGGTCAACGGCTCGCTGGAGCGCATAAGATACAAAGGCCAGCGGAACCTAACGCTCGGCAGCAGCGCCGTTACAATGGCCAACCAGCGCAGACAAATCAAAAAACCTAGATGCATCGACCCTCTTGGCGCATTTTTGAGCCGCGAAGTCCGCCAATACTAGCGTTTCAAATCAATCGCGCGCAGCAAACATCAGTCAACCGCAAACGACTCCACCCACATCAGTTCACAAGCGCCGCCACCCGTGTCTTCGCGCGAGAGTGAGCTGCGCCATGTGAATCCATCTTTGCCAGTGACCTCAACCAAATAGCCGCGCATGGTGATAATTTTGCCGGGGCGGACTTTGCGAATTTGTTTAGCGATGACGTTATCAGCGGCAATCAGGTGCATGTTGGCGGCGTGGCGGCTTATCTCCTCAACGGAGATCGGAAATGCGTCGGCACGCCACTGGAACCAGCGATTGCCCTGCGAAATTTTTAACTTATCGAGCACAGCAGAATCCGACATCGGTCCCCAACCCATCGCCAAATCTACCGGCGCGAGATTGGCTCCCTGATCCCAGCGATAGGATTCCTTGGACAGCACCCGGGCGGTGATTTCGTAGCGCGCCAGTGGCTTGATGACGTAGCCGCTTTTTTCCAGTGCGGCGCTACGATCAATGCTTGTTTGCATAGGTTCTGCTTTTGCGAGAACACCATACGCTTGATGAATCGGCCGATCAGCCCACCAATTTACAAAACCATAGCCGACGGCCAAGATGCAGATGAAAAGATAAGCTTTTGTTCGCGACGTCACGCTAAGAACCCCAACCCAGCCTTCCCCTCAAGAGGGGAAGGAGCGAGCAAGCTTTAGGTTTTAAGGTTTAGGTTTTCAATGCCGTCAGTACTTCATCCAGCATCTTCTTCGCATCGCCAAACAGCATCCGATTGTTCTCTTTATAGAACAACGGATTGTCCACACCCGCATAGCCGGAAGCCATGCTGCGCTTCATCACAATCGAGGTTTTGGCTTTCCAGACTTCAAGCACCGGCATGCCGGCAATCGGGCTGGTTGGGTCTTCTTGCGCGGCGGGATTCACGATATCGTTTGCGACGATTACCCTCACCACGTCGGTGTTGGGGAA
>JBBRZG010000126.1:0-10687 GCA_038236905.1 Burkholderiales bacterium
CCCCACTGCGGATCGAGGGCCGCAATCCAGTCGCGTGTATTGTTGGCAATGTCGCCTGAGTCAAGGCTTACAGCCGGAGGCTTCCACGTCTCCATGATGTCGCCTATGGTGTTGTCCGCGAGCGGGTCTGCTTGCAGTTGCATGCTGTCCAGCCATGCGTTCTCATCGTCGTGCTCAAGCTTATTCATCGTCAGCATCCCTTGGAGCGACTGTTATTTTAGCAAGCGTTATTTTTGTCATTCCGAACCTCGCAGAAAAGTGACCGTACGATCACTTTTCTGCGCCACACACTTATTTTTTAAGCGGGCTTTTTAGTATTGTTGGCTAAGTATTTATCGAGAAACTCCAGAATGCGTTTGCTCGATTCCATCTGATTTTTCTTCTTTGAAAACCCGTGGCCTTCGTCGGGAAACACCACATATTCCACCGGCACATTATTTTTCTTGACCGCTTCGACAATATCGTCGCTCTCGGGCTTGATCACGCGCGGATCGTTCGCACCTTGAATCACCATCAGCGGGGCACGAATTTCCTTGGCATGAAATAACGGTGAGGTAGCGGTGAGAAATTCCTTGTCTTTGACCGGGTCGCCGATCTCATCATAGAGCGCCTTGCGCTGCGCTTCCCAGTACGGTGGAATACTCTCAAGGGTACGAATCCAGTTGCTCACGCCAAAAATATTCACCCCAACTTTGAATGCCTCCGGCCGGAATGCCAGTGCTGCCAGCGTCATGTAGCCGCCATAGCTGCCGCCGATGATGCCGATGCGTTCAGGATCTACATAGCCGAGGCTAGCGAGGTAGGTTTTCGCTTCCACGCAATCCCACAACGGCTCGCGGCCATGCTTGCGATCATCGGCGGTAAAAAATGTTTTGCCATAGCCGCTGCTGCCCCGGTTGTTGATGCCGAGCACCGCATAGCCGTGGTTGACCAAGTATTGGATTTGCGCACTATAGCCGCGCGTTGTTTGCCCGCCCGGTCCACCGTGAACCCACACCAGCGCGGGAACTTTATTGTTTGCCGATGCGCCGCGTGGCTTGTAGTAAATCGATGGAATCACCGTACCATCGAACGATTTAAAGCGCACCACTTCGGCCTCAACCAGATCGTTAGAATCGATTTCTCTGTTCAGGCTTCGCGTTAATTGGGTGGTTTTTTTGGTGGCGAAATCATGCACAAATAAATTGTTGGGCGAGCGATCGCCGTTGACATAGAACGCCATCCGCTTTCCGCTTTTACCGAACGTGACACCGCGTATTTCGCCGCCAGCCAATTTCGGTATTGCGACTGGCTTTTCGCTATTGCCGCTCTCGTTACTACTGCTGTTCCCCCCTTCCACGATGTTTACGACGGTGCTGCCGTCCTGATTCACCGACGTCACACGGTATTGTCCATCACGCGAAAAATAGGTTGAGACCACGTCCCAATCGGCCTTTTGATGTTCCTTGATGGCACCCGTCGCCAAATCGTAGGTCCGCAGCCCCGTAAATTCACCGGTTTCGTTGCTTAGAAAAAACAGCTTTTTCGAGGCGGGATCAAACGTTGCGGCGCTAAAACTGACCGCGCCCTTGTGCGGCGTGATCAGCCGGGTTTCTTTGCTGGTGGCGTCATACAAATAGATATCGCTATCCGAGGTGGTGTTGGGTTTGTTCAGCGCAATCCAGCGCTCATCGCGGCTGATCGCGGCCGGGTTCGCATTTTGCACCGCAGTACCTTCATTTTTGAAAAGCATCGTGCGCGCATAGGTCTTTGCGTCGTATTTATAGAGGTCAAAAAACTTCGCGTCGCGTTCATTGGTGGCGATGTAAAACGCGGTCCCGTCGGGTCGCCATCCTGAGAAATTCGCCTTTAATTTGTCGCCGGGCGTGAGGTCTTTTTCGGTTCCATTGAGTTCGCGAACAAATACATGGTTGTTTTCGTCTCCGCCTTTGTCGCGCGTAAATAGAATGCGGTCATCGTCATAAAAAAAACTTACCGCGTAGGTGCTGTCGGTGGTAGATTTTGTCAGCGCGGTAGGCTCGCCGCCGCTGACTGGGATCGTATAAGCGTTAAAAATGCCTGATTGGTTGCTCGAGAACAAAATCCGTTTTTCATCGGCGCTAAATGAAGCGCCGGTGATGCCGGTGGTCGCCATGAATTGCTCAATGGTGTAACGTTTCGCAGCTTTGATCGCGTTTGTTTTCGCCGGCGCATTTGCAACCATGCTGGCGGCTTTTGTCTCAGCGGCAACGGGCGCTGATGTTACGGCTGCCCACAGAAGTAGTGGCAAAAATACCCATGCTGCAGCCCGTGATGACGCGTTTAGAGGATTAGGGGGATTAAGCGACGTAGCAGAATCAAGCGGCGTCGCAGAATTGGCGGCAGATCTTGTGGTCACGGAAACTCCTCAAAAGTTTAATGGACGGTCATTCGGTTCGTTGACTGGCGGTTATTTGTACGGCTCATGGTGTGGGCGCTCATGGCAAACGCAGTTAACGCCATCAATGCGCCTTTAGCGCGGTTATTATGCATGAGTCGCAACCGGCAAAGCACCTGAATCCGTTGTGGGCGGTGATATTGCCGCTCGTCGTTTAGTTTTGCACTTGATTGTGCGATGTAAGATATTTGCCGACGTCTCCATTCATCGTTGATAACAATATGTCCCTCACTCACGAACAACTTGCTGAACTCCTCGCTGGCATCGCGCGTTCGCAGCAGGCCATAGTAGATGCCATGGATCGAGCGCAGCCCGGCTTTCGCGGTACTTACCTGTTACCCACGCTAAACGTCGCGGCCAATTTGCGGATTCCGCAAACCCGGTTGTTGGATCTACCATCGCGTATTCTGTTGCGTTCGCAGGGGCGGGTGCCGATGGACGCCGACACGATCCAGCGCGCGTTGAGTGAGGCGTTGGAAGGCAGCGTTACGTTTGAGCCGCCGCCCTCCCTGCCCACCGCGCCACCGCCGCCATCATTTGCATCCGCGCCCGCTGCGACGTCGCTGTCCTCGGCTCCTCCTGTGGTGGCTGTGGCGGCCATTTCCGCCGATGCTGAAAAAGATTTTTTTGAGTCGTGATTCCGGCCGCATCAGGTCTTGGCGAATTACGCGATGCGCTACGCCGTTTTGCCGCAGATCGAGACTGGGATCAGTTTCATTCGCCCAAAAATCTCGCCATGGCATTGTCAGTCGAAGCCTCTGAATTGCTTGAGCATTTTCAGTGGCTCACGGAAGCTGAAAGCAACAATATTTCCGCCACTGCCCGCCACGCCGTCGGGCTCGAGGCGGCAGATGTGCTGCTTTATCTGATTCGGCTGAGCGATAAATTGGAGATCGATTTGATCGCGGCCGCGCACGAAAAAATGCGGCTCAACGCCGAAAAGTATCCGGTTGAGAAAGCTCGTGGCTCGAGTAGGAAATACAACGAGCTGTAGCCAGCCACTCGGTGACGGCGCGCCGCAACGCAAAATTTCAAGAGCGATATCAAGGCACAAGCATTTACGCGGCTTTCGGGGCAAAAATTACCCAATCGCCGCGCTGGCGCTAGTGTTCGTTTCTTCAGTAGCGACGTCTACTGCTCGGAAGTGAGCACTCCAACAGCCTAATTACCGTGCGCTGTTCCCCAGATGTTTAGCAAAAAACGCTTCCACCGTCCGGTCGCGGTGAATTTTGTTTTGCTTGGTCGCGAACCCGTGTTTGGCCCCTGGATAGGTCATGAGGTCAAACAGTACGCCGCGCGAAGTCAAGTCGCTGATCAACCGCGTGGAATTGGTAAACAGTACATTGTCATCCGCCATGCCGTGCAACAGCAGCAGCGGTGAGCGCAAGCCGTCAAGATAGGTGAACACGGAGCTCTGCTGGTAGCCAGCGACGTTTGCTTTCGGGTCACCGGCGTAGCGCTCAGTATAGTGCGTGTCGTAGAGTTGCCAGTCTGTCACCGGCGCGCCAGAAACCCCTGCCGCGATGCGATTTGAGCCTTCTGCCAGCATGCGCAGCGCCATAAAGCCGCCGTAGCTCCAACCAAATACACCGATGCGTTTGGCGTCCACAAAGCTTTGCTTCGACAACCAATCCACGCCCGCGAGCTGGTCTGCGACCTCGACGTTTCCAAAGCTGCCATAGAGCGCATCGGTGAAGCGCCGCTCGCGTCGCGAGGAGCCGCGATTGTCGACGCTAAAGACAATGTAGCCCTGCTGCGCCATGTATTGTTCGAACATTCCGCCCCAGCGGCGTGCGACCACTTGTGCGGTCGGGCCACCGTAAACATACAAGAAAACAGGATAGCGCTTAGTGGCATCAAAGCCGCTCGGCTTGATCATCGAGTAGTGCATGGTCTGGCCGTCGCTCGCGGCCAAAGTGCCAAACTCCGTTGGTAAATGTGCGGCAAGAAAAGGCGCGTACGGGTGTTTTGCATTCAACTCGTTTTGCTCTATCCACGCGACAAACGCGCCGTCTGCTTGACGAATGCTGATTTGAGGCGGCGTATTTTGATCCGACCAGGTATCTACAAATAACTCACCATTTTCAGCAAAATCGGCCTCGTGCCAGCCATCGCTTTTGGTCAGGCGCAATGGGCTGTCGGCGTTAGTGCCATCCAGCGCCAGCGCGTAGATTTGCTTCTCGGTCACGGCCTCGCGATTCGATTCCACGTACACGCGTCCGGCTTTCTCGTTGACCGCAAGCGCGTTATCAATACCCCATTCGCCGCGGGAGATTGCGTTGAGCAATTTGCCGTCCAGATCGTACAAATACAAATGTTTCCGACCGCTGCGCTCCGACGCCCAGACGAACGCGTCACGTGTTTCCAAGAAACGCAAATCGCCATGCAAATTGATCCAGGTGTTGGCGGTCTCGGTCAGCAAAATGCGATGCTTGAGTGTTGCCTTGTCGACTGAGACCAGATCGAGGCGCTGTTGATTACGCGATTGACGTTGATATATAAGTTGCTTTGAATTTTTGCTCCAGTCCGCTCGCACCAGATAAATATCAATCTCGTTACCAAGAGAAACCTTGCGTATTTTCCCGTCTGTAACGCCGACGATGGCGAGAGACACCAGCACATTCTTGGCCCCCGCGTAGGGATAGCGTTGTTCCACCACCTCGGTGCGATCCGCATAAATTTCGAAGCGACGCACCAGCGGCACAACGGTTTCGTCAAAACGTTTGAAGGCAATCGCCGAATCATCCGGTGCCCACCAATAACCGCTGCTCTGCGACATTTCTTCCTGCGCGACAAATTCAGCTTCGGCGTTGTGAATTGCACCGCCGCCATCCTTGGTTAATTTGCGCTCGATGCCCGTGGCAATCTCGATCACGACGAGGTTTTGCTTGCGCACGAAGGAAATATATTTGCCTTTGGGTGAGACCTTGGGATCGATGACATTGCCGGTCGCGACGCGACGCGCTTTGTCGGGAGAAGCCACGTCGACGAGATACAGATCGCCCGCCAGCGGCACCAGCAAACGCTGACCGTCCGGTGACCAGCTGTAATCAACAATGCCGCGCAAACTCGCGGTGCGCTCGCGCTCACGGCGCGCTTTTTCTTCATCCGAAATAGTTTCGTTGGGTTGCAACAACTTTGAATCAATCAAGCGCCGCATTGCCTTGTCACGCAGGTTGTATTCCCACAGATCGAGCTGGAATTGATCGTCGTCCCGACCACGCAAAAAAGTCACCCGCGTCCCGTCCGGCGAGACTTTTACCTTACGCGGACTCGGTCCGGAAAGCTCGGGGTCGGCATGTATTCGTTCAATTGTCAGGCGCTCAGCTGAAACGGCATTGGCTAGGAATGGGGCGGCAATTGGCATAAGAAATACGAGAAAAAAGACGCGAACGGTGAACAGTTAATGAGGTGTGAAAAAGAGGCGACGCTGATTGTTAGCGCGGGCTTAGCCGCCGTGAATATGCTTAGAAACGATGATCAAAACGATAACAACATAACACCCGCGCAATATCAGCAAGCTGTCGCTTGGCAACAGCGGGTGCGATAAAAAAAATTAAACCCCTAGGAAGGGCGGGCTGCTCGGGTCAGAAATAGTCAGAGAAGGCCGCCGATATTAGGGTTTTATTTTCTACGCTTGGCCTGTCTGCCGTCGGACTGAAAGTATTTTTTTTCAGTCGCCGGGCCTATTTCGAGTTTTAAACTGATCGATGCGTGCTAACCCGCAGCGCGATTAAAATCGCACTCAACCTATCTTTTGATGCGGCATCAAGATGGGAAAAACCCAACGCATCGGCGGTTAATTTATCGATGCTTGGAGCCGCGTCAGCGGACGCTTTACCTTCCATCGCCATCTTCATGGCGCGTAATTTCAAGTCGCGCCGCGCAGCCTGAAATGCAGCGGGGGACGCGATATCGAGCGCCGATTCGAGTTGCAGCAGCGTAAGTTTTTGCGCTTCCTGAGCTTTGACGGCGGCGGCTAAAGCCGTGGAGATTGCGGTGCCCGCTTTGGCGCGATTCAGACGGGCGGCCAAGGCTTGTTCCCATACATTGGGCAGCGCAGAAATCGCGGCATATCGGGCATCAATATCTTCTGTTGCGGACGTGTTCTCGACCTCCTCACAAATGGCCAGCTTGGCGTTCAGCGCATCGCATTTCGCATCCCAGATTCGTTGTGCGCTGGAAGCAATGAGCTTTTGTGCGGCCTCGCGCGCGGCGCGAAATTGGCTGTCCAGTTTTGCCGCGTCCGCGCGCGGGGCTTCACCGGCGCGACGCCATGCGTTATCGGTTTCGATGAGCGTGCGTTTGATGTCGGCCACCGCGGTGGCTTCATTCAATGCCGACACGGTCGTAATCAATTCTTCGCGCGCTGATTTATTCGCCTTGAACTCCGCGTCGCGGGCATTGAAAGCGGCGTCGCGCTGGGTAAATACCGCATCCGTCGCTGTTTTGAATGCCGTCCATACGGCGTTTTCAACATTGCGGGCGAGCGGCATTGCTTTGGCTTCGCGCTGCCATTCGGCTTGCAGCTCGCGTACTTTTGCGATCACATCACGTGCTTGTGCATCGGCCGCCAGCGCTTTTGCGCGCTCGATCAAGCGGTCGCGTTTGGATTGCGCCACGCGCCGCGCTTCAAATAAGGGCGCCTCGATGCGCCCCATCGATTTGCGCATCCGTGCCAACAAGGCCTCGCGGGCTTTGTGCGGCACGGTATGTTCAAGTGGGCCCAACTTGCGCCATTCGGTTTGGAATGTATCAAGCGCGCGGGCAAGCTCCTTGAAATCATGTGCACCGTCATCGGCTATTTGTGCCGAGTCAAGGATGGCAATCAGCTTGTTGCGCGCCTCAAGATTCTCTTGACGCGCCGCTTTGAGTTTGGCCAAATGCGCGGCAACGGGTGTGTAAGCAATCTTGAGCGCGCCATCAAAGCGTTGCCACAGCGAGCGACTGGTCGCGCCGCCCAAACGGTCACATTCCTTCCACCGCTCACGCAGGTTTTCTATGGCATCGGCATGTTGTTTAATCGAAAGTTTTGGCAGCCGAGCCAGACGTTTTTCTTTCGGCATATTGGTTTCAGCGCCGCTCGCCTCTCCCTTTGGAGCCGGCTCAGCGGCGCTAGTTGCTGCCGCGGCGATCACGTTGGTTTCGTCTTCTTCCGATGCGCTTTCAGACGCGGGTTGAGCAACGGTTGCGGCATTTGTGACATTAACCGCAATTGCCACATTCGCTGCGTCGGCCAACTCTGTCGCGGTTGACGTATCAGCTACCGCCGCGACTCCACCACCCGCGGCCACACCAGTGACCTGCTTCGCCAGCGCCTCGGCTTCCAGCACCAGATCATCGCGAACCCGCCCACCGCCCCAGTGCTGCCAGCCTTTTAAGCGTGCATATTCAGCCTGGAGCGCCTCAATACGCTGGCTGAGCGCTCCGCCATTTTTGGATGCCGCACCGTTCGATAACGCGTCATCAATGGCAACTAAATGTTTATTGGCCTCAGCCAGGTGGCCCTCGGCAATCGCCACCTCACCCGCCGCCACAATGGTCGTTAGCACTTCTACTTTGGCCTCTTTTGAGGCCTGACGTTCGTCGGTTTGTTTCTGCTTTTTCACGGCGTGCTTTTGTTGACGTTGATCTCGTTCGTTCATTTGCCACTCATCAAAGCGTGCAGTTAAAGGTGCCGCCATTTTTTGATCAGCCATGTCAGGTAATGCGTGCCAGCGTGCGCCGGGCTTTGCCGTCATGGGTGTGGTGGGTTCGAATGGTGCGATTTCAGATGGCGCATCGAGCGCTGGCAGCGTGCTGGCATCACCCCCGGTGTCAGCTATTGCTGCTGTTTCATTTGCCGCCACTGCCGCCAATTCTGCGGGTATCGGTGTGACCACCGGTTGCGGTTGCTCCAGTTCATCCAGAATCGTGAGCCTTGCCACCACTTGCTGCGACGCGAGTAACGACGCGTTGAGTGACGTCACTAATGCTGCAACTTTTTCAAACGCTTTTGCGGTCTTCGCCGTACTTATCGCATTTGTGGCATCTACGTTGGCGCCTGACGCAACTGAGGAATCCTGAACCGGTACCGTCGCCAACAGTTGTTCAACCGATAGATCCGGCCCCGAAAGCTCGTGGCGATCTTTTATGCCACTAGCGCAATCCAATGCCATCGCGTTCAGCATCGTGATGGCTTCAGCCGCTTCTGCCATCCAGCGGTTGGTCGTGAGCTGCTTGTCACCGCGTTCGCGCGTGACGGTGGTTAGCGTAGCCCAATGTTTTGCGTATTCGCTTTTGATGTCGTCGGATAGGTGTGTCTGATCCAGCGCGGCCCAGGCGCGATCCAGCTCCACCAAGCGATTTGCCGGAATCATTGGCTCAGCCGCCAGCGCGGCAGCGGAAACAATTAAAGCGTGGGCCGCTTCATTGTTCTCACGATGCGCGACCACCGCCTCATAGCGTTGTTTGGCGGCGCGATGCACCTTGCGATCATGGGTGCGAAATTCGCGCTCAGCGGCCTTCAATGATTCTTCGCTGCTCAGGGCCATCACCGCCGCGCATTTGATATCGATCACCGGCGCGTCTATCGCAATCGACAAAAGCGCCGCGTCGTCGCCCTTGGCCGCATTAAAGCGGCTTTCCCAAGCCGCCGCCTGTTGCGCGGTTTCCTGCGCGGCCTCGGCGACCTTTGCGGCGGTGGTGTTCATCGCGCGCAACGGTGCCGCATCGATTTCATTTTTCTTGAATAATTTGCCAAACATGATTTTGCCGTCCATCAGCAATACGGGACGAGCATTGTGACACTTGTTGATAGCTTTGGGTCAGGTGTCGGCTATGAAAATTTTTAGGTGAAAATATAAACGCCAGTATCGGAGCGTGTTTCGACACATTTGTGCCTGCTGAAGCCCGCCAATGCTAGGGTTTAATATTTTAATTATTGGTCTAAACTTCTACCAACCCTTTCTTCTTCAACATCGCCTCAACGGTCGGCGCGCGACCGCGAAAAGCTGCGTAGGCTTGCATCGGTGGCAGGGTATTTCCCGCCGAATAAATGTATTTGAGCAATCGCCCGGCGACGACCGGATCGAACGGGTTGCCCGCCTCGATAAACGCCTGATAGCCGTCAGCATCGAGCACTTCCGCCCATAAATACACGTAATAACCCGCCGCATAGCCCGGGCCTGAAAAGAGGTGATTGAAATGCGGCAGGCGATGGCGCATCGCGATTTCAGCCGGCATACCGATGCGTTTTAATTGTGCGACTTCGAAGGCTGTAATATTGAGATCGGTCACATCAGTGGTGGCGTGGAGCGCCATATCCACCAACGCCGAGGCGACAAATTCGACGGTCTCAAACCCTTGGTTAAATTTCCTCGCCGCGTGTAATCTCGCCAGCATTTCTTCACTGATTGGTTCGTTCGTCTGATAGTGCCGGGCATGCTTTTTCAACACCTCCGGCTCGCTTAGCCAGTGTTCCAGCAGCTGAGACGGCAGCTCGACAAAATCGCGCAGCACGTTGGTGCCAGAAAGCCGTTCATATTCCACGTTCGATAACAAACCGTGCAGGCCGTGACCAAATTCATGGAACAGCGTGCGCGCATCGTCGAAGCTCAGCAGGGTCGGCTCTCCACCGGCATTTTCGTCGTCGCCCTTCGCGAAATTGTTGTTGTTAACCACGATCGGCAAAGTGCTCGGGTAGTCGTCATCGCCGATCTGGCTGGCAATGCCACTCTGCGAACGGTAAACACTCATCCAAGCCCCGCCGCGCTTGGTGGCGCGAGCGAAATTGTCGTGCAGGAAAACGCCGATCAGATTGCTATGACGGTTCATCACCTCATACACTTTCACATCGGGGTGGTAGGTTTTGATCTCGGGCTTTAATACCATCGTGATGCCAAACAAACGGTTGGCGCAGTCGAATAACGCCTCGACCATGCGGTCCAGTGAGAAATAGGGTTTGACTGCCGATTCATCAAAATCATAACGAACCTCGCGCACTTTTTCGGCGTAATAGCGCCAATCCCACGCCTCAATTTTTATATCGTGGCCAATCGATAGCGCCATTGCCTGCAACGCATCACGCTCAAGCAAAGCCTTTGGTTTGGCGCGCTCCCACACCTGCATGAGTAGATCGTCGACCGCTTTCGGGGTGCGGGCAATATTGTAAGCGACCGCTTAATCGGAATAACTCTGATAGCCCTGAAACCTGGTTTGATAATGTCGAAATTTGTTTATGTGGACTGAAATCGCGGTTTTGTGGTGGGGGCATTTATTTTCGCCGCGCCG
>JBBRZG010000127.1:0-10608 GCA_038236905.1 Burkholderiales bacterium
AAGCCACGTTCACGGCCGATATCGGCGGTGAGATCAACCGGAAATCCGAAGGTGTCGTAGAGCTTGAAGGCGGTCTCGCCGTCCAGTCTTTTGCCGTTTTCACCAATGGCCGCGTCCAAAATCGTCATGCCATTTTCCAGCGTCTCGCCAAAGCGCTCTTCCTCTTGTTTCAATACCGCTTTAACGCGCTCTTTCGAGGCTGCTATTTCCGGAAACGCATCGCCCATGACGGCGGCGAGATCGTCGACTAACTTATAAAAGAACGGTTGCTTTTGGCCGAGCTTGTAGCCATGTCGCATCGCTCTGCGTGCAATACGGCGCAACACATAGCCGCGACCGGCGTTTTCAGGAATCACGCCGTCACAGACCAAGAAAGCACACGCACGAATATGGTCGGCGATCACGCGCAGGCTCGGTGACTCAATATCGGTGCAGCCGGTTTCGCGCATCGCGCCTTTGATCAACGCTTGGAATAAATCAATTTCATAATTGGCGTGAACATGTTGCAGCACGGCCGACAGACGCTCCAAACCCATACCCGTATCGACGGATGGTTTTGGCAGCGGGATCATCGGGCCGTCTTTGACTTCCCGGTTGTACTGCATGAAGACCAAATTCCAGATTTCAATGAAGCGGTCACCATCTTCATCGGGCGAACCGGGAGGTCCGCCGGGAATGTGTGGGCCGTGATCGTAAAACAATTCGCTGCATGGGCCGCAGGGACCGGTATCGCCCATCATCCAGAAATTATCCGAGGCGTAACGCCCGCCTTTATTGTCGCCGATGCGGATGATCCGTTCTTTCGGCACGCCAACTTCCTTTTCCCAGATGTCATAAGCTTCGTCGTCGTCCGCATAGACCGTGACGGTCAATTTTTCGGCAGGCAATTTGTAGACAACCGTGAGCAATTCCCATGCGAATTTAATCGCGTCGCGCTTGAAATAATCACCAAAACTGAAGTTACCCAGCATTTCAAAAAAAGTATGATGGCGCGCGGTGTAGCCGACGTTCTCCAAGTCGTTGTGCTTACCACCCGCTCGGACACAGCGCTGCGAAGTCACCGCGCGGTTGTAAGCGCGTTTTTCCAGACCTAAAAAACAATCCTTGAATTGATTCATACCCGCGTTGGTAAACAGCAGCGTCGGATCATCCGCAGGCACCAATGAGGACGAGGCGACATGGGTATGGCCTTTAGAGACGAAAAAATCAACAAAGGCCTGACGGATTTGGGAGACGGTGGGGTTTACGTCGGGGTTGGCAGCGGGATTGGTAAACGAGGCGGTCATAGGGATGTCGTGGGCAGAGTTATGCAAAAAAGAGGCTAGCTCGCATTCTACCTTGCGACGCTCCGCATGGCAGCCAGCCGATCATTCGCCGCGAGGTAAAGAATGTATATCTCTTTGCTGAATAAGGCGGTGTCTCTCGCACAATAGTCATATCAGACGACAGTACGCAGTAATATCGGCGCGCGTCGGCAAGCACAACTGTTTGTTAACCCGCCCCAACGCTAGGGTTTCATATCTCGAAAATCTCATCGCAGGCGACTCGCGAGAATCGTCCGCCAGCCCGCTCTAGTTCGACGGAAATCCGATCAATTTAGACGCGTGCCGATATTTTTCGATCAATTCATCTTCGGACTCGGCGCCCATATTCATGCAGGCGTAACGATAGCTCTGCAGCCACTTCGTCTCGCGTTTTAATTCATTGCCGCTTTTTTTGAACAGGAGCAATTGCGCGCCGGGATCGAATTTTTCGAGCGCCTTGAATTCATCAGGCCCCGGAAAATGATTCTGGCCTTTGCCATCAAATCGCCGATAGACAAAGCTGGTGGCGCATTTGTATCGCTGCACCTTTTTTGTGGCCTCGACCGGTTCGTCGAGAGCGAGCTTGAGCGCCAAATCATGAAGATTGATGCCATCCACCATTTCGTACATATCCGAAAATTGTGCCGCCATACGCGGGTTTACTTCGATCAATTTGCAGTCGCCGGAATGCGAACAAATTTTCAACTCAACATTAAACAAGCCGTAATCAAACTTGAGCGCTTTGATCACCGCCAGCGAGGTCGCGTGAATTTTTTCTTTCCATTCCGGCGGTAGACGGCTCGGGTATTCCCAGCGCATGAACGCATCGGTGCCGGGATACATCACCGCATCAACAATCCCCAGAATATGCGCTTCCCCGCCCTGGATATAGCCATCTACATTGACCTGAAAACCATCGATCAGCTGCTCGCCGAGCATGTAGTGGCCGTTGATATTGGTCGCCGCCATGCGCTCGACCACATCATTGAACGGCCGCACCAAGCGCATGATGATGAATTTTTCCCAAGGGCGGAAATTAAGATGTTCACGCAGATCCGCGAAATCTTCCACCCGGCGGGCGAGTACCGAATAGGCGGCTTTGACTGGCTTCACAAAAAACGGGAACGGCAGTGCAATCTCCTGCGCGTGCTTCACGGTATACGGAAAGGTTTCGAAAGGCACATTAGCCTCGGGTAATTCACGCTGCAAAATGGTCCGCGCCAAAGCTTTGTGCTGTGCGTTTAGAACCGCATCGGTAGAGGTGGTGGGTAGCCCCAACCGGTCGGCCAGCAGCGCTGCCGACAGCGCGCCAAATTGCTCGTGACTGGAAATAATGCCGTCGAGTTTGATCCGCTTATATTTCTCGACCAGCTTGTCGACAAAACGAAAAATATCGAACACCAACAATTGCGCATTGCTTGGAAAGCTGAATAGGTCAAAGCCTTCGTGATAAAACTGAAACTCATGATTCGATGATATCGCCGCGCGACGCAACTGCGCCTGGTCCCACTCTTGATCAAACAAGACAAGAATATTTTTCAACGGGCACCGTAGTCATTTTTTCCATAGGCTATTGTACGGCGGAGCGGGTCCCTTGGATGTAGGCGCGACAGCCTATATCAGCATTCAGCTTAGCTCTTTAAACTTGCCCAGCTGCAGCAATTTCTTCTGCCGCTCGCGCACCAGCACATCCGGTGTTTTCTCGAGCAATTGCTTGAGCGTGTCCGCAATTGTTTTCTTCAGGGTCAGCGCCATGCCGGCCGGATCGCGATGCGCGCCACCCAGCGGTTCAGAAACCACCTTATCCACCAACCCCAATGCTTTTAATTTAGGTGCCGTAATGTTGAGCGCTTCTGCGGCTTCTGATGCTTTGGCCTGATCTTTCCACAAAATGGCCGCACAACCTTCGGGGGAGATCACCGAGTACGTTGAATATTGCAGCATAAACGTGATGTCACCGACGGCGATGGCCAACGCGCCACCAGATCCGCCTTCGCCAATGATCGTGCAGATCACCGGCACACGAAGTCCCGCCAATACATAAAGATTATGGCCAATCGCTTCGGACTGGCCGCGTTCTTCAGCGCCCACACCCGGATACGCGCCGGGCGTGTCGATAAAGGTCAGTAACGGCACGCCAAACTTTTCGGCAAGCTTCATAAATCTGAGCGCTTTGCGGTAGCCCTCGGGACGCGGCATGCCGAAATTGCGGAATTGACGTTCCTTGGTATCGCGACCTTTTTGATGGCCGATGATCATTACGCTCTGGCCGTTGAATCGCGCGAGCCCGCCGACAATCGCCGCGTCGTCCGCATACGATCGATCGCCATGAAGCTCTTGGAAATCGGTCGTCATTGCGCTGATGTAATCGAGCGTGTACGGGCGCTGGGGATGGCGCGCCACCTGCGAAATTTGCCATGCATTTAGCTTGGCATAAATATCTTTGGTCAGCCCCTGGCTTTTTTTGGCTAGCTTCTCGATCTCGGCTGAAATATCGACCGCAGAATCATCCTGCACAAAACGAAGCGCATCGATCTTACCTTCCAGCTCAGCAATAGGCTGTTCAAAATCGAGGAAATTGAATTTGGGTGTGCTCATGGTGTGGCCGGACCTTAAACTTGCGTCCATTCTTTCCCGGTTTTGTTTCACAGCCGTGAATCATACCAAGTCTCGCCGAAATATTCGCCTTTGCTTTTTCTGAAAATAATCGCGAATGAATGAATCTGGCGATCCAGCATTGGGACTTAATGCGGTGTTGTCGACTGAGACGCCCACTGGGCTGGATGCCAGGTTCTCTGAAAATTGGCGCACATACGATGACGTCTTGCGATTGCAACATAGCGAGAATGAATGACTGATTGCGCTCTTTTTACTTCACTTAAGCCTCATTTTTGAACGGCAGCCCTCTAGCGCATGTGCGATAAATTGAATCTGATTTTCGTTTCATCCCGTATACATCAGCTGGTTTTTTGTATTCGAAATCGAGTTGATGAGCGCGGCGCCCATTGCGTCGACGCGATTGTGGCGCTGGCACAGCGTCGGCTCAGGACACACACTGTTTGACGGTTGCGTGCCGGGAATCCCGCCCAGCGCCGCCATCCCCCGCTATAATTGTCCCTCGAAATTCACGGATTTAGCTATGGCTCACCGCCTCACAAAAATAACCACCCGCACCGGCGACGATGGCAGCACCGGATTGGGAGATGGCTCGCGCGTTCAAAAATCAGCGCCGCGGATTGCCGCGTTGGGCGATCTTGATGAATTAAATAGTCAGCTCGGTGTATTGCTCACCGAAAAGATGCCGGATGATTTTGTGACCTTGTTCATACGAATCCAGAATCAGCTGTTTGACCTCGGCGGTGAAATCTGTATTCCTGGGCATCGCGCCATTACCGACGCGCATGTGCTTTTTTTGGATAATGCAATTGCAAGATTTAATGCGGATCTGCCGCCGCTAAAAGAATTTATTTTGCCCGGCGGATCGAGAGCCAGCGCGCTGGCCCATGTGGCCCGCACTGTGGCACGGCGCGCCGAACGATCGATGGTCAAATTGGCCGAAAAAGAAGCCGTGGCGGCATCGGCGTTTCAATATATCAACCGGCTTTCTGATTTACTTTTCATCCTTGCCCGCGCACTCAACCGCGCCGTAAATATGCCTGATGTCTGCTGGTCTCGCGCGCCGGTTACCGAAGAAGCTGACGCGGGCTTAAATGCAGCTCCGGTGCCACTAACAACGACCCCAACCGTTGATGCATCCAAAATCACACTCAAATTGGCCGGAGCAAACTGAGTCATGGCCGATATAGCACTCAACGAGAAGTTGGCGGCGATGTTATCGCGCGCCGGTATTGGCGATAAAAAGGCATTTGCCGAGCTCTACGATGCAACAAAATCGAAACTGTTTGCGGTTGCGCTTCGTATAGTCAGGGAACGGCATCTTGCCGAAGAAGTTTTACAGGACAGTTTTGTGAATATCTGGAATAACGCTGCCGGTTATGCAACTGCCAAATCCGCGCCAATGACGTGGATGACGGCAATCGTGCGTAACCGCAGCCTCGATTTGGTGCGCCGTCCGCGATTGGAATTGCAGGATGAGGAAGAATTTTTTACCTTGAATCTCGAAGACGAAAGCCTCGGCCCGCAAGACCAATTAATACAGTCGCGCGACAAATCGCGAGTCGAGCATTGCATGAAAGGGCTCGATGGCGAACAGCTTCAATCTGTCTCGCTGGCATTCTTTCAAGGCCTCTCGCATTCAGAAGTCGCTGAACATTTGGGCCGCCCCCTTGGTACGATAAAAACCCATATACGACGTGGTTTGTTGCGTCTGAAAGGGTGCTTGGAATCATGAAACTCAATAACCCTGAATTAATCTCCAGACTCGCTTCGGAATACGTGCTGGGCACGCTACGCGGCGGCGCACGTCGACGTTTTGTGCAGATGATGCAGCATGACGCGGCACTTCGCGAGGCAGTGGCCACGTGGGAGGCGCATTTGACACCGCTGGCGGAGCGCCTGAAACCCATCGCGCCTCCCAAACGGGTGTGGAACAATATCGAATCGCGTATCAATAGCGGCACGCCCGCGCGAGCCACTCAGCCGCGCGCACACGTAACAGCCGAAACCCCCGAAACCGGTGGATTTTGGAGCAACCTTACGTTCTGGCGCGGCCTGGGATTGGCAGGCACATCACTCGCCGCCGTTTTATTGGCATTCACATTGCGCACCAGTCCGGTCGCCAATACCGAGCCGATGATGCTGGCGGTTCTGGAGGACCAAGGCGAAGCACGCATGATTGTTGAGCAACCGAAGTCGGGTTATTTGATGGTGAAAATGGTCAAGCCCTGGGTCGGCGGCGAAGATAAAAGCATGGAGCTTTGGGTGTTACCGAAAGACGGCGCGCCGCGTTCTCTGGGGCTCTTGAACGATATCGGCGATACCAAACTCGCGAAACCAGATATGGACATTCGCTTGACCGACGGCACTGTATTCGCATTGTCGAAAGAACCGAGAGGGGGCTCACCTACGGGCGCGCCCACCGGCATGGTGTTGTGCAAAGGTGTGATCGCAAGAATGCCTGCGAAAAATACGACGGCCCGGGCGGGACAGGGACAAGTCTAAATACGCTGATAGCAATCAAGGTCTAGCACTGGCGCGGCGTTCGGGACAATAAGGCGCTCTGGCGCGCCACAGCGCTAGAGTTGTCTCCGGCATCCGAAATCAAGACCACCGCGCTCTCGCCACCGAGCCGTCGTCGATTTTACTTATTGCTAAGGCGGTCGATGACCCGCCAAATGGCGATCGCTTTTGCTGGTGCTATTGGGGCTATGGGTGCTATTGGTGCTGTTGCTACTAAGATGGCAACTGATGCGCCGGCACATGGTTGCCGCGGGCCAGTGCGCTTGCAACTGAAAGCATCAGCGGCAAATCCACCTGTTCGGGGTCACGCGGCACGATATCGTAGTGGCATAGCGTCCCTAAAATGACGCCCTCCGCGTCGAGTATCGGCACGCCGCAATAGGCCGGTACGATCTCGCGGCTAGGGTGATCAGCGGCTCTCGGATCCAGCATCGCATTGGCGGTCATGAAAACCCCCTTACTATCCCTCACGTAGCAGCAATACGTTGATGAATCGATCACATGCGGTGTGTACTCCTGCTGTGGGTTTTCCCTGTCGTAATAAACGGCGGCGTGCGCCAACCCGTTTTGAAACGTGAAAATACCAATGAAGCGATACGTCGTGAAACTTAAAAGATACGCCAACGCGCTGCGGACGTTCGAAGCAGCGAGCGTGGCGGAAAACGTCGCAAATGCTTGGTTCCCCTGCACTGTTGATAAAGGCATTGCGGTCTCCTAGATTGAATTTCGCCAAAGAAACAGTCGCTGAGATTGAAATCTCAGCGCGCGGCTAAAACGCTGCTGTGCGCTCGCATCATCGCACCTATGAGGTTCGTTGCGAGCAATTGAGAAACACGTTGTTATGGTCGGCTTTATCGTCGCTGCAATCGCTTACACAAGCAACACACTACTTGAATGATTTTATGTATTGTTTTTTGATCACGCAAGAATTGACTAAAAAAAGAATGCCTATCGTCCCGCTAGTCGCGCGTATTCCGCGTCACCATCTTTAGAAGGCAAATTTTCTCAATGCTCGACTCCAGTCTAGCCTGAACACTAACACTTCAAATGTCGCTCGTCGCGATCTAGCACGCTGGTGTTTTTTTGGTCGCGCTTGGCATGAATGTCGTGGCCCACGCAATCACGCCTTCTGCGACAACGGCGGAGGCGGTGACAAAGGTGCCCTATACCGCTGCGATCACCATCGTGATCATTTCCGAAGAGTCTCTCGTTAGATATATGGCGTCAGGCAACAACAAGTTGGCGTTCAAAAAAAGCCGACCCTACCGCTTGGCAAAACCTGCGAGAACAAACATCTGGGGCAGAGTCTATAAATGAGATGCCCGCTGCTGCCGACTCCGCTCCCGCTGCTCCAGTTGCCAAGAAAGCCATCACTTTAGAATTCAGGCACCGAAAACCAGCGATCACGCGGAATAGGAATCGACAAAATTATAAGCTCGACATCCCCTTGAATTCCATCGCACGCCGACGCGACAGCTCGACAATCAAGTCATTCTTCAACACCAGTCGCAGGCCACCGGAATCCGCTGGTGCAACACGATTAATAAAATCAAGATTTATGATCTGGCGGCGATTGGCACGGAAGAATCGAGCCGCGTCAAGCCGTAGCTCCAGCTGATTTAAAGAGCGCAGAATCAACGGCCGCTGGAGGCTCGCATCGACTTCGAAATAAACGCGGGCATAGTTTCCCTCCGATTCAAACAGCGAGATGTCAGTTAGCGCCACAAACCAGCAGCGCTCGCCATCTTTGATAAAAATTTTGTGGTCATTTTTTAGCGTCGATTGATTTTTCTGGATGCGCATCTGCGCGCGGGCGAGCGCTTCGGCGAGGCGCTTGGCCTCAATCGGCTTTTGCAGATAATCCAGCGCGTTCACTTCAAATGCTTTCAATGCATAGGCGTCAAAGGCAGTCGTAAAAATAACCTCCGGCGCATCGTCCAGCGAAGCGAGTAAATCAAAGCCGCTGCCGCCAGGCATCTGCACATCTAAAAAAATCAGTTCGGGCTGCAGATCATCAATCGCACGTTTGGCTTCTTCTATGTTTACCGCTTCGCCGACGATATCGACCGCGGTTTCAGTCTCGGCGTGCGCGGCCAGAAGTCGTCGTAATTCAGCACGCGCCAAACGCTCGTCATCGACAATCAGCGCGCGGATCATAGCGCGGCCGGTAGACAAAGCGTTGCCACCACCCAGCCGTCACGCTCAATCAACGTTAGCTGTGCCGCCGCGCCGCTTAAAAGCGCCAGTCGCTTTTGCGTGTTCTCAATACCGAGCTGAGTTGACCGCAAAGACTTTAAGGAAGTCGCTCTTCCGTCTAGAATCCCCCGATCTGAAGTCGACACAAGCGAGCCTTGGTTGGCAATGGACACCACCACCGCACCCGAGGCGCGCTTGACCGAGATGCGAATTTCGCCGCTACCCATGCCATTTCCCGCGCTGCGCTCGACACCATATTTGACCGCATTTTCAACCAGCGTTTGCAGCGCCATGGGCGGGATTTGGGTGTCCCCCAAACTCTCATCAATGTCGAAAACAGGGCGGAGCCGCTCTTCAAAACGGATCTTTTCGATGGCGAGATAGACCCGCACCGCTTCAATTTCTGCACGCAAATCCACTGTCGCTTTGTCACCTGACGACAAGGTATAACGCATCAGATGTGCGAGCTGATCAATCATTTGCGCCGCCGCATCCGGACTTTCGTAAATCAACGCACGCACACTGTTCAAGCTATTGAAAAAGAAATGCGGATTGACCTGCGACTGCAGCGCGCGTAGCTCAGCGTCTTTAGCCAACAATTCAAATCGCAGCGATTCGGATTCAAGGCGCTTGGCGCGGCGCAACGATAAGACGTACGCGTAGATCGCGGTCCAGACTGAGAACGCCAGCGTCCACGCAAAAATGGCAAATGGCAGGAATGTCCAGCTCTTAAACGACCCCGGCAGACGGGCGACCGCGAAGGCGATGATCACGACGCCGGTCTGCACCAACCCGAGCAGTAAGATGCAGCCTGCCAGCCTAAGCCACGGCGGCCGGCCGCTATCGGCGAGCCACGCCTTACGATGCAGGAAGGATCGCCACCCGTGAGATAGCATCAATCCGCTGAGCGCGGCAAAAATGTATATCGCCGCAACAGTCGGCACGTTATCCGGCGCGAAACCAACCGATTGCAAGATGTTGACTAGCGCCGTAAACCCCCATCCCGCAAATTGACAGATCAAATAGGTGAGCGATGCGCGCGGTTGTGTCGCGAGTGTAGAGAATGGCGTCAGCGGTCGCGATGGTGCTGGCGACGGCGACAGATCCGCAGCCAAAGTCGTCTCGACCGAACTCAGTTCAAGCTCGGCCGAGACCGGGTTATTAATATTTTTCGAGACCATTTACCGCGTCATTTTAAAAATTTTTCCATGCGCGCAACCATCCATTTGGGATCATCGTACATGATGAAATGACGTGCCGTATCCGCGACTTCAATCGTCACACCGTCAAGCCTTTGGTACTGCGTTTTGAACGTTTCTTCCACCGCCGCACGAGTTGTGTAGTCCTTGTAGGCGATCCAGGTACCCAGCACCAGAGTTGGTGATTTAATGCGGGCAATATCGGCACGCAGATCCGTGGCAATCAAGTCATGCATGGCATTGATCACGGTCGCACCATCAGATTTGCGTCCCCAGCCGAGCACCCGCTCCACATCTTCTGGCTTGGTTACCATCGAGGCAATTGAGCGCCGCTGCCCCTCGGCGAACGTGGCCGCATCCTGGCTTTTCATACCATCCCGCATTCTTCCCGCCATGCTTTTTAATTGCTCGGGCGTGATGTCGGGCATTTGCACCGCACCCAACGCGGGCAGCGAATCGACAATCACCAAACGCCCCACTTTTGAGGGCGAATCGACGCCGATGCGCAGCGCCAGAAACCCACCCAGGCTGTGGCCGATAATGATGGGGCGATCCAAGTGCTTCGCGTCGATATATTCCACCAACTCTTTTTGCACCGTCGACAGCAACGGTGTCGTTATCGGCGCCACTCCGGCAAAACCGGCCAGTGTGATGACGTGGCATTCATAACGATTTGAAAATTGTGCGACCGTCGCTTTCCAAACCTCGCCTGATGAAGCACGACCCGGGATGAAGATGATGGGTTTCCCCTTGCCGCTGACTTCAACGGT
>JBBRZG010000128.1:0-10591 GCA_038236905.1 Burkholderiales bacterium
CCCACTGAAGCTGATAAGGGGGCGGCTTCGAATACGAGTGAATCAATTCTGCCGCTCAATGTTAAATCGTTGCGCTACTCTGTGGGTACGACGGAACTTATTCACGACGTGTCATTTGCGGTGCAGCGTGGCTCGCGCAATGTGGTGTTGGGGGCCAATGGCGCGGGTAAAAGTGTGCTGTTGCGCTTGTTGCACGGTCTACTGCAGCCATCCGGTGGTCAGATTGAATGGGCGGGCCGTGACGCGCAATTTAAGCAGGCGATGGTGTTTCAGCGACCCATTATGTTGCGGCGCACGGCGCGCGAAAATATTGAATTTGCGTTAAAGGTTGCGAACAATAGGCATCGCGTGCGAGATGTGACCGGTGCTGCCCGCGCGGCTCTAGAAAGTGTCGGCCTCACCCACCTCGCGGATCGACCCGCACGGTTATGTTCCGGCGGCGAGCAGCAGCGGATCGCGCTGGCACGGGCGTGGGCGCTGTCGCCCGAAGTGCTGTTTCTCGATGAGCCGACCGCGAGTCTGGACCCGACTGCCACCAAGGCGATTGAAGAAGTCATCCATGCCATTAACAAAACCGGCACCACCATCATCATGACCACGCACGACATCGGGCAAGCAAAACGGATTGCCAGTCGTGTACTGTTTTTGCATCGCGGAAAACTGATGGAGGACGCAGCCGCAACACATTTTTTTGAAGCCCCACAGTCGTCAGAGGCGGCAGCTTTTATTAATGGAGATCTTTTATGGTGAATTTTATTAAACGCAGCATCCTGAATAGCGTGACGGCAGTTTCAATATTAACTGCGGTAATGAGTGCAACCCCCGTGCTCGCACAGGATAAGTTTATTGTCGTCGCATCCACCACTTCCACCGAGGATTCCGGGCTGTTCAAATATTTATTGCCGCTATTCAAAGCAAAAACCGGCATCGACGTGCGCGTGGTGGCGCAAGGTACGGGGCAAGCGCTGGCGACGGCGCGCAAAGGTGATGCCGATGTGGTGTTTGTGCATGACAAGGTCGCGGAGTTGAAATTTGTAGAAGAAGGATTTGGGGTGGGCCGGCGTGAGGTGATGTATAACGATTTTGTGATTGTCGGACCGAAAGCCGATCCGGCAAAAATAAGCGGTGGTAAAGACGTCATCGAGTCATTGAAAAAGATTGCAGTGAGCCAATCGCCGTTTGCTTCTCGCGGCGACAAGAGCGGCACCCACGCGGCTGAACTGCGCTACTGGAAGCAGGCCGATGTTGATCCGCAAATTGGTAAAGGCACGTGGTATCGCGAAACGGGATCCGGCATGGGCCCTACGCTCAATACTGCCAGCGCCATGGGCGCGTATGCATTTACAGACCGCGGGACGTGGCTGAGCTTTAAAAATCGCGGCGATCTCAGCATCGCGGTTGAGGGCGATAACAAACTATTTAATCAATACGGCATCATGCTGGTGAACCCGGCCAAGCATCCGCACGTAAAACAAGAACTGGGTCAATCGTTTATCGATTGGGTGACTTCTGCTGAGGGCCAGGCTGCGATTGCCAGCTACAAAATTGAGGGCCAGCAATTGTTCTTCCCTGACTATGTGGCGCTTAAAAAAGCGGCCTGATGAAGTCAGCCCAACTCGCATTTGCACTATTAAATTTAGCGATCAAAGCGCTTTAGCGGGTCTACTTTCGCTGCGGCCTTTGATGCAGCCTTTGATGCAGCCTATGGCACCGCAGGTAATGCAACGTATGCAGCGTGGAGTTGGCGCAACGAACTCGTGAAATAAAACCGTGAAGAGCTATCTTGTGCGAGAACATAGGGTGGCTGCGTTAAAATTATGAATGACAGTTAATCTCCTCTTTTTGCAGCGCTCCACCTCTACTCGCAACGCTGTGTTTGGTCTAGCCGGTATTGCGGCTCTTGCGGTCGCCGCGCTCGCGCCAACCATTGTTTTTGCCCAGTCTGACGAGGCACCAATCGCGACGACGCCTGCGCTAATGCTGTCGCTGGTGCCACCGCTGATGCTGTCTTTACCCGCGCTCGATGCGTTGCCCGCTCTCGGCTCGGCGGGTACAGTTGGCGCAGTGGGCACAGCCAGCCCATGGCCTTCCGTGCTCCCAGCGTCGATCCCAATAAGCGCCATCACCGAAGCCGAACTGCGCAGCTGGTGCGATCCTGTCACCCGAGTGCTGCCGAAAATCAAGCTGAAACCTTGCATGCGCGCGGGCCTTGCGCCGACGGGCGCGACGTCCGTCAAAGGGCTGCCGATTATGGCGCGCGAAGTATTTTCGCGGCACGAAGGCGCTTCGCAAATCAGCGAGCCCGCCGCGCGGGTGCTGGTGATTGGCGGCATTCATGGCGACGAGCTGACATCTTCGGCAATTGTGTTTCGCTGGCTCGAATGGATCGAGCAAAACGAAGCGCAACCGTATCAGTGGCAGATCGTGCCGGTGCTGAATCCGGATGGGTTGCTCGCCAAGCCGGCCACGCGCGTAAATGCGAGCGGTGTCGACTTGAACCGCAATTTTCCCACCCCGAATTGGGCGAAAGAGGCACCCAAATATTGGGCCGTGAAAACCAGCAATGATCCGCGGCGCTTTCCCGGTAAAGCCGCGATTTCGGAACCCGAATCGCGTTGGCTGCACAGTGAAATTAAGCGCTTTAAACCAGATGTCATTATCTCGGTACACGCGCCGTTCGGCGTCCTCGATTTCGATGGACCGGTTGATCCGCCGCACAAGCTCGGCGCGTTAATTTTGACGCCGGTAGGCATCTATCCCGGCTCGCTGGGGAACTACGGCGGGGTTCACCAAGGCGTGCCTGTCGTCACGATCGAGCTACCCCATGCGCTGGAATTACCCAACGATGCCGAGCTTAAAAATATCTGGCGGGATATGCTGGCGTGGATTGCTGGCAACGTCGCGCGGAAAAAAACTAGCAACATGGAACGCGTCATATCGGGGGCCGATGAAATTGTCGCTCGATAAGGTTCTATTGACCACGCGATAACACTATTCGCAGTTCCACATTAAAGCGGCCCGTGAAATTCACCGGCCGCTTCTATTGATGCTACTGCACAGCTTTACGGTGCAAGTTAGGGTGCGATCTAAGGCGCAAGATAAGGCTGTAGCAGGCTGTATTTCAGGTCCATGCGCGAATATATATCCGGCGAGGTCTGCGCATTACAGAACGAGCTGCCGCCAAGCAAGCCGCCACGCAATTGATAGTTACCGCTGGTGGATTTCGTAAAAACGCCGGAACCTGACGAGCCACCTTCAGTTACGCCGGAACTCCATACGACTTGGTAGTATTTTCCGGTCTTACCATCAATACCGGAGGCATTATTATTGTTCATCGTGCCGAGCGAGATTTTCTTAATGTCGCCAGCCGGGTGGTGAATGCCAATAATGCTTGTGTTGTTGGCGATGGTGCCCGCATTCCAACCCGCGAACAATGCGCCGCTTGGGGGCGCCTGTTTCATTTCCATCAGCGTGATATCAGAATTAAAATCAGTCACCCGCAGGTAAGCCCCGCCTGCGAGGGTCGTATATGCGCCCGAGGACGTGCCACCGCAGGTGGTGGACTGATAATTCCAGAACGTCTGAAGCGTATTCGCCACGGTGCTGGTGCTGATGCAATGGTTCGCCGAATAGAGATACGGGCGAGTCGTAGTGGTATCGGTGTCATTTAACAGGGTCGCCGTACAAAGATATGAGCTACCGCTTTTAGTAAAAATGAGGCGGGTAACAGCGGCGGCGACGGCTTTCGCGGCCGTGTTAGTCGAGCAGATCACATTCACTTCACAGCCACCCGATCCAGCCTTGGTGGCTTTCAATAAATCGTTGTCATTGTGCGCAGGGCTTGCGAACAAATGCGAACCGCCGAATACCTCGAGATCAAGCCGCGCACGGTCACGAAACGACTTCAACTGAATCTCAACGCGGATGGTGTCGCCTAAAACGATCGGTGACCAATATTCGCCATCTTCACTGGCCGCGATATCTGCGGCGCCCACTGCAAAAACGCGATCATTTTCAGCGCTGCCAACAAATCGAAGTGTGGCGCCGCGCGGCACGTTGCCCACGCTAAACCCCAGACGAATGGCTTTGGCATCCGCGGACGTGACATCAAAGCGCGCTACCGCGCCGCCGCTGCCATCAGGCAGCCACACCAGTGCATTCGGTGCAAGGCCTCTGGCGGCAGATTCACTCACAAATGCGGGTAGTCCAATCTGTTGCGGGCGCTCTTGCGGCGGAAGCTCATCAAAACCGGGGTTGCCACGCTTTTCATACCGGGCGTTATCAATTTTTGCCTGCACCACTTCCGCTGCGCTTGGAGCGATCAAGCTGACGCGCGAGACCATCTGATCCGGCGTAAAGCCGATAAATCGTTCGGCGGGCAATGCGCGCTTGTCAATCGGCGCGTAATAAATCTCGCTATCGACCGACGTAACAAAATTAGTAGCGCCGTTAGTCCGCGCCGATGAGTCGATTGGTTCGGCACCGACTACAGGCAGCACAGATACCGACAAGATTGCAAAGGGAATGGCAGTAATCAATCTACGCATGGCAGGGATATTCCTTCGTTTTTAATTAAGGAAGTAGCAAGTAAATCCAAATAGTGAGGACACATAAATCCTATCGCGAAACGCAACATGATCATGATGAGTAGCTATTTGGAGACAGGCGGCGGCGGTTGAGCGCTGGTCGCGTTTTTGACCGACACGGTTTTCACTTGCGTAAATAGTGCGCGCATCCATTACGTAACGTCAACATAAATTATCGATATTACGCAAAATAAACGTGAATAAGCCGCGACTAATGAAGTTGACGCTGAATTCAAACTCGCCTACCGGCTTTGCGTATGAGCTAGGAGCATGAATACAGTGCTTATTCGACGGGCATTAACGGCCGATAATCTCTTGAACCGCCCGTCCTGCCTTGAGTTTCAATTCTCCATCAAATTTCTACTTGAGTACCCAGCTCGACGACGCGATTGGTCGGGATCCGAAAGTAATCTGACGCTTTCGCTGCTAAATGCGACATCCATACGAACAGTCGTTCGCGCCACAACGCCATGCCGCCGCCTGGCGTTGCGATCAGCGTTTCGCGGTTAATAAAGAAGGTGGTTTCCATCATGTCAAAACTCATCGACTGCAACCGGCAATCGGCCAACATTTTCGGGATATCGGGCTGCTCTTTGAAGCCATAGTGTCCCGTGATCTTCCAGAAACCATGTTGCATGTCTTCAATCCATATGTAGTCCTCTTTCGGCACATAGGGGATATCTTCGTTAACAATCGACAGAATCACGACGCGCTCATGCAGCACTTTGTTGTGCTTCAAATTGTGCAACATGGCGTTGGGTACCCCGTCCGGATTGGTCGTCATAAAAATGCCGGTGCCCGAAACTTTGTGCGGTGGGCTCGCCGAAATGGAATCGACAAATAATTTCAGCGGCATTGCACTTTCGTTGGTCACGCGGCGCACAATCTGGCGTCCGCGATACCAGGTGCTCATGACCGTAAACATAACCGCACCGATGAGCAGCGGGAACCAGCCGCCGTCGGCAATTTTGAGCATCGTCGCCGACAAGAACATCACGTCGTTGGCAAGAATGCCGCCAATCAGGACAAGTGCAATCCACTTATTCCAACGCCATATCCTTGTCATTACGACAAACAGCAAAAAAGTATCGATGGTCATCGTCAGCATGACCGCGATGCCATAGGCGGCAGCGAGATTGGTAGAGTTTTTGAAAATCACGACCAGCACAATAATGCCGAGCAGCAATCCCCAATTGATGAACGGCACGTAAATCTGCCCAATCTCTTTATCCGATGTGTATTGAATGCTGAAGCGTGGCAAGAAACCAAGCTGGATCGCTTGCTTGGTCAAACTAAACGCACCGGAAATCACGGCCTGCGAAGCAATAATCGCGGCCGAGGTCGCCAGAATAATCATCGGAATGAGTGCCCACGACGGTGCCATTTTGTAGAACGGATTTGCAATCGTTGCAGGGTCCGCCATCACCAGCGCACCTTGACCAAAGTAGTTAATCAACAACGCAGGCCACACCAATACAAACCAACCATATCGGATTGGACGCTTACCAAAATGCCCCATATCCGCATATAACGCCTCGCCGCCGGTGACGCACAAAACAACGGCGCCCAGCGTTACCCACGCGGCAACGCCATGCTGAATGAAAAATTGCCAGCTGTACCATGGGTTCAGTGCGGCCAGAATGCTGGGATGTTGCACGATCTGCACGATACCCAACAGCGCAAGCACCAAAAACCACAGCACCATTGTGGGTCCAAACAACCTGCCAATCGCCGAGGTGCCATGTTTTTGAATCATGAATAGCGCAATTAGAATTCCAATCGAAATCGGCAATACAAATTGTTCAAGCGTCGGCGCGACTTCGTTCAACCCTTCTACTGCCGACAACACCGACATGGCCGGCGTAATAATCGCATCGCCGTAAAACATAGCGGCACCAAAAATACCAAGAGCCACCACCAGCCAACGCGCCCGCGATGATTGCCGAAAGCAGCGCTGCGCAAGTGCGGTAAGCGCGAGAATCCCGCCTTCGCCTTTGTTATCCGCGCGCATCATGAACACAAGATATTTGACCGTGACCAGTGCCGTCATTGCCCAAAACATCACCGATAAAATGCCCATCACCGACGTTTCTGTAATCGGAATACCGTGCACGGGTGCAAATGATTCCTTAAGCGCATAAAGCGGACTGGTACCAATATCACCGAAAACGATGCCGATAGCGCCTACGGTAAGCGCGCCAAGTTTTTGGTCCGATTTTTCCATGGGGTTGCCCTGCCTATTGAGCTGCGAATAAAGGATACGAATCCGCGATTAGCTCAGGCTCTGAGTAAAGAGGAAGATAACGAGGAAGACTGAAATGAACCACCAACCAAGCATGAAGATTCCGGCGGGGAGCCAAATCTAGGATGGGCACGGCGCAAGAAAGGCCGTTTAAATAATGTTGGTATGAGATCGGTTTCATAGAGATACAGATAGTTTACGGCTAACTAATTGATTACAACCGCTTCTAAAACACAGTCAGCCGGGCACTACCCGTCGCGGCGCAAACTATGGTGCGCTGCAACATGAATGTCAATACTCGCTAGTCAATAATTTGCATATTTAGGTTATTCGGTAGATATATTTATATAAAACAATACGTTACGGTGTTGCGCGGACGCCCAGACGGCATCATTTCCTCTTCAAATAAGGTTGACAAACAAACCCCTGAGTGCCAATATTCGTGCCCTTGTAGTGGCACCGCCGGTTGTGCGGTGGGCTTCAAGTTTGGCCAATTAGCTCAGCCGGTTAGAGCGACGGAATCATAATCCGCAGGTCCCCTGTTCGAATCAGGGATTGGCCACCAAAAATATTACAGAAGGGTCGCACCGTGCGACCCTTCGTTGTTTTAGCTTCTACTTCGCTTACTTTCATTCACCTGCCCGGGCTATTCCCCGTTTTCCAGGAGCCAAACATGACTGCACCCGTCACCAAGCCCGCGTCTAAAAAGTTGTTCATCAAAACTTTCGGGTGTCAGATGAATGAATATGACTCCGACAAAATGGCGGACGTACTGCATGCGTTTGAAGGCTATGAGAAAACGGATAAAGCTGAAGACGCAGATGTGGTGTTGCTCAACACCTGCTCCGTGCGAGAAAAAGCACAGGAAAAAGTTTTTTCGGATTTAGGCCGTTTGCGCGAACTGAAGAAGGTGAAACCCGACTTGTTGATTGGCGTCGGCGGCTGCGTCGCGTCGCAAGAAGGCGAAACGATTGTGAAGCGCGCGCCGTATGTTGATCTAGTTTTCGGCCCGCAAACGCTTCACCGCCTGCCGCAAATGATCAACGCGCAGCGCACTACAGGCGCCTCGCAGGTCGATATTTCCTTTCCTGAGAATGAAAAATTTGACGACCTGCCGCCTGCGCGTGTGGATGGGGTAACAGCGTTTGTGTCGATCATGGAAGGCTGCTCAAAATATTGCAGCTTTTGCGTAGTGCCCTATACGCGTGGCGAAGAAATTTCGCGGCCATTTGATGACGTGTTGAAGGACATTCACGAGCTGGTGACCAAAGGCGTGAAAGAGGTCACCCTGCTGGGACAAAACGTGAATGCTTATATCGGCAAAATGGCCGACGGCGAAGACGCCGATTTCGCATTGCTGCTGTCTGCCATTCATGCGATTCCTGAAATCGCACGCATCCGGTACACGACCTCTCACCCGCTTGAATTTACACAGCGCCTGATTGACGCTTACGGCAAATTGCCAAAGCTCGTGTCGCAATTACATTTGCCGGTGCAATCGGGCTCGGATCGAGTGTTGGCAGCCATGAAGCGCAACTACACCGCGATGGAATATAAGTCGATTATTCGCCGTCTGCGCGCGGTGCGGCCTGACATTACCATCTCAAGCGATTTCATCATCGGCTTTCCCGGTGAGACCGAAGAGGATTTTGAAAAAACCATGAAGCTGGTTGAAGATATTCAATTCGACATCAGCTTTTCGTTCCTTTATTCGCGCCGTCCCGGGACGCCCGCAGCGAGCTTGACCGATGACACGCCATACGATGTAAAACTCAAACGCCTGCAACGCTTGCAACGCTTGCTCGAGAATCAGGGCACTGCGATCTCGAAGGCGATGGTCGGCAGCGCACAGCGCGTATTGGTGGAAGGTGTCTCGCGTAAAGATGACAATGAATTGATGGGCCGCACTGACAACAATCGCGTGATTAATTTTCCGGGCCCGAAGCGATTGATCGGCACTTTTGTTGAGATGAAAATAACCGAAGCGATGCACTACACCTTACGCGGTGAGGTGCTCACCAACGAAATCGTGCTCGCTTAATTCGATGAAGACACCTTCACTCGAATTCAGTTTCACGCCTATTGATAACCGTCGCCTGGCTGTACTGTGCGGCTCGCTGGATGAAAATCTGCGGCAGATTGAATCATCACTCGAAGTACTGATTGCGCGTCGCGGCGCAAAGTTTAGTGTGTCGGGCGAACGCGACAAAATCGAGCTCGCGGCCAAAGCCCTAAATCGTTTTTATATGCGCGCCACGCGCAATTTGACCACTGAAGAAATCCAGCTAGGTCTGGTCGAGATGGCGCGTAACCGCGGGACCGAAATCGTCAAGCCAGTTAAGGTTTCACGCGCCGACGGCGCGCTGTTTGAAGACCCCGAAAATTCGCCCGATAGCATCGCGCGTTCAGTGGGCATGCACACACGTCGCCCTGACCTGCGCGCGCGCACGGAGCACCAGGCGCAATACATCAAGCAAATGCAAACTTACGACATCACCTTCGGCGTCGGCCCCGCCGGGACGGGCAAAACCTACCTCGCGGTGGCTTGTGCGGTGGACGCGTTTGAACGTGATTTGGTGAAGCGTATTTTGCTCACGCGACCGACAGTGGAAGCAGGTGAACGCCTTGGTTTTTTGCCCGGCGACATCAGCCAAAAAATTGATCCGTACCTGCGCCCACTCTATGACGCGCTCTACGATCTACTTGGCTTCGATAAAGTGCAGCGCATGTTCGAACGCAATCAAATAGAGATTGCCCCGCTGGCTTTCATGCGCGGTCGCACGCTCAATAATTCATTCATCATTCTCGATGAGGCGCAAAACACCACGCCCGAACAGATGAAAATGTTTTTAACGCGAATTGGCTTTGGCACCAAAGCTGTCATCACCGGCGATGTGACGCAAGTGGATTTGCGTCAGGGCACCTTGAGCGGTCTGGTTGATGCGCGCAATGTGCTGCACGGTGTTGCCGATATTGGTTTCACTATTTTTCAGGCCGCGGATGTGGTGCGGCATCCTCTCGTACAGTCGATTGTGACGGCCTACGAGGCGAACGGTAAGCGGCGATAGCGCCTGAATCCAAGCAGCCGCGCAGAAAAAGCCGCTCCAACATAACAACAACAAATGCCCGCGCCTAAAAAATCAAGAATCGCCATCCAACGCATAAGCCAACTCGCGATCGTCCCCAACGACCGCGCCTTGCGTAAATGGATTGGTGCCGTGCTCGACACTATCGACAAACCCGCCGAGCTGACCCTGCGTATCGTCAACACCCGAGAGGCCCGTGAATTAAATCTGGCGTTTCGCCGTAAAGATTACGCCACCAATGTCCTTACTTTCGTCTACAGCGAACCAAAAGCCAAAACGCTTGAAGGCGATATCGTGATCTGTGCTCAAGTCTTGAATCGTGAAGCCCGCGAGCAAGGAAAACTTATAAATGCCCACTATGCGCACCTCGTCGTGCATGGCGTTTTACATTTAGCTGGATTCGATCATGAGATTGCGAAAGAAGCAAAAGTGATGGAGGCGCGAGAGGCAGAAATTGTGATCGGGTTGGGGTTTGGGCATCCTTACGAATGAGCAGTTTTCGGCAAATTCGATCTGAACGCAGCGCGAGGTCGCATCGGACTAAACATCACATCAAGATCGAGTTAGACCAACAGAGAACGGCGCGCTAAAATTGTGCGATGAAATCTGAATGCGACCTTGAAAAAGCTGCTGCCAAGTTGCGCAAGTGTGGCGTATCATTTGACGCTGCTGCTCGC
>JBBRZG010000129.1:0-10462 GCA_038236905.1 Burkholderiales bacterium
ATTCGCGCGCTAGGCCGTCAATTGATTCGCGTGATTTGGGCGCTGGTGAAAAACAACCGGGCGTACGAAACTCGCTAGCGCCGCGGGTAATTGCTGCACGCCGCTTAGGGCAGTGCGGCCAGACGTATCCACGGCGGCGGGTGGGCGCTTCGACCCGCATGAATGCACGCCGCGGTGGGGAAGTCGTGTTCGCTCTTCGCGCAATTCTCGACAAAAAATACTTGCAATTTCTAGCGGGATGTTCAGACTCCATTATTTTCATAGCAAAAATCCACAAAACCCTACATCCAAAGCCAACTTCCAGCCAAAAATGCCCCACCATCGAACGTGATGGTCTCCATCGAAACGCCGCGCCAGTATTAGATTATTCACCTTGGCAGTAATAATTTTTTGTACTGCTAAGGCCACCAATTGTTTATTAACGTCCGGAAACGAAATGAAAAAACTTGCAATTTTATTTATCTCAACCGTCGTCTTGTTCCTTACTGGGTGCGCAGCATACAAGCCAGTACCTGAGGGCTATGCGGGGCCGGTTGCCATGGTTCGCGACTCAACTGAGATTGAAGATGGAACCAAGGCGCGAATGTTCTTCATCGAACAAGTGGACGGCAATCGTATTGACAATAGCCGATCAGCAACAAAGCAATCGAACTATGGGCGCGGATTTTCTCTTGCGACGCAAATTGTTGAGCGCGCCGTTCCAATTGAAACGATGAAGGTCAAACTGGTGGGCACGCACGTCGTCGGCGCACCGATTCATGAATTTGCGAGCCGAATGGCAGGAACATTTTTTGATGTGGAGGGTGTGGTTGAATTCACGCCAAAACCAAACGGAAAATACATCGTAAAAGGTGTGTTGAAAAAAGGCGCATCGTCTATTTGGGTTGAAGACGAAGCGAACAATGAACCGGCCACGATAAAAATTGTAAGCAAGTAATTAGCAGCGTAGCCGAGATGTAAAAATGGGCTCAGACTCCATTATTTTCAACACAAAAAAACATCAAAGCCTACATCCAGAGCCAGTTTCCAGCCAAAACAGTCTCGCGCTAACTAGATAGATATCGGCCAAACGGGGAAGCGAGAATTTCACAATGACGCATGACGAATTCGAGAGCTTAGTTGCACGGCTCGAACCTATGGCGAAGAGCAATCCATCTGGTTACGAGATGCGGGTGATATCGCTTGCGTTAGTGGGCTATGCGTATTTAGCTGCAGTAGTTGCATTGCTGATTTTATTGATCGGCGGTGCGTTAGCGGCAATTGCGACACTCAAATTAATTGCGATCAAAGTATTGCTGGTGCTGGTTCCAATTATTTGGCTGGTCGCTAAGGCGCTGTGGGTGAAGTTTCCGCCGCCCGAGGGCGTTGAAGTTACGCAAGCCTACTCGCCAGCGTTATTTGCAATGATCGAAAAGCTCCGCAAGGAATTGCGCTGTGCCAGATTTCACCACGTTTTGATCTCCAACGATTTCAACGCAGCGGTTTATCAAAACCCGCGCCTCGGCCCGTTAGGGTGGTGTCGCAATTATTTGCTTATTGGTTTGCCGCTGATGAAGGCGCTCTCGCCCGCGCAGCTGGAGGCCGTCCTTGCGCATGAGTTTGGCCATTTGGCTGGCGGGCATGGCGCACTGGGAAATCATCTCTACCGCTTACGTCTAAGTTGGGCGCGTTTGTTGGGTATGTTGGAGCATGAGCGGAGCGTGGGAAGGTTTTTATTTCAACCGTTCTTCAACTGGTTTTCGCCTTACTTCAGTGCTTATTCTTTTCCACTTGCGCGCGCTAATGAATATCAAGCCGATGCCGTGGCGGGCAGACTATGTGGCAATAAGGTGATGGCAGAGGCGCTAACGGGTGTTGCGGTTGTGGCTGATTATCTCGATACTAAATTTTGGCCGGGCGTCCATAAGCAGGCGGAACACGAGCCAGCACCGGCATTTGCGCCATTTCACGCCATGAGCACGCAATTCTCTCAAGCTGACCTTACTGAAAGCGTGCAGACATCGATCGAGCTTGCGCTCAAACGTGTGGCCAATGTCGACGATACGCACCCGCCATTTGGTGATCGTCTCAAGGCGCTGGGTGAGTCGCCCGCGTTTGTTGCGCCCGCCGCAGGTGTGGCCGCAGATACGCTGTTGGGTAGCTCGCTGTCGCGTATTACCGATTTGTACCATGAGGAATGGAAACGATCGATTACACCTTCTTGGCAGGCACGGCACGAATCCGTTCAAGTTGGGCGCGAAAAAATGGCTTCCTTCGCTGAGCGCGAACGTTACGGCGAGACATTGCCAACCGCTGAAGCTTTTGAACACGCTATGCTCATCGGCGACATCGGTGCAGGTAAGGAAGAATGCCTCAGTTATTTGCGCGCTTTGCGTGCACGCGCGCCCGAACACGCACCCACCAGTTATCACTTGGGATCACATCTGCTCGCGCTAGGCGATAACGCTGGTATCGCACTTGTTGAAGAATGTATGGCAGCTGACGAAGAGTCGGTATTGCCCGGCTGTGCGCTACTGTTTGACTATTGCAAGCGCCATCAACTTAACGCTGAGGCCGATAGATTCCAGTTGATGTATGAGCAGAAGAGCGGGCACGCCCGCGCCGCGCACGAGGAAGAGACAAATGTAAAAGTCGCTGAGTCGTTTGAAGCGCACGGGCTTCAGCCAGAAAAAATTGCCGCTCTATGCGAACAGCTAAATGCCGTCAAGGAAATCCGCAGAGTATATTTTGTTAGACGCAGGCTCAAGCATCAACCAGATCGCGAGTGTTTCTCGCTGGGCTTCGAGGTAACACCCTGGTGGCGCTGGCAGCGTCAATCTGCCGTCGAAGCGGCGCAACGCAAAATACTCGCTGACGTCGATATGCTGGGTTCAACCACTGTGTTCTGTGTGGAGGGCGAAAACGTCGCCTTCGCACGAAAATTTCGCAAAGTGAGGGGTGCGCGCATCATTTGAATGTGTTGGGGCAATAGATTAGCGTTCAAGCTAAAAGTCACTTCTGGACTCAACTGTCGCTTATGTAAATGGGGGCAAACTCAATTATCTTCATAGCAAAAAAACGTTAAACCCAATATTCAGAGCCACTTTCCAGGCGTAAATGCCCCACCATCGAACGTGATGGTCTTCATCGAAACGCCACGCCAGAATTAGAGTTTGCATATTCGAAATAAGTTAAATACTGCACGTAAGCCGATGCAATAAATACATCCAATCAAACAGTGGACGACTATATTTTTGTATAGTATATTTTATCAATCACGCCTACGCTATTTGTTGTTGACGTTAAACATCGCGAAAAGATTTGCGCGTTTTTAAAAGCTAGATTCTCGTGGCTCGATAAATGTTCTTACCCGCCAAAATTAAAATGTGTAAATGAAGCCTCAACCTAAAACATTCTACGAATTCTTCGCAGGCGGCGGTATGGCACGAGCAGGGCTGGGTGATGCTTGGCAATGTTTGTTGGCGAATGATATTTCCGAAAAGAAGGCAGCTTCTTACGCGGTTAATTGGGGCACCGATCATTTGGTAGTAGATGATGTGTATCGGCTAAGTGCAAATGATTTACCGGGCCGAGCTGATTTAGCATGGGGATCATTTCCCTGCCAAGACCTTTCTCTCGCGGGCGCTGGGGCGGGCCTTGAGGGCGCGCGATCGGGGGCGTTTTGGGGATTTTGGAGATTGATTCAAGGTCTCAATATTCAGCAGCGCAAGCCACGTATGGTTGTGCTGGAAAATGTTTACGGCGCGCTCACATCGCGTGATGGCGCAGATTTTGAAACTATCATTCACGCGGTTGCGAGTGAGGGCTATCTGATTGGCGCGGTGGTGATCGACGCGATTCATTTCGTGCCGCAATCACGTCCGCGTTTATTTATTATTGGCGTGGATAGCGCATTGCATTTGCCATCCGTGGCAACCGCCGAAGGGCCAAACCCTGCGTGGCATCCGGCGGCACTGATCAAAGCGTACAACCGTCTATCAGCGAACGACAACGGCGCATGGCGCTGGTGGGATATGCCCGCACCGGCAGTGCGTATCCATACGCTGGACGATATTATTGAGCTTATTCCGCAAGGCGTTGATTGGCACACCCCCGCTGAGACGCAACACATTTTGCAGATGATGACGCCATTGAATCGGCGAAAAATACTCGGCGCGCAAGCAGCCGGCAGCCTGAAAGTGGGCGCAATTTATCGCCGCACCCGCGAAGGTGTGCAACGCGCTGAGGTTCGCTTTGATGGTATCTCTGGATGTCTGCGCACCCCTACCGGTGGCTCAAGTCGTCAAACAATTATCGTGGTCGATGGCTCGCAGATCCGCACGCGCCTGCTTTCCCCGCGCGAAGCCGCCCGCCTGATGGGCCTTGATGATTCATACGAGCTGCCACCGCGCTACAACGATGCTTATCACCTCGCGGGCGATGGTGTGGTGGTGCCGGTTGTTAGGCACCTTGCGCGGCATCTGCTCGCGCCGATTGTTGATGCGCAGATTGGCGTCCAAGCTCATGCAGTTTCGGATGCACAAAAGGGAACAGCAACCGGCACACGCACTCGCAGTAAGGTTGCCGATAAGAAAGCAGCATGAGTAAAAAAACGGCGGCATCTAAAACAAAAGCACCTAGCAAATTGGCCGCACTTCCCAAACGATTGCCGGCGGTGGGCGATGCGGCAGCCAATCTCCCGTTTGAAGTTGAAGAGCTCAATAAAGAGTTGGTTGCTTTTTTAGCGACGTCGTTTGATGTTCCGGGTGCTAAAACAGCCAGCGGAAAAAAGTTAGGCGCCGTGCAATGGGGCGTTTATGCATTCTTTGATTACGATGACGAGCCGATCTATGTCGGCCAGACCAAAGAAAGTCTCAGCACCAGAATCCGTCGCCATCTCACAGGCCGTCGCACGGACGCCGTTGCTAAAAATATTCTCGATCCTTATGAAGTCTGCACCGTGCGCGTGTACCCACTGCCGCAGTTTCAGGGTGCCAAAAAATCGAGCGTCGAGGCCATAGAACACCTTAACGCGCTTGAATACACGGTGTTCCACAACCTGTTGAATAAATCTGTCTTCAAAGCCGTGCTTAACGAAAAAATGCCACCTGCACCGAAGCATCAAGTAGTGGTGCCCGATTACATTGAGAGGCGCGTTGCATCGGCGGCGGTAACCTCGCTACGCGATCATCCTGACACGCGCATCGCAAGGCGGGCACAAACGCTCGCCGCGCTCGCAAAAGGCATCAGCGAACGTAAGGTTGGGCTTGGAATTCGCAAAACCTTGCTTACACAAACTAAGCGGCTGCAATGGTTGGCAGAGCGGCGTTTAGGCCAGGCACCGGACGTTGCGGAAGATGACACATAAGTGTGGCATGAGAGTTCAAAAAGTCATTTGGGTTGCAGTCGCGCGCAATAAATTTCCCCTCAGGAGCGATCAATGAGTGACTCTCCCAATGTCAACGCAGACGGAGTTATACGGATGTCCATTTTCATCACAGCGTTATCATCACAGGGTCAGCATCATCACACGGTCAGGTCTTTTTTACAGCATCAGCTGCAGATTGTTATTTTTAGAAACCATAGAACCCTATACCCAGAGCGGCATTCCGGTCACAAAAGCCCTGAATAGAGCGCCAGTGTTAGAGTTTAATATTGTTAATGCAGGCAAATTCAACCCACAAGCTGACGATAAAAAACGAAAGTGCTACCTTAGTAACACCTCGTCGCTACCCTAACTTGAGCGCAAAAAAATGGCCGCCACTACCACCTTAAAACTTTCCGAGGCACTGAAAGCTCGCATAGCTAAGCTCGCCGAAAGTGCGGGCAAAACGCAGCATGCGTTTATGGTTGAGGCTTTGGAAGCTGAGACGCAGCGCAGCGAATTGCGTCGAGATTTTGTAGGCTCGGCGCTGAAGGCGGAGCAGGAGGTTGCGCAATATGGTGAAGTTTATTCGATGGATGCGGTGCATCGCTATTTCAGCGATAAACTCGCTCGAAAGTCTATCCGTAAACCCAAGGCAACTAAGCTTGCTTCAAGTCCCGCTTCCAACCCGATTCCCGCCGTCCGGACTCGCGCAGCAACCGCGAAAAACAAACGCTAGCGATCGATGGCGGACGTTTTCTATTCGCCGCGTGCGCTTACTGATATTGACCGGCTGGCTGATTTTTTGTTGGCGCAGGACGAGGTAGCATCAGCTGAAACAGCATCTATTCTCATCGAGGCGATTGCGCATCTGGCGCGTCATCCGCTCGTGGGTCGCATCGTCGAACATGGCTTACGCGAACTCGTGATCTCACGTGGCCGTACTGGCTACGTGGCACTTTACCGATTTGATGCCGAGCGGGATTTCATGTTGGTGTTGGCGATTAAACATCAGCGCGACTTGGATGTCGATGGCTAGCCGCCAAAGATGTTGATGTCTAACTCTCAAATCAACGCGGCAAGTTGTCGAATTCGGTTTTTTTTTAGCGACTAGACTAGTTTTTCATCGCTAAAATATCAACAGGCTAAATCCAGTGGTACGCAACCGCGCAGAATACGCCAGGATCTAGCGAGACGATTAGCTTCGAAAGGCACGCGAGTTTTGGGTTTGCCTATTCGAAAATCTTAGCCATGCCGCCCGAACGCACGTCATAAATTCCCCTCAGGAGCGATCAATGAGTGACTCTCCCAATTTAGCCGCCGGCGGTGTTGTGCGGATTTCCGTTTTTAGCAACGGGCATCCGGTGGCGGCGTCCACTCAGATGATTTCAGTGTCGGTTAATCGTGCGGTCAACGCGATTCCTCGCGCGACTTTGGTGATCGCGGATGGCGACATGCCGTCGCAGAGTTTTCACAATAGCGATTCAGCCGATTTCGCGCTGGGTGCCAAGATAAAAATCTGCGCGGGATATGGCGATCAGGAGGAGTGCATTTTCGATGGCGTGGTGATCAAACACGCGATAAAAATCACCGGTGAAAATGTCTCGCGATTGATTGTCGAGTGCCGCGATGAAGCCGTGAAAATGACGATTGGCCGCAATAACGCAAACTACGTCGATCAGAAAGATAGCGACATCATCGCCAAACTGATCGGTGCACATGGCCTGCACGCGGATGTCGAGACAACCAGCTTTCAACATAAAGCATTAGCTCAGTATTCGTGCAGCGACTGGGATTTTATGCTGTCGCGCGCGGCCGCAAACGGCCAGCTGGTGATCGTGACAGACGGCGTCGTGGCTGTCGCTGCGCCGCAGGCCTCTATTAGCGCAACGTTAGGAGTGACCTACGGCAACGACTTGATCGAATTTCATGCGGAGATGGATGCGCGCAGCCAATTAGCTTCGGTTCAAGCGGCCGCGTGGGATCCGAAGACGCAATCGGTCATGTTCACCGCTGAAGCCATGCCTGCCAATCTCAATGCCCAAGGCAATCTTGATTCTGCGACGCTTGCCAAGGTGCTGGGTGCGTCAAAATTGACTTTACAAACTGCTGCGCCGCAAAGCGAATCTGCGCTCGATACGTTGGCTAAAGCGGCGCAAATGAAAGCCGGGCTTGCACGCATTTGCGGGAGCATGAAATTTCAGGGCAGTGCAAAAGCAAAAGTGGGCGGGCTGATCACAGTAAAAGGCGTGGGCGCACGTTATAGCGGCGATGTTTTTGTGAGTGCCGTGCATCATGAAATGGGGGAGGGTAATTGGATCACCGAGGCCGAGTTCGGTGTCGCGCCTGATTGGTTCACGGGGCGAACTGAGTTCGTTGAACCTCGCGTTTCTGGCGTGCTGCCTAGCGTGCAGGGTCTGCAAATCGGTGTGGTCATGGCGAATGATGGGGATCCCGAAAATGAGAATCGCGTGCGCGTATCCACGCCGCTGATGCAGATTGCCAACGATGGCGTATGGGCGCGGCTCGGTCAGTTTTACGCGTCCGATAATGCGGGGGTTTTCTTCATGCCCGAGGTCGGGGATGAAGTGATTTTGGGTTACCTCGATAACGATCCGTCCGCGCCGATTATTCTTGGCAGCGTGTACAGCAGCAGCCGTCAGCCGCCATTGGAATCGACTGCACAAAATAATCGTAAAGCGATCGTGACGCGCAGCAAATTGCGTATCGAATTTGATGACGAGGACAAAGTCATCAGCGTCACCACACCGGGAAATAACAAACTTATTTTTAGCGATAAAGACCAATCGATTCTGGTCCAAGATCAGAACCTCAACACGCTTGAATTGAGCCCCGCCGGTATCACGCTAGCTAGCCCGAAGGACATTAAAATTTCGGCCAAAGGAACAATTTCGTTCGACGCCATCGGCGCGATCAACCTTACGTCCAGAGCGGATATCAAATCGGTTGGGCTCAACGTCATTTGCGAAGGTCAGGTCGGCTTCTCAGGCAAGGGGGCTGCTGCCGCAGAGCTATCGGCTGCGGGTATGACCACCGTCAAAGGCGCTATGGTGATGATTAATTAACGTCGCTAAATTTACGAGGTTTTCTTATGCCACCTGCCGCACGAATAACGGATATGCACGTCTGCCCGATGGTCACGCTGGGTTTCGCATCCCATGCGCCCAATGCACCCATCCCGCACGTCGGCGGGCCGGTGTTGGGGCCGGGCGCGCCAAGTGTGCTGATTGGAGGGTTGCCCGCGGCCAGAGTTGGCGACGGTGCCGTATGTGTCGGCCCACTCGATACTATCATCGCGGGTTCAGCGACCGTGATGATCGGTGGTCTGTCAGCCGCTCGCGTGGGCGACGCGACCAGTCACGGTGGCTGCATCGTGGCAGGATTCACTACAGTAATCATTGGTGGTTAGCCGCTCAGGGCGCGGCGCTTGCGGTGGTTGCGGCGGCATGTGAAGCCCACGAACCGTGGCGCGTTATTAAAAACGCTGAACGCCCGTCGTTTCAGTTTTGCCTCGCTATGGACATCCCCGTAAAATATGCACCGCAACTACCGACGATATTCGCCGTCTTGCATTCTCACCGTTTTGCAAAACGACCATGTTTGCAAAACTGCCATGTTTGAAAACCGCCATAGCTTTCGTGCCCACCCCAATACCCAGCCGCCACAATTTAGAAAGTATTGAATGAACGTTCTTGAACCCAAACGCGAGCGTAATCTGCTCTGGTTGCTCGCATTTACCCAATTCACGCTAATCATGGATTTTATGGTGATGATGCCGCTCGGGCCGCAAATCATGCAGGCTTTTGGTATCGGTCCAGCGGGGTTTGCGACGGCGGTGTCGACATTCTCATGGTGCGCGGGCTTGTCGGGGTTGCTGGGTGCGACCTACATTGATCGCTTCGACCGTCGTCGTTTGTTGCTCTTCATGTACGCCTTGTTTGCGCTGTCGAATCTAGCCTGCGCGCTGGCGCCGAATTTCTTGATGTTGTTGTTCGCGCGCGCTTTCGCGGGTATCGCCTCGGGCGTGATTGGCTCGCTGGTGTTGACGGTGATCGGCGACGTGATCCCGGCGCAACGTCGTGGGGCCGCCACCGGTCTGGTGATGACGGCGTTTTCGATTGCGGCTGTGGCGGGGGTTCCAGCAGGCGTGTTGTTGGGCGCGCATTTCGGCTGGGCATCGTCGTTTTATTTATTGACGTTGCTGTCCGTGGTCATATGGGTCGCTTCAAGCAAGCTGGTGCCGTCGTTGCGTGATCATATGAGCGCCATCCCAACGCCCATCTCGCAGACCTTGCCCGCGCTATGGAATCTGGCGAGCGAGCCGAATCATCTGCGCGCGTTCTTGCTTACGTTCTCCATGATGGTGTCGCATATGATGGTGATTCCCTTCATCGCGCCCACCCTGGTCGCAAACCACGGCGTGCGGCCGGAGCAGTTGGCGTGGATTTATATGGCGGGTGGCGCGGCGACTTTCTTTACCTCACGCCTGATCGGCAGGCTGTCCGATCGATACGGTAAACGCTTGATGTTTTGCTGGATCGGTGTCGTGTCGATCGCGCCGATTCTGTTTCTCACGCATTTACCGAATCTGCCTTACTTCGGCATCCTCGCCTTCTTCCCGTTTTTCATGGTCGCCATGTCCGGCCGTATGATCCCGATGCAAGCGCTGCTCACCACCGTTCCCGATCCCGCCCGACGCGGCGCGTTCCTGAGCTTAAACAGTGCCACGCAATCGCTCGGTACCGGCTGCGGCGCGTGGCTTGGCGGCTTGATGCTCACCAGCATGGCAGATGGCCACATTGAAGGCTACGACACCATCGGGCTCGTCGCCACGGGCATCGTTGTGTTCGGATTATTTTGGGTCTTTCAAGTGAAACCCGCTTCGAATTCAGCTAGCCTTTCAGCGATGCCCGCGCTGAAAACATAGGCACGCCTATCCGCGGGCCTCTCCCGCCATTTTTACTTGAAGATGCCCGCCAATCAATGATCCTAACTTATCTAACCGCTTGAAGGAGTTTTTATGAAACATCTCTTTGCCGTGCTGATCACATTGGTCTCACATTTTGTTGTGACGACTTCTGCATTAGCAGCGCCCGA
>JBBRZG010000130.1:0-10371 GCA_038236905.1 Burkholderiales bacterium
CTAGCGCCCTTACGGGACAACGTGGCATTGGCGTTGCCAGATCCGGCCAATATGGAAGCATGGGTTAACAGCAGCGAACTGGTGAGCCCGGTGATTGCGCAATTTCGTGCCGCAAGCGAAATCGCCAAGAAAGATGTGGATCGCAACCAAGCAGGGCATCTGCCGACGCTGGATCTAGTCAGCAGCTATGGCGATAGCCGGTCGCCTGCTGTAAATTTTTTAGGTCAATTGGACGGTACACAATCAACCAAAGCCGCGCAAATCGGCCTGCAACTGACGATCCCGATTTACCAGGGTGGCAGCGTCAATTCAAAAGTTCGTCAATCCATATCGAACCGCGAAAGGACTGCGCAGGATCTTGAAAACTCCCGGCGGACCGTCGCGCAGAGCGTGCGCCAATCATTCCTTGGCGTAAAGAATGGCGTCGCGCAGGTGAAGGCACTCGAAGCCGCGTTGGTGTCAAATCAATCGTCTCTTGATTCAACTATTTTGGGTAAAGAAGTCGGCGTTCGCACCAACGTCGATGTTCTGAACGCACAACAACAGCTATTCCAAGCGCGCCGCGATTTGCAGCAAGCGCGATACAACACCATTTTGAGCCAGCTGCGCTTAAAGTCGGCGGTAGGCCGTCTGCAAGAGGAAGATTTGGCGGAAGTGAATCGTTTGTTGCAGAAATAAGCTCAAGCGTGCTCAAACAGCGGGGGCCGCGTCACCAACTGTATCAAGGTATTCTCCAACGCCCGCACCGTACTTTCATCGTCAAACAGCGTCGCTCTTCCGGCCAAAACGCGCTTGCGCAGAGTACGTAAACGTTGCGGGTCAATGGCCAGAGCGACGGCTGTGGCAACATATTCATCATCAGAACGCGTTATTAATTCTGGAACATTCATAATCCTGAGCATCGCGCTCGTCTGCCGCGCGCGCATCATGCCTCCCTCGTAAGCCACCACCGGTGCGCCAACCGCGAATGCGTCGAAACTCGAATTGCCGCCCGAAAAATGCGTGGTGTCGAGCACCAGATCGGCGGCTTCCACAGTGCCCAGAAAATTCTCGTAGGTCATCGACGGCAACATCAGTAGGGTCGATTGCGGATCGACACCTTCGGCGCGCATGGCAGCGTTGATGCGCTTTATAAACGTACTATTCAGGCCTGGTGACAAGGACTCAAAAAATGCGATGGTGCAGCCAGGCAGTTCGCGGGCAATACGCGCGACCAAGGTATCCATGCTCGGCAACACTTTGAACAAGCGCTGCACACAAAGTAAGAATGGCTTGTTGCGCGCGTGCAGCATGGCCGGTAGCGCGCGACGGGAAATATCAGGCATGGCATAGCAAACGCCCAGCTTGGGCAGGCGAATCAGCTTCTCGCTGTACGAAGCTTGTGCATCATCTGGTTCTGCCGCACCGGCCGTCAAGTAGTAATCAATGCTGGAAAGCCCAGTCGTTACCGGGTGTCCATAGGCAACGCACTGCACCGGGGCAAGGCGCATCGCCGCAAGCACTTGGGCATGAGGATGCATACCGATATCCAGATGAATCAGTACATCCAGCTTTGCGGCAACAATGGATTCTGCAAACGCTGCCATGTCGTGTGGCGCGTGTGAAAAGTGCGCTGCACCGGCACGAATTTCATCGGTCACCACATCACTTATTTCGCCGCTATGCCAGACAAACGACTCGAATTTTTCTTTATCAAGCCGGGTAATCCATGCGCTGAAAAAATAGCCCACGCTATGTTTACGTAAATAGGCGCTGGTAAAACCGATTCGCAGACGCTGCTCATGCGAACCGCATTTCCAAGAGAGCGGTACACAGAATTGCGGATAGGCGCGATGCACCACATGCTCCACCACACGCGCGAACCTGAGTTGTAGCGCGGTATTGTCGGCATCCTGATAATTCAAATAAAACGCCGTGTGCGCAGAGACCGCAATCAAGGCTTCTGGCATTGACCAATCGTCGCGACCCAATAATCGCGCTTCAATTTTCTCCAGCCCGGATATCCATGCCGCACGGCTGTCGGCAATATGTTGTTGGCTTTCATACAACGGCGGGAGAGCAAGATCGCGCTCAAATAAAATTTTCAGCCACTCGGGGCGTAGCGCCTCGACTGCATTTAACGTTTCGCGACCACGCTTCAGGTCGCCATTGGCGATTTGTGCCACGCCTAAGTCGTATTGCAACTGCGGAACGTTGGGATGTAGATGGTCCGCGTGTGCGAGTGATACCACCGCACCACCGGAATCTCCCGCCAGTAATTGCGCATGTCCCAGCGCTTCCCATGATTCATAAGAAGTCGGCTCAAGCGCCACAGCACGCTTGCCCGCCGCAATCGCGTCGACATATCTTCCCAGATCGGTCAACACCAGCGCGATATTAATGTCAGCGGTAGCATCTTTGGGCATCAACTTTTTGGCTTTCTCCAGAAACACAAAAGCCTGCTCGAATTCGTTTGCGGCACGCAATAAATTGCCGAGATTGGTTAACGCGGGCGTAAAGTCCGGCTTAAGCGCCAGCACTTGACGATAAAGGGTGATCGCTTTGGCGCGCTCGTTTGAATCGGCGTAGGCAAGCGCCAAATTAAAAGCAGCCTCGGCATAATCAGGCTTGATCGCCAGCGCCTGCTCAAACGATGCAATCGATTCGGCATAATTGCCCATCGCGCGCAGCACCAGACCAAGCGTGCCGAACGCGGGATAAAACCCGGGCTGTAGTTGAATCACCCGGCGGAGAAATTGCTCTGCATCCGGCAAACAATTTAGTTGATAGCTGGCCAACGCACACGCATAGTTTGCCTGCACGTTAGCAGCATCTAGGGCGAGCGCCGACCGAAAATGTTTGTCTGCTCCGCGCGCGTCACCTGATTGCAAAAGTTGCATGCCCGCTTGCAGATGCGACATTAGCGGCGGGGATATTGGCGGCACGAGGGGCGGTGTAGACATGCTATTCCATCAAATCGGAAATTAGTTTAATGGTCTTTTCAGTTGCGCCGCGATGGGCTGCGGCAAATTCAAGCGCGTGAAGCGACATTGCTGCGCGCCGTTCGGCATTATCGAGCAATTCTTTTGCGCTCAAAACCAACTGCTCGGCATCGTTCACAGCGATCATCGCGCCTGCGGCCACGGCTGCATCCGCCGCTTCGGCAAAATTAAATGTGCTGGGACCCATCAATACCGGCTTGCCGAGTGCGCAAGCCTCAATCAAATTCTGCCCGCCCACCGGCACCAGACTGCCTCCCACGAATGCCACATCACACATCGCAAGATAGGCAAACATTTCATTCATCGAATCGCCCAGCCACGCCTCCGTGTTTGTGTCTATGGCGGCGGAGGTGGTAGTGGCCGTAACAGCGGCGGTAGCGGTGTCGATTTCTGCAGCGGATTCTGTCAGCGAGCTCCTTCGCTGAACCCGCAGGCCCGCATTAACCATCAGCGCAAAAACATCGTCGAAGCGTTGCGGGTGCCGCGGCACAATGACCAACAGCGTTTGACGACGCACTGCCACATCACACAATTTTGCATATGCGTCGAGGATTAACGCCTCTTCGCCGTCGCGGGTGCTGGCGGCCAGCAGCACCCTGCGCGAGCCCAGTTGCGCTTTCCACCGCCTTCCAAGTGCGACCTGGTCCAAATTCAGCTCAATATCAAATTTCACATTGCCGGTCACCACCACATTTCGGGCGCCGAGCGAAGCCAAACGCTGTGCGTCTGCGGCGGATTGTGCCGCAATTTGATGCATCGACTTAAGCGCCTCGCGAATGAGCGCGCGTACCGGTGCGAACCGCGCATAGCCGGCTCGCGAACGCTCACTCAAGCGTGCATTCACCAGCAATGTCGGAATGTTCTTTTCGCGACAGCCCGCCAGCAAATTCGGCCATATTTCAGTTTCCATCACCAGCAGCATGCATGGATCAAAACGCTGAATCAGATGACGGTGCGCCCATGGAAAATCGTAAGGCAAATAAGCGATCACCGCCACGTCTCCAAACAGCTCAGTCGCCGTCGCGCGCCCTGTCACAGTCATGCAAGTAATCAGTATTGGCCGTTCCCCAAATCGCGCGCTTAGCGCTGCAATGATTGGTGCAGCGGCCCGCGCTTCCCCCACCGACACCGCGTGAAGCCAGATTGCGCCCGATAGTGCGGGCTGGTTGAAATCACCAAATCGCTCGCTGATATGCTGCCGATATCCCGGCTCACGGCGACCTCGCAGCCACAGCCGTAACAACACCAGTGGCGTGACGGTAATTAACAAAAGTGTGTATAAAAATCGACGCATCACTAGACTGGGGGCGGCACATGGGCCATAAGTGCCTCAAACACCGCCTCTACGCTGGGGTTAGATATTTTACTGGACGTGCCACCACCGAGATTTATCGCGTCAATGCTGCCGTGCAGTCCGGTCAATGCAGGTTGCGTGGCGACGTAAATTCCCACGGTCGGGCGTTTGAAGGCAACCGCCAAATGGGCAAGTCCGGTATCCACCCCCACCACCCCCGCCGCATGCGCGAGTAATGCGGCCGCACTGGTCAAATTCATCGCGGGTGCAACCGTTGCATAGGGCAGCGTCGCGGCAATTCTCTCGCTCACATTCTTTTCATTTTCATTGCCCCAGGGCAGCGCCACACTAAAACCATGCGCGTTCAGTTTCTTGCCCAGCGCAGCCCAATTCGCCAACGGCCATTCCTTATCTGCGCGGCTGGTGGCATGCAATAGCACGACCGTCGGTTGGCTTGAAAGCCACACAGGGCGTGCTGTTTGAAGACTCAATCCATAATCCACCGGGCTCATGATTTCGTAATCCATCGCGGCAGCGACCAATTGCCGGTTACGCTCAACCGCGTGCTGCGTCACGGCGATGTCGAAGGTGAAATCATAAAATCGTGATGCCAACGGCTCGCGCGCCGACGCTTGGTTATAGCCGGAAATAGGCTGACCGGCACCGCGCGCGATGACCGCGCTTTTGACCAAGCCCTGCGTGTCAATCACCGCATCGTACTGCCAGCCGGCCAGCGCGCGACGCTCGCCCGCCAAGCGCACCCATCGCGCGGCGCGCCACCACTGGTTTTTCAGTGCGCGCAAATGAATCGGGAAAACCCGTTTCACCGACGGGTGCAATGAAACCAAATCCGCATAGGGCGCTTCCGTCGCCCAATCGATTTCGATGCCCGGGAACGCCCGCGCAAGATCGGTCACCACGGGTAAATTGTGGATCACGTCACCCATCGAGGAAAGTTTGACTAGCAGTACGCGCACGACGCATTTTAGCGGAGCACTGGCCGGAAAGTAACCCGCCGAGCGGATAATGACGTTTGGGCACGAGCGAACGGAGATTTTTTCATTAACGATTTACATTCACGCCTTACAATTACGACTCACTATTTCCCTATTCTTTTCAGCGCTTGTTCAACTATTGTTACTGCATTGCAATCTACGAAAACCACGCCAAAAGTGCCTGCCCAAAAAATTCCCTTATCCGTTGTCATCATTGCTAAAGATGCCGCCAGTCAGATTGGCGCGTGCATTGAAAGCGTGAAATTTGCCGATGAAGTATTGGTGGTCGATTCGGGTTCAACCGATGCTACGCGGGCCATTGCCGACGTCATGGGTTGTCGCGTGATTGAAAAGGAATGGCTCGGGTTTGGTCGTCAAAAGCAATTTGCCGTCAGCGCCGCAAAGCATGATTGGGTGCTGTGTCTAGATATTGATGAACGCATATCTCCTGCCTTGGAAGTCAGTATCCGCGGGGTGTTTGAGCCATCACCCCAGCTCCGCCATGCTTATCGTATGCCCAGACGCAACCGCTTTTTAGGCCGCTGGCTGGCGCACGGAGAAGGCTATCCTGATTGGTCGTTACGTCTGTTTGATCGAAATTATGCGAGCTGGAGTAACGATGAAGTGCACGAAACGGTAATCACCACGGCCGATGTCGGCCGACTGAGCGGGGATCTGATGCACGACTCTGCCGAGGATGTGACGCTGTATTTGGCCAAACAAAACCGCTATTCGAGCTTGCACGCGCAAGCCCTCTACGGGCAGGGCGTGCGTGCTGGTTATTTCAAATTATTTCTGAGTCCTCTGTCGAGATTCATCAAATTCTATTTTCTCAGGCAGGGATTCTTGGATGGCGGCCCCGGCTTTGCACACGTCGCGATAGGCTGTTTTGCAGCGTTTGCCAAATATGCGAAATTAATTGAATTGTCAAAGAAATCGACAGCGGACTGCCCAGAGATAAAATAGAGCTTCTAAAATTGGCGCCGTGCTCAAATCCGACGCCCAACTTACATTACGATTTCACTATGATCATAGTTACTGGCGGTGCAGGTTTTATTGGTTCAAATTTCATCCGGCAATGGTTAGCCGAGGAAAACGAGCCCGTCCTCAATCTCGATAAACTCACCTATGCCGGCAATTTGGCGTCGCTCGCCGACCTCGCCGCGCACAGGCACTATCATTTCCAGCGCGGCGACATAGGCAACCGAGCGGTGATCGCAAAGCTGCTGGCGGCGACCCAGCCGCGGGCGATTGTAAATTTCGCAGCGGAAAGTCACGTTGATCGCTCAATTCATGGCGCAGCTGAATTCATTGAAACCAATATTGTGGGCACTTTTAATCTGCTTGAAGAAGTGCGTACCTATTTTTCGACGCTGGCCGAAGATAAAAAAGCGGCCTTCCGCTTTTTACATGTCTCCACTGACGAGGTTTATGGCTCCCTGAGTGAGGTCGCCCCAGCGTTCACCGAAGCTCATCGCTACGAGCCCAACAGCCCGTACTCTGCATCCAAAGCTGCGTCAGATCATTTGGTACGCGCGGCCCATCACACCCACAAATTGCCGGTGCTCACGACCAATTGCTCGAACAATTATGGCCCGTATCATTTCCCGGAAAAGCTGATTCCATTGATGATTTTGAACGCGCTTGGCGGCAAACCGCTGCCCGTATATGGCGATGGTAAGAACGTGCGCGACTGGCTATACGTGACCGATCATTGCGCGGCAATTCGCGCCGTACTGGCGCAAGGTCGAGTGGGTGAGGTTTATAACGTCGGCGGTAAAAACGAGCGCACTAATATGCAGGTCGTTCACACCATTTGCGCGCTGCTCGACGAGATGCAGCCGCGCGCGGATGGCAAATCGTATGCAAGCCAAATCGCATTCGTCAAAGACCGCCCAGGCCACGATCAGCGCTACGCGATTGACGCAAGCAAACTCGAAACTGAATTAGGCTGGCGCGCCACGGAGACCTTTGATTCAGGCATTCGTAAAACCGTCGCATGGTATTTAGCGAACGATTTATGGGTGCAATCGGTGGTGAGCGGCGAATATCGGCAATGGGTTGAAACTCAATACAATCATGCTGGAGCAACGCCATGAATCGCAAAGGCATTATTCTCGCCGGCGGCAGCGGCACGCGCCTCTATCCGGTAACCCAGGTCGTATCAAAGCAGCTGCTGCCGATTTACGACAAGCCGATGGTGTATTACCCGCTCTCGACCTTAATGCTGGCGGGCATCCGCGATATTTTGATCATTTCCACACCACACGACACGCCGCGGTTCCAAGAGCTGCTCGGCGATGGAAGAAAGTGGGGAATGAATTTAACCTATGCGGTGCAGCCCACGCCAGACGGTTTGGCACAGGCATTTATTATCGGTAAATCGTTTATTGGTGACTCATTGTCGTCGCTGATTTTGGGTGACAATATTTTTTACGGCCACGATTTTTCAGCGCAACTTCAGCGTGCCTCGGCACGGTCCGAAGGCGCGACTGTATTTGCGTATCGCGTACACGACCCGGAACGTTACGGCGTGGCAGAATTTGATGCGGCAGGCAAAGTGATCTCGCTGGAAGAAAAACCAGCCCAACCAAAATCGCGTTATGCGGTCACAGGTATTTATTTTTACGATAAAAACGTATGTGAATTGGCGGCAGACCTGAAGCCCTCCGCACGCGGCGAATTAGAAATTACCGATTTGAATCGACTCTATCTGAAGCGAGGCGAACTTAATTGCGAGGTGATGGGGCGCGGCATGGCCTGGCTCGATACCGGCACCCACGAATCGCTGCTGGAAGCATCGCAATACATCGAGATTATCGAGCGACGACAAGGCTTGAAAGTGGCTTGCCCGGAGGAAGTTGCATATCGACAAGGCTGGATCGGGGCTTCAGAAATTGAGGCGCTGGCGGCGCCGATGCTGAAGAATAGTTACGGACAATATTTGATCGCAATGCTCAAAGAGAAACTGCAAGGATGAAGGTCATCGACACCGCCATTGCAGACGTAAAAATTATTGAGCCTGCGGTGTTCAATGATGAACGCGGCTTCTTTTACGAAAGCTATAACCGCGATAATTTTTCCAAAACAACGGGCGTATCCCCTGATTTTGTGCAGGACAACCATTCGCGGTCGGCGGCAGGCGTAGTGCGCGGATTGCATTACCAAATTCAGCATGCGCAGGGCAAACTTGTGCGCGTCACTGCGGGCGAGGTATTCGATGTTGCGGTCGATATGCGTCGCGCGTCACCGACTTTTGGCCAGCATATTTCATTGGTGCTGTCGGCTGAAAATAAACGCATGCTGTGGGTGCCCGAGGGATTTGCACATGGCTTTATGGCGCTCACGGATGATGTGGAATTTCTCTATAAAACAACCGATGTCTGGTTTAAAGAGCACGAGCGCACCTTGTTGTGGAACGATCCTGCGCTTAAAATCTCGTGGCCATTGGAGCGCGTTAATCATCAGCCGCGCGTTAATGCCAAAGATGCGGAAGGTGCGTTATTCAAAGACGCGGACTGCTTCGCTTGAAAATATTAGTTACCGGGAAAAACGGCCAGCTGGGCTATGAACTTGCCAACAAATTTTCGCGTACACCTAAAGCGCAGCACGAAGTTATTTCACTTGACCGCCGCGAGCTCGACTTATCGCAACCGGATCACATCGTTAAAACAGTTCGCTCGATCAAACCTGACTTGATCCTCAACGCGGCTGCCTACACCGCCGTCGATCTTGCAGAGAAAGAAGCAGATCTTGCCGTCGCCATCAACGGCATCGCACCCGGCGTGCTGGCGGAGGAGGCGAATCGTTTAGATATACCGATTGTTCATTACTCGACCGATTATGTGTTCGATGGCAGCGCAACCAGGCCGTATGTTGAAACTGACCCGGTCGCGCCATTGGGCGTCTATGGGAAATCCAAACTGGCGGGTGAAATCGCAGTGGCCTCAATCGCCCGGCGTCATCTGGTGATGCGCGTGAGCTGGCTGTACGGCAATCGGCGACAAAATTTTATGTTGACGATGCTTCGGTTGATGCGCGAGCGCGAAAGCCTGAGCGTGGTGGACGATCAAATTGGCTCCCCGACTTGGGTGCGTTTGGTTGCGGATACGACACAGCGCGTGCTCAATTTTGAAGCCGATAAAGCTGCTAAAGCCCCTAAAGCCGAATTGACGATTGCAGACGGGCTCTACCATGTGGCTGCCAGCGGCGTGACCTCATGGCATGGATTTGCATCAGCAATTCTTGCTAACACCCGCGATCCTGCACGACGGGTAGAGAATATTCGCGCTATTTCGACGCTTGAATATCCAACACCGGCCAAACGTCCAGCTTATTCGGTGCTCAATTGCGCCAAAATTGAAGCAGCGCTCAATTTCAATTTGCCCTCATGGGATTCGCAGTTGCTGGCATGTGTCGCGGAAGAACGAAACGAGTAGTAGGATAACGAGAACGACAGGCAGCTCGCCCCGATGGTAAAATCCTCGTTGGTGTACAAAAAAGCGCCCGTAGCTCATTTGGATAGAGTATCGGCCTCCGAAGCCGAGGGTAACTGGTTCGAATCCAGTCGGGCGCACCAAACTCTAGTACTGGCGCAGCGCTTAAGCCGAAAATGCTTCGAAATGCCCGCCCTGCTTAGGGTTTAATTTTTGCATCTTTTACCGCCTCGTGAAGCGCTTACGCGCGACCTTCTTTTGACGCGATTAACTATTGGTAGCATCGGTAGCAATGGTGTAGTGCAGACTAGGCGTCTATCACTAAGCCGGCATCTCGTTCAAAGCACGCAGCGTCTCTGGGCTTGCACGCGTGGGCACTGGCATCGCGAGCAAGGTATCGATTGGGCTTTTCACGCCGCCCCCAATTTTCGCCACATGGGTATAGATCATTGTGGTTGAAACATCGGCGTGACCCAACAACGTTTGGATGGTGCGAATATCCGCGCCGCCTTGCAATAAATGCGTCGCAAACGAATGCCGTAGTGTGTGCGGCGTGGCCGGCTTCATCACACCCACCTGCTTCATTGCGCGAGCAAATGCGCGCCGAAAGGTATCGTTATAAAAGTGATGGCGCCGTGTGATACCCGTGCGCGGATCGCGTGAAC
>JBBRZG010000131.1:0-10225 GCA_038236905.1 Burkholderiales bacterium
CTACCGCAACCGCCCCCGCACAAATTCAATGTGCACTTTCAAATCATAAAGTTCACGCGCGAAGGCTAGCGGCACGCGCACGTGATCTGCGCGGGCTTCGATTTTATTGAGTTTGCCGAGAATATTTTCAGCGTCATGGCTGGCCGGTTTTGCGTTCATCGCTTCGCTATCGAGGTGACGCACCTCGGCATACCAGCGGTAAATTCGTTCGCGCATCCGCCAGTTGTACAGCGCGGGCAGCAGACGCGCGGCGGGGATGCCGATGGCTAACAGCGGCACCAATAAAATCAGCGCACGCTCGACCCAGACGCTGACCCAAAACGGCAAATACCGCTGCAAAAAACTCACGCCTGACGTGAAGTACCGATCCGCATCCGCGTGGATCGGTACATCAGTGCCGCGCATGGTCGGAAAATCACCAGCCTTATGGAACCAGCCGCTACCGTGGTGGATTTCTTTGGCGGCTTCGGCGAGGATGCGAATCAGCGCGGGGTGCAAATCGTTGCGCACCAGTAGCTGCGACATGGCGGCGATCAGCGGCACTTCTTCGGGCGGAATGTTTTTGGCGAGATCGATCATACCGGGCGCCAATTTCACCGTCGTCAGCGAGGGGAAATGGCGGCTCAATGCGGCGGAGTGCGGAAAGCCCAGCAATCGGATATCGGGCTCGCGGAGCAGTGTTTGCACCTGCGCGGAATCTTCGCCGGTGACAACGGCCACGGCTTCTACTTCGCGATTGAGCAGTGCAGTGGCGGCGGGAACACCGTTCAGATCCGAATGTGGCTGGGTTTCGATATCGATGCCATAGGCCGCAAATAAATCGACCATCACCCGCCGCGTGCCGCTACCACGGCTGCCGATGGCGATTTTTCTGCCTGCCAAATCGCTGACTTGGGTGATCGTGTGCTTAGGGTCGGCGCGATAAAAAATCCATAGCGGCTCGGGGTACACTCCGGCGACCGCTGATAGCCAAATCGCATCCTCCATCGTCGCGCTGCCGGTCTGTACAAACGCGGCCGACACACCTGAATCATCGTCCAATAATTTCGCGCGATTCTCCAATGATCCCGTGGTCGCGCGCAGCTCAACCGTAATGCCGCGTTTGGCCAGCACATCCCGATAACGCTCGCCTGCGCGATAGGCGGCCCCACCTTCAGCGCCGGTGGCCATAACGATGGAGCGGGGCGGCGCGGGCTGCCAAAAATAATTGATCACAAAAATCATCGCGACGAGACCCAGCAGCCACGGCCCGACGAGCCAGACCCATTCGCGAATCGTTAATCCACGCCAATGCATTGGGGGAGTTTTCCTTTTAGAGTTGTCTGCTTATTTGATGAGAAAATGCGGGCTTAATCATTTAAGTCTACAACATGCACATTCATATTCTCGGTATTTGCGGCACATTCATGGGCGGGCTCGCGGCGCTCGCCAAGGAAGCCGGGCACGCCGTCAGTGGCTGCGATGCGAATGTGTACCCGCCGATGTCGACCCAGCTGGAGGCGCTCGGCATCGGCCTGCATGAGGGTTTTGATGCGGAGCAATTGAACGAATTCAAAGCCGATCTTTACGTCGTTGGCAACGCGATGACGCGCGGCAAACCGGTGATTGAAGAAATTTTGAATCGCGGCTTGCCGTATATTTCGGGTCCCCAATGGCTGGGCGAAAACGTGTTGCGCGGCAAATGGGTGCTCGCGGTGGCGGGCACCCATGGCAAAACGTCGACGTCCTCGATGTTGGCGTGGATTCTGGATTACGCGGGCGTGGCACCGGGGTTTTTGATCGGCGGGATTGCGAAGAACTTCGGCATTTCGGCGCGTTCGCCAAAAGGTGATTCGCCGTTTTTCGTGATCGAGGCGGACGAATACGACACCGCGTTTTTTGATAAGCGCTCCAAATTTGTTCACTATTCCCCGCGCACCGCCGTGTTGAATAATCTCGAATATGACCACGCTGATATTTTTCCAAACGTGGAGGCGATTCAAACGCAATTTCATCATTTGGTGCGAACGATTCCAGCGAACGGCTTGATTGTCAGTAACGGCAGCGATAAAAATCTTGACGCGACGATTGCAAAAGGCTGCTGGACACCGATTGAAAAATTTGGCCCCGGTCATGCATGGGATTTCAAACGCCGCGCGGAAGAAGGCCAATTTGACGTGCTGCTCAATGGTGACAAAAAAGGCGAAGTCGCATGGGGCCAAATAGGCTCGCACAACACCATGAATGCCTTGGCAGCGATTGCCGCAGCGCGCCATGCGGGCGTGCCCACCAAGATTGCGATTGAGGCCTTAAACCAATTCGAAGGCGTGGCGCGGCGCATGGAAGTGCGTGGTGTGGTGAATGGCGTCACGGTCTATGATGACTTCGCGCATCATCCGACGGCGATTCAAACCACCGTAACTGGGCTGCGCAAAAAAATCGGTTTGTCAAAAGACGCCCGCATTATTGCTGTGCTCGAACCGCGCTCAAACACCATGAAACTTGGCACGATGAATTCAGCGCTGCCGGGCTCACTCAGCAATGCGGATATGGCGTTTATTTATGCCAATAATTTGGGCTGGGACGTGGCCAAAACGTTCGACGCCAGCACCACCCATACAGCCACCAAAACCAGTATCTTCAATGACCTCGATGCGATGGTGAAATCGATAGCCGAGATGTCGAAAGCAGGCGACCATATTTTGGTGATGAGCAACGGCGGATTTGGCGGTGTGCATGGAAAACTATTGAACGCGATTGCCGCTCACCATTTGAATCACTGAAGCTGCCTGCACCGATAGTTGGGTTTCGTAAAGCGCTGCGATCATGCCTCACGCAAATTGCAAATATGGCTTTCGATGGTTCGGCAGCGGCTCGATGGGTCTACTTTCTCCCTAGGCATGAAAAATCGCATCCACCTTAAGCGCCCAGCGCCCACCACCTAGGGTGGTGCCAGCCGCGCGATGTTGCAGCGCAGCGTGCTTTTTGTTTTGAAAGTCCGTAGTCTGCGTAGCACTTGAGCAAAGTGTGTGGTTAAAGTTTACGAGGTCGCATTGTTTTGCATGAGGTGTACTGCAGAGCAGCTTCCAAGCGGTTGTGACGCTCATCGTAAATTTGTAATTCCGACACTTGCGCCAACCCGTCTTGCGAATGCGAGGAGGAGAACGCGGACATCGGCGCTACGCCAGATGGCCCAGTCAGACAGCGCGGTGAATGTGGACATGAGTGCCACATTTACCGCGCAATCTGATGTCAGCCGCAGACGCTGTTGTCATCCGTATTCGTCAGCCGCCATCGCCATAAACCTTGATGTGTTCCGCTCGCAAAAGCCCGTTGCGTTGACCGTCAGTCCGATCTAGTTGCATTTTGCTGCAGATCAGCGCAAACAATAGTTCATGTCGACCGACACCTCCATCACTGCACACTTTTCGAGCACCCATGCCGACAATTGTTTATGCGCACGGCTTTAAAAGCTCATCGCGGTCGCGCAAGGCAACACAGCTGCGCGATAATCTTTTGGCTCATCACGCCGACATCAATTTTTACGCGCCCGATCTCAGTTTCGATCCCGCCATTGCCATCAACCAATTGATGCAATGCTGCGCAAATATTCCTGCGGGCGATCTTACGCTGGTCGGTAGTTCGCTAGGCGGCTTTTATGCGCAGGTCATCGCCGAGAAACGAGGTTGTCGCGCGGCGCTGCTGAACCCATCGATCCGGCCGTTCGATACGCTTGCGCAATACCTCGGCTCGCAAACAAATTTGTATACCGATGAAGTTTTTGAATTCACGGCAATGCATGTAAAGACACTGCGCGATATGTTTGTGGCGCAGATCACGCATCCCGAGCGATATTTATTGATCGTAGAGACCGGCGACGAGGTGCTCGACTACCGCACGGCAACCAGCTGCTTTGCGGCGGCTGCACAAATCGTGATCGAGGGCGGCGACCATGAATTGAACTCATTTCCTGGGCATATTCCAGCGTTGATCAGGTTCGTGATTGGCGGATCAATCGAGCGTGCGGGGTAAGCTAAAAATATTAAACCCCTTTATTAGCGGGTGTTTTGAAGGCTTTTCGCCTCAAACGCCCCGTCAGTCGGCGTTTTAGCAGTTTTACACCGCATTCTTAGATCTTACGCCCACAAAAACGCAGGGCTTAAAAACCTTCGACCGATCCGTTGCTGCGCTTGTCATATCCTCCGACCAGCTCGCCGGTTTTTGCCCGGATCAACGCGCCTGCATGGCCGACACTTTCATCCCATTCACCCAGCCATTCGACATCATGACCGCGCGCTTTCAAATCATTGAACACGCGCTCGTCAAAGCGGCGTTCGATTTTGAGCGAATCTGACAGCGTGCCCCAAGTGCGGCCCAGCAACCACCGCGGCGCATCAATCGCCGCCTGCGGGCTCATGCCGAAACTGGCGATCCGGGTGAACACGGCGCACTGCGTTTGCGGCTGGCCGTCGCCGCCCATGGTGCCATAGGGCATCACGCGGCCATCGTTAAACAGCATCATCGCGGGGTTGAGGGTGTGGAATGGCTTTTTGCCCGGCTGCAACGCCAGCAGCGCGGTCGGATCGAGTGAGAAACTCGCGCCACGATTTTGCCAATTGATGCCGCTTTCCGCCAGCACCACGCCCGAGCCAAACTCGTGATAAATCGATTGTATGAACGACACCGCGCGGCCTTCGCCATCAATCACGCCCATCCAAATGGTATCGGCAGGCTTCAGATTTTTGCCCCACGGCGCGGCTTTTTGCGCGCTGATTTTCGCGGCGAGCGCGGCCACAATATCGTCGTCCAATAACGATTGCGGATGCACCTTCATGTGCGCCGGGTCGGTGACGTGTTTATCGCGAATGCTGAACGCTTGCTTGGTCGCTTCGACGCAGAGATGAACATAATCGGCGCCGACAGGATCGAGGTTTTGCAATCCGAGCTTATCGAGAATGGATAGGATGAGCAGTGACACCACACCCTGTGTCGGTGGCGTCATGTTGTAAAGGGTACCGAGCGAATGCGGGCGGTTGAGCGGCTCGCGAAACATCGCTTCATATTGGCGTAAATCATCGAACGATACGAGCCCGCCGATTTTCGCAAAATCTCGCGCGATGCTGTCGGCGATATCGCCGGTGTAAAAATCGGCCAGCCCTTTCTTGGACAGATGTTCGAGCGTGTTCGCCAGGCGTGGCATTTTAAAACTACTTCCCGCGGCGGGTGCCTCGCCGGAGACTAAAAATGATTCCGCAAAGCCGGGTTGGGCGGTCAGTTCGCCCGCTTTGGCGAGGGTGCTGGCGTATTGGCTATTGGTGACCGTTATGCCATCGCGTGCAAGGCGGATGGCGTTTTCCAATATCGCGGTCAGCGGCAATTTTCCGCCCCACTGCTTTGACAGCATCAGCGCACTTTCCCAGCCCGATACCGTGCCGGCGACCGTGTTCGCGGCAAGTGGTCCGCGGATCGGGATTGCATCGTGGCCTGCGCTCTTGTAAAAATCGATGCTGGCCCGCAATACTGCAGCACCACAGGCATCAATCGCGACCGGCACTTTTCCTGGTTGATGAATCAACCAAAATGCGTCGCCGCCGATTGCCGTCATATGCGGATAAACCGCCGCAATCGTGGCCGCCGCCCCGACCATGGCTTCAATGGCATTGGCACCCTCGCGCAGCAAGTGTGTGGCGGTTTTCGCGGCTTCGTGGTGTGATGCAACGGCGATGCCGCTCTTGTAGGTTCGATCCATATTTATTCCTTATTTTCTTCCGCGATTATGCGACATGGGTTATGCCAAACCCCACAGGTATAATTTTGGCTCTTGTTATTACAAATATCTCCGCCAAAATATGAATGTTTTTTACGAAGAAGACGGCGGTTTCAAAGTTGCGCACGTGATGACGGACATCGTCACCTCGCTGCAGGTTGAGTCAGTCAGCGGCAAACGCAGCAAAATCAAAGCGAATCAGGTGCTGCTCAAGTTTGAGTCTGCGTTGGGCGAATTCATGCCTGCTGCGGACAAACTCGCAGCCGGTATTGACGCTGATTTTTTATGGGAAGTGTGTGGCACCAGTGAATTTGGCTGCGAACAATTGGCACTGGATTATTTTGGTCACGCCCCCTCGCCCATCGAGTCGGCCGCCGCCGCGATCAAACTGCATGCGGCACCGATGTATTTTTATAAGCGCGGCAAGGGTCGCTATCAAGCGGCACCCGAAGAAAATCTGAAAGCCGCGCTGGCCAGTATCGAGCGAAAAAAACGCGAGACCGAACAAATGGCGGCGTGGGTCAGCCAATTAAAATCAGGCGTGATGCCGGAAGAAATGCGGCCCCATTTGAGCATGCTGTTGTATAAGCCGGATCGCAATACGCTGCTGATGAAAGCGGCCGAAGCGGCCGTCGCCGAGACTCAAATTCCCCTGCCAAAATTATTATTCAACGCGGGTGCGTGGACGGATCATGCCAATGCTCCCCACGACTATCATTTGGGCAAATTTTTGGCCGATTATTTTCCGCGCGGCGTGGAGTATTTTGGTGCCGTTGACGCGACTGCACCGCAAAACTTGCCGCGGGCAAATGTGACGGCGTTTAGTATTGATGATGCAACGACCACCGAAATTGATGATGCTTTTTCAATTCATCATGAGGCGGATGGCAGCATCGAGATTGGTATTCATATCGCCGCACCGGCGCTATTTTTTGATCGTGACAGTGCGCTTGAAAAGCTTGCGGCGAACCGACTATCGACAGTCTATTTCCCCGGCCAAAAAATCACCATGCTGCCCGCTGCGGCGGTGGAGCTGGCCACACTCGCCGAAGGTCGCATCTGTCCGGCTGTTTCGTTTTATGCGCGGTTCGCCCCCGATTCACTTGATCTGGTTTCGATGCGCTCGGCGATTGAGCAGGTTGCGATTGAGCGCAATTTGCGGATAGATACGCTGGAGAAATATTTTCACGAAGAGTCAGTCGCCGCGGGATTGGCCGAAGGTGAATATGGTGAAGAACTCATCTTGCTCCACAAACTCGCTAAGAAGCTGGGCGGTCGTCGCGGCAAAAACGAAGCCGAGCAGGACAAGCTGGATTTCAATTTTGAGGTCAACGCGGGACGTGTATCCATCACGCCGCGCAAGCGGGGAAGCCCGATTGACACCGTGGTATCTGAATTCATGATTTTTGCGAACAGCGAGTGGGGCAAATTGCTGGCCGAAAATAACGTGGCCGGCATTTATCGCGCCCAGCAAAACCAGAAAACCCGCATGACCACGGAAGCGTTGCCGCATGAAGGATTGGGCGTTGCTCAATACGCATGGTCGTCGTCGCCGCTGCGTCGATATGTGGATCTGGTCAATCAACGACAGCTGATTGCACTGCTACGGTCCGAGCCGCCACCGTTTGCCAAGCGCTCGCCGGAACTTAACGAGATCGTGCGGAAATTTGATGTTACGTACGACGCTTACGCCGAGTTTCAGCGCGAACTCGAACGCTATTGGTGTTTCCGCTTTTTAGAGCAGGAAAACATTCGAGAATTTGATGGCACGATGATTCGCGATGAGTTGGTCAGGGCACGCTTGTTGCCACTGGTCGTAAAGCTGGATAAAAACCCGGCATTGCCGGGTAAGACTTCCGTCAAAGTCGTCGTCGGTGAAATTGATTACTGGGCGATAACAGGGCAATTCAGCCTGCCACCGCAAGCGGCGGATGAGGCGGTTCAGGCTTGAAGGGAGAATCGATAAAAGAAACGATGCTAGGACGCCGACAAAACTTCGCGTCAGCATCGAAAGCACATTAGAATTCGCGAATGGTGACTTTGATTTTTTTAGGCTGTGTGAACAATGCTTGAAAAGCCGCGCAAGGTGGTAAAACAAGTCGATGCCCGCATCGCAAAAAAGATCAATGCCAAACTTGCGGTCGTGGCCGCGATCCCGCCGCCACCGGTATTTCTATCTGTGCATCGCGCGATTGCGCTATCGATACCGATGCAAACGGCCACGCTGGCTTCGCTTGCAGCGCATCTTTTGCTGGCACTCGTTGTCTATTTATTGCTGACCTTAGGCTTGCTCAATTCGAGCGCACTGGCACCGCCCCATAACGTGATGGACGTGGTGCTGGTCAATTCCAAATCGCTCACCGCACCCACCAAGGCAGATGCGCTGGCGCAGGCCAATCTTGATGGTGGCGGCAATACCGATGAGGCGCGGCGCGCAAAAACTTCGTTGCCCGCGATTGAACAAGCCGCAAAAAACGAAGCCCGTGCGGCGCAGGAACGCATCAGGCAGCTTGAGCAGGAAATGAAAACACTGATGACGCAGGCTAAATCATCAGCAAAGGTATTGCAGGGTGAAGTGGCGAGCCAGCCGTCCGGTTCGCCCAGTCCGCCGTCCGCATCGGATCTGATTGAAAAAACGGAGGCGATTTCGCGCTTGGAAGCGGCAATTTCGCGCGAGTACGAGGCCTATCAGCAGCGGCCCAAACGCACGTTCGTCGGCGCGCGCACCACCGAGTATCGGTTTGCGCGCTATGTGGACAGCTGGCGTCAAAAAATTGAGCGCGTGGGTAATTTGAATTATCCGGAGGAAGCGAAATCGCGCAAACTGTATGGTTCACTCCAGCTCACGATCGCGATCAAAGCGAATGGCGAGGTGGAAGATGTGCAGATCAATAAATCGTCCGGCCACAAAGTGTTGGACGAGGCCGCGAAACGGATCGTGCATCTGGCCGCACCGTACGATCGATTCCCCGACAACATCAAACGCGATACCGATGTGCTGCACATTACGCGCACCTGGCTGTTTACCAAGGCGGATACGCTGACGGCGGAATAAGCCAAGGGACGAAATCACGCTGACGATAGATTGATGCCGCGAAATCTGCAATTCGTCGCATGTCACCGTCTTTCGGCTGGCGGTGATGTTAATTTACAGTTCGGCATTTGTTGCCGGCCCTAAATTCATCCTCAGGAGAAGCCTATGAAATTGATTTCAAATGCTACGCGCACGCTCAGTTTGATCGGCGCGTCAGTGGCGATGTGCGTACTGACACCACTCACTGTCAGCGCGCAAACCACGGCTGCGGTAAGCGCACCAGCTGGATCCGCCCCCGCGCTAATACCGCTGCGCAATTTTTTCAAAACACCGGAAAAATCGTATTTTCGACTTTCGCCAGATGGGAGATATCTAAGCTATATGCAACCATGGGCGGCAACCGAAGCCGGTGCAGGCGCAGCAAATCCCACGCGTAAAAATATTTTCATTCAAGCGATTGACGCGTCTGGCAAACCGGTCGGCGAAGCGAAACGGTTGACCAGCGAAACCGCGCGCGATGTTGCCAACTACTCTTGGAAAAGCAGCGGCCATATTTTGTTTGCGAAAGACTTTGGTGGCGATGAAAATTTCCACGTGGTGTCAGTCGGCATTGATGGAGGACCCGGGGGCGGCACCGTGAAAGATTTGACACCGTACGCGGGTGTTCGTGCTGAGATGGTGGATGATTTGCTTGATGATGATGCGCATATCTTGGTGCAGCATAACCAGCGCGATAAAAAAGTCTTTGACGTATATAAAATAAATGTGAAAACCGCTTCGAGTGAGCTGGTGGCTAAAAACCCCGGCAACATTACCAGCTGGGTCACTGACCACGCCGGCAAAGTACGCGCCGCCGCCACCAGCGACGGGGTGAACACAAGTTTGCTTTATCGTGCCACCGAAAAAGATGAGTTCAAACCAGTGGTGACGACCAATTTCCGCGAATCCGTTGATCCGCTATTTTTTACGTTCGACAACAAGCGCATGTACGTTAACAGCAATCGCGGACGCGATAAAAAAGCGATTGTTGAACTCGATTTGGCGACCGCTAAAGAAGGCAAAGTGCTGTTTGAGCATCCCGAAGTGGACGCAGGAGGCATGGCATTTTCGCAGGAGCGCAAAGTGCTGACCGAAATAAATTACGTCACCGCCAAGCCGGAACGCAAGGTATTGGACGCGGCGACTGTTGCACTCTACAAAACACTGGAAGCGAAACTGCCCGGCTACGAGATTGGCTTGCAGAGCCATACCAAGGATGAAAAGCGCTGGATCGTCGCAGCCAGCAACGATCGCACGGAGGGCGCACGTTATTTGTACGATGCGAAAAGCGGGGCATTAAGCAAGTTAGCCGACATCAATTCGTCCATCAAAGAATCGCAAATGGCGTTTATGAAACCGGTCAGCTATAAATCACGCGACGGTCTCACGATCAATGGTTATCTGAC
>JBBRZG010000132.1:0-10011 GCA_038236905.1 Burkholderiales bacterium
AAAAATTACGTTTTCCAATATGCATAAGACCCTCCGAGGTTTAGTTTGAGCGATTCTCAAAACGCCCTGCAGCTCTTAAAAAATCTGACCATCAGTAGATCGCGTGCCTAGTCTAAACTCGCTGCCAGCATCGTGACTTGGTGCAGATCAATGCTCTTCGCTCGCTGTGTGAGGTGGCTAGGTTTTACCATTGCGAGCGTTAATACATGCGCTTCATTGCACACACTTTATTGCCCGCAGGATCACGCAAATACGCGAGGTACAGTTGTCCCTTCGGGCCTTCACGAAGGCCGGGCGGATCTTCACACGCCGTGCCGCCGTTGGCCACACCCGTCGCGTGCCACGTATTGCCGATTTCCGGGCTATCGACCGCAAAACCAATCGTGCCGCCGTTGGCAGCACACGCCGCCTCGCCGTTGATCGGTTTGCTAATGGCGAAAACGCCGGTTTTGGTCATATAAAACACACGGCCCTTATCGTCCATTCTGCCGGGCGGCACACCGAGCGTGCCCAAGATGGCGTCATAGAATTTCTTTGAAGCGTTGATGTCGTTGGCACCGACCATGATGTGGCTGAACATTGTTTTTCTCCCGTAGATTGAGCAAGCGATAGTACGCCACTATGGGTGTCGTCTCAAGGCGGGAGAGCCCCGTCTGAATTGCCGACGCGGCGTAGCGCCTGTCACTACGCTGGGTAGTGACTCCCGCAACCCACGCGCTTTCCACTGGCGGACGTGATGCCACATCGTGCACATTTCGTTTGCAGGCATGTGCCTGTCCACGAAAGGACTTTATGTCGCGAATCTCTGTTCCACGCGCATCATTGCTGGTTGCTGTTCCGCTGTTGGTATCGCTAGCGGGCTGCTATGTTATTCCTATCGATAATCAAGGCCGGCCCTCGAATATCGCTTATTCGCCCGTGCCGCCACCATATCCCATCCTGCCGCCTGCGCCGTCACAGATCAATCTCGTCGCGCGACTTTATCCAGCCAATGATGCCGCGGCATCGACCGGCATTCTGATCGGTCAGGTGGTTAATAATCTCAACGGCCGCGGCACGTTTAACGTCAATGCGGGCAACGAAAGTTTTTCGGGCGAGGCCACCCGCAGCGGCCAGGATGCACATCAGGGCAATGCCAATGCCGCCGGCTCGCGCGGCGGTTATGTGCGTTGCGCCTATACGATGAACACGAGTAGCCAGGGTAGCGGTGAATGCACTTTTTCCAGCGGTGGGCGCTATACGATGCATTTGGGTGGTTAAACCCGCGTTCAGATCGCTGCTGCAAATAAAGCAAGAAGCCCTTATTCGGCGGGCATCCTGGCGCATAAGTGCGCCAAGATGCCCGCCTTTACTTGCGTTCTCTATTTCAAAAAAATCTGATAAGCGGGATTCTCGGTCTCGTCCACATATTCGAAGCCGAGCGTTTTCAGGAATTTTGTGAAGCCGCTACGTTCATTTTTGGGAATTTGCAGGCCGACCAGAATTCGGCCCACGTCCGCGCCGTGGTTGCGGTAATGGAACAAGCTGATGTTCCAATTTGGACTCATGCTGGTCAGGAATCTCATCAACGCGCCAGGGCGTTCGGGGAATTCAAAACGATAAATCGATTCTTTATGCGCCAGCGGTGAACGTCCGCCCACCAGATGCCGCACATGCAGTTTCGCCATTTCATCATCGGTGAGATCAATTGTTTTGAAGCCGTGTTTATTAAAATGGGCGACCAGTTTTTTCGCTTCATCCGGCCCTTGTATTTGTACGCCAACAAATAAATGTGCAACCTTGGCATCCGCAATACGGTAATTGAATTCAGTCACGTTACGCGGCCCGATCAGCTCGCAAAAACGGCGGAAGCTGCCGCGCGTTTCGGGCACGGTTACCGCGAGCAATGCCTCGTGATGCTCGCCGACCTGCGCGCGCTCAGCGACAAATCGCAGCCGGTCAAAATTCATGTTTGCGCCACAACAGATCGCCACGAATGTTTTATCTTTTACTTTTTCGCGAGCGATATAGTGTCTGATGCCCGCCAATGCCAAGCCCCCCGATGGTTCCATCACGGAACGCGTATCCTGATAAATGTCCTTGATCGCTGCACAAATTTCATCGGTCGATACCAAGACGATTTCATCGACCAATTCCTTGGCCATGCGAAATGTTTCTTTGCCGACCTGCTTCACGGCCACGCCATCTGCAAATAAATTTACATGCGACAAGGTCACGCGTTTATTGGCTTTCAGCGATTGATACATTGCGTTTGAGTCGACTGGTTGCACTCCGATGATTTTCGTTTTCGGTGACAACGCTTTGATGTAGGCCGCAATACCGGCAATCAAACCGCCTCCGCCTATCGGTACAAAAACCGCATCAATCGGGTGTTGATGTTGACGCAAAATTTCCATGCCGATGGTGCCCTGGCCTGCGATAACCAGCGGATCATCATAAGGATGGACGTAGATTAAATTTTTGGTTATCGCCAGTTGGTTGGCAAAGCCGCTGGCCTCGTGATAGCTGTCGCCATGCAATACCACCGCCGCGCCGCGTCTTGCGACCGCATCCACCTTGATTTTGGGAGTGGTGACGGGCATCACAATAGTGGCTTTGCAGTTGAGTTTTTGTGCGGCCAGCGCCACGCCCTGCGCATGATTGCCCGCGCTCGCGCAAATCACGCCGCGCTTCAGTTCTGCCGCCGTCAAGTGCGCCATTTTGTTATACGCGCCGCGCAGCTTGAATGAGAATACGGGCTGCAGATCTTCGCGTTTGAGCAACACGCGGTTACCGATGGATTGCGAAATACCGACCGCGAGCTCCAGCGGCGACTCAATCGCGACGTCATACACCCGTGCAGTCAAAATACGCTTGAGATAATCTTCTTTCACGTGCGCCCTTTTATTTTTCCTAGCGGTTGCGCTTGAATTTGTGTTCGCGCGGTCAAGTTGAGTCAGAATAGCTCAACAATTTAGCAGGAAATTCGATATGCTTGAATGTTGCCCCACAACCAACGCTTGTGCCGAATTTACATAGATGAAATCATGGACCAGAACGCTCTCAAACTAGCCGCCGCAAAGCTCGCACTCGATTACGTTGAAGACAACACCATCATCGGGGTGGGCACCGGCTCGACGGTGAACTTTTTCATCGCAGAGTTAATTCGCACCAAGGCGCCGATCAAGGCCGCGGTTTCCAGCTCAGTTGCCAGCAGTAAATTACTGCGCGAGGGTGGATTTGAGGTCATGGAATTGAACGATGCCGGTACGTTGTCCATATATGTCGACGGCGCCGATGAAATAACCCGCGATCTCGCCATGATCAAAGGCGGCGGCGCAGCATTGACTCGCGAAAAAATTGTGGCTGCCGCAAGCGAGAAGTTTATTTGCATTGCCGATGCATCAAAGCAGGTTTCTGTTCTGGGCAAATTCCCGCTGCCGGTAGAGGTAATCCCGATGGCGCGTAGTTATGTGGCGCGCGAACTGGTGAAGCTGGGCGGGCATCCTGAATGGCGATTAGTGGACGGCAAGCCGGTGGTGACCGACAACGGCAACTGGATACTGGATGTGCGCGGCATGACCATTGCGCAACCGGTCGAGCTTGAAACGGCACTCAATCAAATCGCAGGCGTGGTCGCGAATGGTTTGTTCGCGCGGCGGGGCGCGGATGTGCTGTTGCTCGCCGGAAGCAAGGGTGTGGAGACGGTTTTGCGTAATTTGTAGAACTTGGTGTAGTTTGCGGCTCTTGCCAGTTTTGAGCCAACTTACCGGAACGCGTGCAACCGTCACGTCACATTTTTGTCATACTGAGAGCCTAGACTTCGCAGATTCACGGAATAATAATTTTTTTATTGAAAAGTAATATGGCCAACGAACACATTTCGAAAAAATTTGATGCCGAACTTGAGGGCGTACGCTCTCGTGTCCTGCAAATGGGCGGCTTGGTTGAACAGCAAATTGTGCGGGCAATGGAGTGTTTGGCGCTGGGCGATATGGCGATGGCTGATCAAGTGATTGCGGACGATCATCGGGTGAATGCGCTGGAAGTCGGCATTGATGAAGACTGTGTTCATATCATCGCCAAGCGCCAGCCAGCGGCAGGCGACTTGCGCATGATTATGGCTGTGGTCAAAACCATCACTGACTTGGAGCGCATCGGCGACGAAGCGCAAAAAATCGCACGCATGGCAAAAACCATCCACGCGCAGGATCGCCGACTATCGACCCGCTTCGCCGAATTGCGTTACGCAAGCGATGTGGCGCTTGAGATGCTCAACACGGCGCTTGATGCCTTCGCGCGCCTCGATATTTCTGCGGCGGGTAAGGTCGTAAAACAAGATCAAATTGTTGACGAACAATTCCGCGCTATTTTGCGGCAGCTGATCACCTTCATGATGGAAGACCCGCGCACTATTTCAGCGGCGATTGATGTGCTGTTCATTGCCAAGGCGATCGAACGGATCGGCGATCACGCCAAGAACATGTCGGAGTACGTGGTTTATCTGGTCAAGGGCAAGGATGTTCGACACATCACCCCCGAAGAGTTTGAGCGCGAGACTTCGTCGCTGGATTAGCGCTAATTTGCAATAGTCGTCACAAAATTAGCATTATCAAAAACGCCGCTCCTTTTAAAGGGGCGGCGTTTCTAATTGCGTCTCAACACGGCTTGTGGAATGACATTTAAGTGGGCTTATGAAGGATGAACAATTCGCCCATTTACCAGCGTATGGGTAACCTTGCCTTGTAATTCACGCCCCAAATACGGCGTGTTTTTCCCCTGGCTGACCAAGGTTTGCGCAGTGACCACCCAAAACGCCTGCGGATTAAAAATGCATATGTCAGCTGGCGCGCCCACTTCAAATCGACCCGCTGGCAAGCCCAATAGTCTGGCCGGATCGGAGGTGATCTTTTTAAGCGCTTTCGGCAGTGGCACATTGGCCTGCTCAGCCCATTTAAGCGTGAGCGATAGCAGCGTTTCAAGCGCTGTAGCGCCGGGCTCGGCCTCGCCAAACGGAACATGTTTGGCATCATCATCCACCGGCGTATGGTCAGAACAAATCGCGTCGATGGTGCCATCAATAACGCCGCGCGATAAGGCGTCGCGATCACTCAAACCGCGCAGCGGCGGCGTGAATCGATATTGAGAGTCAAAATAACCAATATCGTAGTCCGTCAGCAGCAAATGATGAATGCCCACGTCGCAGGATAGCGGCAGATTTTCTGCTTTCGCGCGCCGCACCAGCTCCACACCCGCCGCACTCGATAGTCTCGCCAGGTGCACTCTGGCACCCGTATCACGCATGAGCAGGGTAATCGTGGAGATGGCGACAGTTTCAGCGCTGGTCGGTATGCTCGCTAGCCCCAAGCGCGACGCGACTTCGCCGTCGTGCGCAATGCCATCACGTGCCAAGTAGGCGTCTTGCGGGCGCAACCAGACGGTATAGCCGTGGGTCGCTGCGTATTGCATTGCACGGTACAAAACCTGGGTATCGACAATCGGCTGATCAGCCTGGAAAAAGCCGATGCAACCGGCTTCGGTCAGTTCCATCATCTCGGTCAGCTGCTTGCCTTTGAGGCCCAGCGTGAGCGCGCCCAATGGGTACACCCGCGCCTGATTGGCCATTTTCGCGCGCCGCGTCAGCATCTCGACCAGCCCCGGTTCATCCAGCACCGGATCCGTGTCCGGCGGGCACACTAGTGACGTGATACCGCCCGCAACGGCCGCGCGCATTTCGCTCTCAAGGGTGGCACGATATTCGAAGCCGGGCTCGCGCAGGCGGGCGCTTAAATCCACCAAGCCCGGGCAGACAATTTTGCCGGATGCATCGATCACTTTATCGGCGACGGCGCTTTGTCCCCATGGTGGCGTGACGCCGATGCGGGCAATCAGGCCATTGTCGATATACAGCGTGGCATTTTCATTACGGTTGATGGCAGGATCGATCAGACGCGCGTTTTTGATTTCGATTTTCATGCTAGTTTCCCGTCACCATCGCCATCACCGCCATTCGCACTGCAATGCCAAACGTGACCTGCGGCAAAATAACGCTTTGCGTACCATCCGCAATCCCTGATTCAATCTCAACTCCGCGATTCATCGGGCCCGGGTGCATCACAATCGCATCAGGCTTGGCGCGCGCGAGCTTTTCAGCGGTCAATCCGTAGCTCTTGAAATATTCATGCGAGCTTGGTAGCAAGCTGCCTGACATCCGCTCGTTTTGCAGGCGCAACATAATCACCACGTCGCAGCCCTCCAGCCCGCGTTGCATATCATGATGCACAGTCACGCCCATGCGCTCCACAGCGGTTGGGATCAACGTTTTGGGGCCAATCACGCGCACATCCGGACAGCCCAGCGTGGTCAGCGCATGGATGCCCGAGCGTGCCACCCGCGAGTGCAAAATATCGCCGACAATCGCCACCGATAGATTGTGAAACGATTTTTTGTAATGCCGAATCGTGTACATATCCAGCAAGCCCTGCGTCGGATGAGCGTGGCGGCCATCACCGGCGTTAATCACCGCAATACCTGGTTTAACGTGTTGCGCGATCAAATGCGCCGCACCAGATTCGGCATGCCGCACGACAAACATATCTGCGTTCATGGCGGCCAGATTGTCGATCGTGTCGAGCAACGATTCACCCTTGCTGGCACTCGAAGCATTGATGTTGAGATTAATCACGTCGGCCGATAGTCGTTTCGCCGCGATCTCAAAAGTGGTGCGGGTGCGGGTTGAATTTTCAAAAAATAAATTGAATACGGATTTGCCCCGTAGCAGCGGTACTTTTTTGACATCACGATCACCGACGCTGACGAATTGATCGGCGGTTTCCAGGATCTGCTCAATCAGTTTTCGCGGCAGTCCTTCGGTGGTGAGCAAATGCTTGAGCGTTTTATCAGCATTAAGTTGAGGATTTGCAGTGAGCACGTCAGACTTTCCTGGCCATTACATCAAAACGTAGCGTGCCGCTCACCGCATCTTGGGTGAGGGCCAGTTCTTGATCCGCACTGAGCGCCATGGTCATGGCGACAAAATCGGCGTGGTAGGGCAATTCGCGCCCGCCGCGGTCGACGAGGCACGCTAGTTTCACGCTTGCAGGTCGACCAAAATCAAAAATTTCATTGAGCGCCGCGCGTAATGAACGTCCGGTGTGAATCACGTCATCGACCAGCAAAATATGGCGGTCTTCAATGCTGAAATTAATATCGGTGGACTTTTTTTGTGGATGCAGGCCAATGCTTGAAAAATCATCGCGATGTAGCGTGACCGCAAGCGTGCCGAACGGATTTGCGGTGCCTAAAATTTTATGCAAACGCTCTGCCACCCATGCGCCGCCCGTGTGAATGCCGATAATGGCCGTAGCGCCATCAAGGCGGCCTATTTTTTCTGCCAGTAACTCAATCATCGGTTCGGCATCAAGCTGCATCGCGTGCTTTCATATTTTTCTGTGTTTGTTGTTCATCAAAAAAAGCCTGCAAAATGATTTGCGCAGATACCGCATCCAGAAGCGCTTTCCGCGATTTTTGTACTTTCTGGCTGTGGTTTCGACCTATTTTGACGCCTTGTTCATGTAGCTGGCGGGCGGCTTCGGCCGAGGTCAGATACTCGTTTACATAGTTCACCGGCAGATGATATTGCTCGGTGAGCCGGTTGCCAAACTTTTTGGCGAGATGCGCAATCGGATGCGGGTCATTCTCCACGGGAGATTCATATTGTGCTTCGCCAATCACAAACTGCGTGGGATGCCATTCCGCCACCAGCTTTTCAACGGCAGCAAGGCGATCAATATTCGTTTCAACCTGCAACGTGGTGACCGGATGAGCGATGCCCAACTCAAGATTGCCGATCGCCACGCCAATTCGCTTCAAACCAAAATCAAATGCCATCACCGCCCCGGCAGAATTCTTTGGGGCCATGTTCATGCGTGGCCCGCAACATCGGACAAATTGGCGTAGTTCAAGCCCAGCAGTGCCATCGCCGCGCTTAACCGCTCCGCTGGCGGCAAAGCGAAAACGATATCGACCTCTGCAGCCACGCTAAGCCAGCCATTGCGGGCCACTTCGTCTTCCAGTTGGCCCGGCCCCCAGCCAGCGTAGCCCAGTGTGACCAACACACGCGATGGGCCTTCGCCTTTGGCAATGGCTTCTAAAATATCTTTGGACGTGGTGAGACCGAACTCATCGTCAATCTTCAGGGTGGAATTCCATTCGCCCAGCGGCTGGTGCAGCACAAAACCGCGATCCATCAATACCGGCCCGCCGAACAGCACATTGGTTTCGCGAAGTGCTGCATCATCTAGCGCAATATCGATTTCGCCAAACAAACCCGCGAGGGTGAGGTCAATTGGTTTATTCACCACCACGCCAATCGCACCCTTTTCGGAATGCTCACAGATCAATGTTAGTGTTTTGGAAAAATAGGGATCTGCCATGCCCGGCATGGCGATTAAAAAATGATTACTGAGCGAGCCGCTCAGGGAATCAATAGCAATTTTTGGGTGGCGTTTTTTCAACTCTCAGGCACTTTTTGCTAAATTACTCGTCCACACGTTGCATAATTTTACGCTGAACCACTTTAAGGTGCACCTTTGTCTTCATCCTCGGTTTTATTCTGGTTCCGCCGCGATCTTCGCTCGCACGATAACGTCGGTTTGCATCAGGCTTTAACGTCGTATAAAAAAGTCTACTGCGCGTTCATTTTTGATCGCGATATCCTCGACAAATTGCCCTCGAAGCAAGACCGTCGAGTCGAATTCATTTGGGAAAGTGTTGCCGAATTAAAGGCTTCACTTGAATCGCTCGGCGGCGATTTGATTGTGCAATATGCTTCTGCGCGCGCCTCGATTCCTGCGTTGGCGGCCGCTCTCAAGGTTGATGCGGTTTACACCAATACGGATTACGAGCCACATGCGGTCGCACGCGACGGCGAGATCAGCAAAATTCTGGCTGATGACGGCATCGACTTCTGCACTTTCAAAGACACGGTGATTTTTGAAAAAAATGAAGTGCTTACCCAAGCTGGCGGCACCTTCAGCGTTTTTACGCCCTATAAAAATGCGTGGCTGAAGCGACTTCACGATGCCGATTTGGCACCTCGGGCGATCGCAGAACATCGCGACAGCTTCGCGAAAACCAAACTTGCCGAGGCAATGCCAACAATGGCGTCAATGGGTTTTGAGCAAACCAATCTAGCGTCGTTTATACGCGCGGGTATGTCGGGCGCAGCCGCACTTCGCGATGATTTTATTGAACGCATGGCTGACTATAAAGAAGCGCGCGATTTGCCGAGCGTGAAAGGCGTCTCGTATTTGTCGGTGCATAACCGCTTTGGCACGATTTCGATCCGCGAATTGGCGGGTATTGCTTATGCCGAGACGTTACGCAGAAAAAATATTGGCGCAGAAACATGGCTGTCCGAATTGATTTGGCGGGATTTTTATTTTCAGATTATTTTTCATCATCCGCACGCCGCCGAATCGGCGTTTCGACCGGAATATGATGCGATTCAATGGCCGAACGAGAAAGAACTATTCACCGCCTGGTGCGGAGCCAGAACCGGCTATCCGCTGATTGATGCCGCCATGCGCCAGCTTAACCAAACCGGCTATATGCACAACCGGTTGCGCATGATTGTGGCGAGCTTTCTGACCAAGGATCTGCTGATCGATTATCGCTGGGGCGAAAAATATTTCGCCGATAACCTGAATGATTTTGATTTATCCGCCAACAACGGTGGCTGGCAATGGGCGGCATCGACCGGCTGCGATGCGCAACCCTATTTCCGCATTTTCAACCCGATCACGCAATCAGAACGGTTTGACACTCAGGGCAAATTTATTCGCAAATATGTGCCGGAATTAAAAGATGTGCCCGACAAGTTCATTCATGCGCCGTGGTTGATGCCGCCGCTCGAACAGCAAGCGCGGGAATGTGTCATTGGTCGCGATTATCCGCTGCCGATTGTGGATCACGCCACGCAGCGGGATCGTGCGTTAGCGCTTTACAAGACGGTGAAAGGCCAAAAATAAT
>JBBRZG010000133.1:0-9950 GCA_038236905.1 Burkholderiales bacterium
CATCGACGAGGCCTTCGAGTGACAAATTTTTCCCGGCTTTTCGCAATCCCACGACCAGCACTTTGGCCGCAATATAGCCTTCGAGGGACGTGAACGAATAGTTTGCCTCGCTACCCATCAGCTTTTGGTATTCGCTGACTATTTTGGCGTCGGTTGACCACGGAAAAGGCACAACTTGAGAGATCTGTGCCCCCCGCGACATTTCGCCCAATTCGTCAGCCAACGCCTTTGAGCCCACAAAGCTCACATTCCAAAACAGCGGAAACTTGCCTGCTCTTTGCGTCTCGCGAATAAACGCGGCGCAACTTTTATAGGCACTAATCATCACGATCGCGGTGGGATCAGCTTTGACCATCGTCTTAACGGCATCGCTCACATCGACGGTATTGCGCTCAACCGTTGCCAATGCGGCGATCGGCAGGTTACGTTTTTTCATCGCGCGTTCCATCCCGGCCAGCCCGGCTTTACCGTACGCATCGTTCTGGTAGAACACAGCAATATTTTTGACACCCTGCGCGGCCAGATTTTCAACAATGCGCTCGGTTTCATCAAAATAACTGGCGCGGATATTAAAAATATAGCGATTAAACGGCTCTCGTAGGCTTTGCGCGCCTGTAAATGCGCCAATGAAAGGAACCTTGGCCTCGGTGAAAAGCGGCAGCGCTGCGTTCGATGTTGGGGTGCCGACGTAGCCGAATAACGCCAGTACTTTTTCATCGTTGATCAATTTTTGCGTGTTGGCTTTGGCGCGATCCGGCTCGTAACCATCGTCGAGTGATATCAGTTTTATCTTGCGACCGTTGATCCCGCCCGCGTCGTTGACGACTTTGAAATAGGCTTCGGCACCCAGCTTCATTTCCCGGCCCAAAGCCTCGGCGGGACCAGAGAGCGCCGCCGATTGCCCGATCAGAATCGTGTCATTGGTGACGCCCTGCGCGTTTGCGCCGATGCTGAAGATAGAAATTGCGCCTGCTAGGCCAATATTTGCGGCGATATTTGTTGCGATCTGGGCGAATGGCACAGCATAGCTGAACAGTTTTATTTTCATATTCATCTTTGGTTTTTGGTTATTGCCGAAAGTGCCGGACTAACACCTGTATTCTGGCCCTTCATCGCTGCTTAGGTCAACGCATGAAAAAGTAAACGCAATGCCACCTTGCAGAAATGGTATCGCAACCGGCAGAGCGACGGTAGGCGCGATCGGGAGCCGCGTGATAGATCGCGCAAATTGCTACTGCAGTGTTGGACAGAGCCCGCCACGTGCGCGCTCCTAGCGCGGCGCGAAAGGCGCCCTCAGTGGCTGCGGGTTTTTAGCAAGGATGCTGCACCTGCTATCCCACTGGGACCTTCAAGGGCAAGACCAGCGTCGCTATGTGCTCTGCAATCCGCTGCGCGGTTTTTTCATAGAGCGGCGGCGATGGGTGGAAACCATCCGCGGCCATCAGCGACGGATGCATCAGTCCGTGCATCGGCAGATGTGAGATCAGATTGGATCGCCGTGGATGCGTGGCCCAGCGTAGTTGCAAGGCGTTATTTTGGCGCGCCGTAAAGCCGCCATACCAGGCAAGCGGTTGTGGTAGCAGCGGGAATCGTTCAACCTCGGGCAAGGCTGGAAACACCACTTGGCGAACCTCCGACCGCGCAACCAGCAGACGCACGATCTCCTGACGGCGGCGCAGTGCCAACGGCAATGGACAGTCGTTACTGATGTCGTTAACACCGATAATGACAATCGCTACATCGGCTTGCGGCAGTGGGCTCTCGCGTAACAAATCAAGCAGCCCTTGTGAGGTCAGGCCGGTCTGCGCAATCAAGTGCCACTGCACCGGCCGTTCAAGTCGCGTGGCCAATATCCGCGCAATCCTTGACGCCAGCGCCTCTTGCTGGGTCGGCGCGCCGACCCCGGCTGCGCAAGAGTCGCCCACAATCAAAATAGAGACTGGTGAGGACGTTGACATGGGGTAGGCAATCAGTCCTGAACGCAAACCTTCCGGCTCAGGCATTTCCAGCGCGACCTTTCTTAGCCGTTTGGCTTGAAGGCGCAATACGGGAGCAAGAACAGGTTTTATGAGCCGAGCGACCATGCACGAACATTACATGAAAATTGGTGCGCTGCAACAACTGTTGCCAAAAAATAACGCTTTTTAGATGAAGCCGACATTACCTCGCGGTCATCCCGCAAAAAACTCTTTCACTTTATCCATGAAACCTTTTGCACGCGGATTGTGTTTGTCACCGTCGTTTTTGTTGATCTCTTCCAACTCGCGCAATAACTCTTTTTGTCGATCAGTCAGGCGCACTGGGGTCTCGACCACGACATGACACATCAGATCGCCCGCAGAGGTTTGCCGGATCGGCCTGATGCCTTTGCCACGCAGCCGGAATGTCTGGCCGCTTTGGGTTTCAGCCGGAATTTTGATCTTCGCTTCTCCATCCAGTGTGGGAATGCTGATTTCGCCACCCAGGGCGGCGACACTAAAGCTGATCGGCATTTCGCAGTGCAGGTCTGCGCCGTTGCGCTGGAAAACGCCGTGCTCTTTTAACTGCACCACCACATACAAATCGCCCGATGGGCCGCCATTGACACCGGTCTCGCCTTCGCCCGCGAGGCGAATGCGATCACCATCATCCACGCCAGCGGGGATTTTGACCGACAGCGTTTTGTGTTTTTTGATGCGGCCCGTGCCGCTGCAAACGGTACAAGGATCGGGAATATATTTGCCCGTGCCCTTACACGTCGGGCAAGTTTGCTGAACCGAAAAGAAACCTTGCTGCATCCGCACCTGGCCGACGCCACCGCAGGTGTGGCAAGTTTTTGCGCTGGTGCCTTTTTTGGCACCTGAACCGTTGCAGGTATCGCATTCTTCCAGCGTGGGAATACGAATTTTGGTTTCCGTACCGCGAGCCGCTTGCTCAAGCGTAATCTCGAGGTTATAGCGCAGATCCGCGCCGCGATAAACCTGCGAGCCGCCGCCACGTCCGCCGCGTCCGCCGCCAAAAATGTCGCCAAAAATGTCGCCGAACGCTTCCGAGAAACCGCCAAAGCCTTCTCCACCCGGACCGCCACCGCCAGCGTTCTGGCTAACGCCGGCGTGACCGTAGGCGTCGTAGGCGCGACGTTTTTCCGGCTCCGAAAGCATCTCGTAGGCTTCTTTCGCTTCCTTGAATTTCTCTTCCGCAGATTTGTCTTCCGGATTGCGGTCCGGATGGTGCTTCATTGCGAGTTTGCGATAAGACTTTTTGATGTCGTCTTCAGAAGCATCGCGGGCAAGCCCCAAGATTTCGTAGTAGTCGCGTTTTTTTGCCATGAGCGTTGTTAGGTTGGATCAAATAAATCGTATCAAGTCAAAGAAGGTTCGTTCCGAACACTTTTCGACGGAGCCCGGCTTGCGGGAGTGTCAGGCGTCTGCTGTGATGCTTCGCTCATTCTGAGACATGCACGATCACCACAAACGCAAAGCCGCTCCCCGGAATTTCTTCGCGGGAAGCGGCTATTTTACGGCTTACTTCTTGTCTTTTACTTCCGTAAATTCAGCATCCATGACGTTGCCCATATCTTTTTCCTTGGCAGGCTCAGCGCCACCTGCGCCACCACCCATGCCTGCACCCGGCCCGGCAGGACCAGCACCAGGGCCGCCTGCGCCGCCCTCAGCTTGCGCCTTGGCCTGCATCTCGGCATACATTTTTTCGCCAAGTTTTTGTGCGGACGTTTCGAGCGATTTGGTTTTCGCTTCCACCGTATCTTTGCTGGCAGACGCGTCTTTCAACACTTCCTCAAGCTCCTTGATGCCGCCCTCAATCGATGTTTTTTCAGCGGCGTCCAACTTGTCGCCATATTCGGCAAGTGATTTTTTGGTTGAATGCACGAGCGCGTCAGCGGTGTTGCGAGCCGAGACCAGTTCTAACACTTTCTTGTCTTCCTCAGCATTTGCTTCCGCATCTTTCACCATGCGCTGAATTTCTTCCTCACTCAAGCCGGAGTTGGCCTTAATGGTGATTTTGTTTTCTTTGCCGGTCGCCTTGTCTTTTGCCGAGACGTGCATGATGCCGTTCGCGTCGATATCAAACGTGACTTCAATCTGCGGCATGCCGCGCGCCGAAGGTGGAATCCCTTCGAGGTTAAATTGGCCAAGCGATTTATTGCCCGACGCCATTTCGCGCTCGCCCTGCAGCACATGAATCGTTACCGCGGATTGATTGTCGTCTGCGGTCGAGAACGTCTGCGATGCTTTGGTCGGCACTGTCGTGTTTTTCTTGATCAGCTTGGTGGAGACACCGCCGAGGGTTTCGATGCCCAATGATAGCGGCGTCACGTCCAGCAGCAACACGTCCTTTACGTCACCCTTCAACACGCCACCTTGAATCGCGGCACCGACGGCAACGGCTTCATCCGGGTTCACGTCTTTACGCGGCTCACGGCCAAAAATTGCCTTCACTTTTTCCTGCACTTTTGGCATGCGGGTTTGACCGCCGACCAAAATCACATCCGAAATGTCAGAAATTTTCAGGCCTGAATCTTTGATCGCCATTTCGCACGGCTTGATGGTGCGCTCGATCAGTTCATCCACCAGTGCTTCAAATTTCGCACGGGTGAGTTTGATTGCCATGTGTTTCGGACCAGTCGCATCGGCTGTGATGTAAGGTAAATTCACTTCGGTTTGATTGGTGCTGGACAACTCAATCTTCGCCTTCTCGGCTGCCTCTTTCAGGCGTTGCAGGGCCAGCACATCTTTCTTCAAATCAATCGCTTGATCTTTCTTGAATTCGTCGCACAAATAGTCCATTAAACGCTGGTCGAAATCTTCACCGCCCAGGAACGTATCCCCGTTGGTGCTCAATACTTCAAATTGATGTTCGCCATCGATCTCGGAAATTTCAATAATCGAAATATCGAATGTGCCGCCGCCCAGGTCATACACGGCGATTTTGCGGTCACCTTCTTTTTTATCCATGCCAAACGCCAGTGCTGCGGCAGTGGGCTCATTGATAATGCGCTTCACATCCAGACCTGCAATGCGGCCCGCGTCTTTAGTCGCTTGGCGCTGCGCATCATTAAAATAAGCGGGCACGGTAATCACAGCCTCGGTGACTTCTTCACCCATATAATCTTCCGCCGTTTTTTTCATTTTGCGCAAGACTTCGGATGAGACTTGCGGTGGGGCAATTTTCTTGCCTTGTGCGACGACCCAGGCATCACCATTGTCGTTTTTGACGATCGAGTAGGGCATCAAATCGATGTCCTTTTGCACTTCTTTTTCTTCGAAGCGGCGGCCAATCAAACGCTTGACCGCAAATAACGTGTTCTTCGGGTTGGTCACCGCTTGACGTTTGGCAGATGCACCGACCACGATTTCGCCGTCATCCTGATAGGCGACGATGGAGGGCGTGGTGCGTGCGCCTTCTGAGTTTTCAATAACTTTTGGCACTCCCGCTTCCATGATCGAGACGCAGCTATTGGTAGTGCCCAAATCAATTCCGATGATTTTACCCATGATATTTCCTCTTCAATTTTTGATTTAACGAAACTTTGTTAACGACGAATACGCTGCACTCTAGATAAGGTTATCCACAGGCAATTCAAGTATTTATTTTTTGCTTTTGATATCTTGAGACCGTTCAGGCGGCTGACTTTGCTTTGGCAACAGTCACCAGCGCAGGCCGTAATACGCGATCATGCAAGGTGTAACCTTTTTGCATCACGTTCAACACCGTATTCGGCTCCTGCTCGCTCTCCAGCGCGGCAATCGCCTGATGTTTGGTGGGGTCGAATTTAGCGCCCGCTGGATTTATTTCTACAATCGAGAAGCGCTCGAACACGCCGGTCAACTGTCGTGCGGTAATGTCAATGCCTTCTTTGAACGATTCCAGCGAGGGGTTTTCCACGACCAGCGCGGCATCGAGGCTGTCTTTAACGGCGAGCAATGAATCGGCCATTTTTTCGACCCCGAATTTTTGCGCTTTCAGCACATCTTCTGCCGAACGGCGGCGGATGTTATCCGTTTCAGCCTTGGCGCGCAGCCATTCGTCTTTGAGTTTCTCGGCATTCGCCAATGCATCGGCGAGTTTTGTTTCCAACTCGGCGACGGTTGAGGTACCCGCGCCAACCGGCGAGCTGGCCTCGTCCGTCATAGCGTCGAAGCCGTCGTTACTTGCGGGGTTTGCGTTCGTTTCGGTATTCATGCCTAAATTCCCTGTGAAAACATATATTTACAAGGAATTTGGGACATACCCCTAAATTTCAAGGGGGTTTGTTGAAACTTTTTTTAGTTTTTCTTGCCGTCGGGGATCAGAAAGCTCGTCGCCATCGTGATCACGCTAAACATAAACGAGCCGAGCAGGGCCGCCAAAAAGCCCGAGACTTTAAAGCCTGGCACCATTTCAGCCACCAGCCAGAACATCAGGGCGTTAATCACAAAAATGAATAGCCCCAGGGTGAGCAAAGTGACCGGCAGCGTTAGCAAAATCAGCACCGGACGAATCAGCGCATTCACGAGGCCCAAAACGAGGGCTGCAATCAGCGCTGCACTGATACCCGAAACTTGCACGCCAGAATAAAGATAAGCCACCAGCATCAGTGCGAGCGCATTAAGAAACCATCTGAGTATCAGCGTCATTTGAGTTTTCCCTGTAGTGTAGTGCCCCATAATACCGTGACTTTTTTATCGCACGCTAAATTTTGTAAACAGCAAAGGCAAAAATTCATGAGTGTTCATACGGCGCAAAAACGCGTTTCCATCCCGGACCTTCGCCACATGAAGGGCGTCGCAAAAATTGTCATGCTCACGGCCTATACCAAGCCGATGGCGCAGCTTATTGACGAGCACTGCGATGTATTGCTGGTGGGCGATTCGCTGGCGATGGTGGTATACGGAATGGACAGCACGCTGGGCGTATCGCTGGACACCATGATTGCCCACACCCAGGCGGTGATGCGGGGTTCGACGCACTCATGCGTGCTGCTGGATATGCCGTTTGGCAGCTATCAGGAATCGAAAGAGCAAGCCTATCGCAACTGCGCGCGTGCGCTCGCAGCATCCGGTGCGCAGGGTTTAAAACTCGAAGGCGGCGCAGAGCTGGTCGAGACGGTCGAATATCTAGTCGCGCGCGGCATACCCATCATGCCGCACATCGGCCTCATGCCACAGCGCGTGCATGAAATGGGCGGCTTCAAAGCGCAGGGCCGCGAAGAAGATGCGGCAACGAAATGGATCGCGATCGCTAAAAACTTTGAGGAGGCGGGAGCGTTCGGTATTTTGATCGAAGGTACGGTTGAGCCGGTGGCACGCGCCGTGACCGAAGCGATAAAAATTCCCACCATTGGCATTGGCGCGTCGCCTGCATGCGACGGCCAAGTCTTGGTGACAGAGGACATTCTTGGATTGTTTCCTGATTTCACGCCGAAATTTGCCAAGCGATTTACTGATGTTGGACTGGCGGTCGCGGACGCGGCTGCCGCGTATGCTAAGGAAGTCCGCGCCAATGAATTTCCCAGACCGGAGCATTGTTTTGGGGTGCGGAAGTAGGGCCGGCTTCGATTTCGTAGATCGCCATTCGGCGGGCATCTTAGCGATAAAATGCTTCAAGAGCCGCCCCCGTTCTAGGGTTTGAAAATTCGCTATTTGTTAAACGGCTCACTCGTGCCAAGAATGCCCATTCCGCTCGGTCATCGCGATCGCCGCACTCGGCCCCCAGCTACCAGCGGAGTAGGGTTTAACCTTCTGCCCGGTACTGTGCCAGCCATCAATAATCCCATCGATCCATTGCCACGCCGCTTCCACCTCATCGCGGCGAACAAACAGCGCGGAATTATTTTTAAGCACATCCAGCAGCATGCGCTCATAGGCGATGCGCCGACGCGTGTCGCCGAAGGCGTCGCCGACCGATAAATTCAGCGGAACGGGCGCTAGGGTGACATCGTTCATGCCCGGTTTTTTGTGCATCACCGTCAGCGTAATCATTTCTTCGGGCTGTAGCTTGATCAGTAGCGCGTTGGGCGCGAGCGTCGCACCGATGCCTGCGAAGATGTTGTACGGCGCGGGCTTGAACTGGATCATGATTTCGCTGGAACGTTTTTGCAGGCGTTTGCCGGTGCGTAAATAAAACGGCACACCCGCCCATCGCCAGTTATCGACTTCCACCTTTAGTGCGACAAATGATTCCATGTCGCTAGCGGGTTTCGCCCCGGCTTCTTCGAGATAGCCGACTGCCGATTCGCCACCGCTAAAGCCGGATGTGTATTGGCCGCGCACGGTGTGGGTGGCAACGTTAGCGGCGGTGATCGGACGCAGTGACCACAGCACTTTCACTTTTTCATTGCGCACCGCCGATGGCGTAAATCCCGCGGGTGGCTCCATGGCGACGAGGCAAAGCAATTGCAGCATATGGCTCTGCACCATGTCGCGTAACGCGCCCGTGGCATCATAAAACGGCCAGCGACCGTCAACGCCGACCGCCTCCGCGACCGTAATCTGAACCTGCTCAATCGCGTTGGCATTCCATAACGGCTCGAAAATTGAATTCGCAAATCGCAGAGCGAGCAAATTCTGCACCGCTTCTTTGCCCAGGTAATGATCAATCCGAAACACCTGCCGCTCTTCAAATGCGGCACCAATCGCATCGTTGACTTCACGCGCCGTGTCAGTGTCGGTGCCGATGGGTTTTTCAATCGTGATCCGTGAGTGCTTATCGACCAAGCCCGCGTCACGCAGTGCGAGGCAAATTGGGCCGAATAATTGTGGCCCGGTGGAAAGATAAAACATGACGCCGCCTTCGCCCGCGATCAAAACATTTTTGATTGGATCGAGTCCACCCACAGCCTTCACATCCACCGTCACATATTGAATCCGAGCAGAAAACGTGGCGAAGAACGCATCGTCATAAAGTTTTGAATTCGCCGAGGTTTGGATGGATTCTTTCACCTTCGCAATGAACGCGTCACGGCTCAACACCGACGTCGCCGCACCAATCAATTGGAATTTTGTTGGCAATTGACCATCGTGATCCAACGCATAAAGCGAAGGCCACAACATGCGTTTGGCAAGGTCGCCGGTGGCACCAAAAAGCACCATGGCGCGGCATTCAGGGGGAAGGGCGTTCGACATCATGAGCAGGTTCGATCCGATTTGGTGAAGGTACGGTTGGGAAAACACAAGCGGGAGAATGAAACCGGTGGAACAGATTTCGTTTCATAAAACGCGATGTAACGGACAGCGCTGCCATAGTAGAGAAATTGAATACGAATGTCTCTGAATATTCGTTCAATTGATCTATGCTCGTTTGCAAACAATGAGCTCATCGCATCAATGATCAAAACGTAGATCGCCATTTGGCGGGCGTTTTCGATGATAAATGCTTGAAGATGCTCGCGGGGATTAGGGTTTTAGTTTTCGCATGGCGCAAATCGTTACGCTCACTGGATTCCTAATGACAAACCGGGCAGACGACAAAGTGGGTCTTTCTTGGCGTGTCTTTTGCCACTTTTTCGTATGCTATTTTCACAATCTGGCGAAGGCGCGTTCGCTTGAACGCCAACGCTTGGTCAACATCGAGCCCGGTCGCCGAGACTTTGCTACTGACGCGCGGATACGTTTGGCCCGCTCTTCGTTGCGTTCCAGATCACAGCGAGCTGGCTAGATTTGCGAAGAGCAAATGGGGTTGGGCGGGAATTAAGACCCGTCGCGGCGCTTTGCGAACGATTGGGCCGCATTCTTATGTGAATTCAGCAATTGATTAACGCGACGCCAACGAGGTTTTCTGCCTTAAAGCGTACCGGCTCCAACTGCAAGGTCACGCCGTTGAGGCTGAAGCTAGGCAGTGTCACGATGACCTCGTTGGCGGCGGCGGTGTCGATATAGGCAGCCAGCCAGAAATGGCGGTCTGACGTAGCGGTTCCCATCTGTATTTTCCCGCCCACCAATGGCGACCGAACGGGTATCTGATGTTTGCGCGCA
>JBBRZG010000134.1:0-9920 GCA_038236905.1 Burkholderiales bacterium
CTGGTCTGCTGCACACCAGCCAACGCTCAAAACCGCTGACACCTATGAAGCGATCTTTTCTGAAGGTCGCGCGGAATTCAAACGCCGTGATGACGACATTGAAACCCACACCGAAATCGTCGTGTCGCCGGAAGATGATATCGAGCTGCGCCGCACTCACATCACCAACCGTTCACGCACTCGTCGAACCATCGAGATCACCAGCTACGCCGAGGTCGTACTCGCTTCGGCAGCGGCAGATGCACTGCATCCCGCATTCAGCAATCTGTTTGTGCAAACTGAAATTATCCCGGACAGTCAGGCCATTCTTTGCACCCGTCGCGCGCGCGCAATGGGCGAACAAGTGCCGTGGATGCTGCATCTTATGGCGGTACATGATGCCAAGGTGCTGGAGGTATCTTATGAGACCGACCGTATGCGTTTTATTGGTCGCTCCCGCAGCATCGATTCGCCGCAGGCGATGTTGGTGCCCGGCGCGCTATCGGGCACCCAGGGGTCTGTGCTTGACCCAGTGGTGGCGATCCGCTATCGGATCATCATCGAAGGCGAGCGGACGGCGACGATTAATATCGTGTCCGGCGCTGCCGACACACGTGAAGTGGCGCTGGCACTGGCGGGGAAATATCGCGATCGTCATCTAGCCGACCGCGTGTTCGATCTGGCATGGACTCATAGCCTGGTAAACCTGCAGCAAATTAACGCAACTGAATCCGATGCGCAGCTTTATGCGCGCATGGCGGGTTCAATCATTTATGCCAATGCGGGACTGCGTGCCGATGCCGGTGTACTGGTTCGTAATCGCCGCGGACAGTCGGCCCTTTGGGGCTATTCAATTTCGGGTGACCTACCGATTGTGCTGCTGCAGATCAGCGATATGGCCAATATCGAACTGGTGCGGCAGCTGGTGCAGGCACATGCCTATTGGCGGCTCAAAGGCCTGGCCGTTGATTTGGTTATTTGGAACGAAGATAACGCGGGCTACCGGCAACTATTGCATGAGCAGATCATGGGCATGATTGCGGCCGGCGTCGAAGCTAACTTTACAGATCGTCCCGGCGGGATTTTTGTGCGGGCTGCAGAGCAGATTTCAGCAGAAGATCGCATTCTGTTCCAAACCGTGGCGCGGGTCATCGTCGCCGATAAACGAGGTAGCTTGGCCGAGCAGATCAACCGTCGCGGTGTGAATGAAAGACTAAAAGAACAATCCAAAGAAAGGAATAAAGACAATAACAGAGAGGGTACGAGAGACAACAGCCGCGACGGCACAAAAGAGCAGCGCGACTTGTATCCTTCGCGCTTGTTGTTAACGCAGTCTGCGTTTCCAGCATTACCCGGAAAACGCGATGGCACGATGAACATCGACACCACCGGCAATTCAGACGGCGCGCATGCCAGACATACAGCGGAGCTGAAAAACCGCAACTTATTACTTTTCAACGGTCTCGGCGGTTTCAGCCCGGATGGGCGTGAATATGTCATCAGTACAACTGGCGGCGAGACGGGGAGATCAGGTCAATCCACACCTGCGCCGTGGTCAAACGTAATCGCAAACGCACAGTTTGGCTCCGTTATTTCTGAAGCAGGCTCCGCTTACACTTGGAGCGAAAACGCGCATGAGTTCCGCCTTACGCCATGGGGCGACGACCCTGTTACCGACGTGAGCGGCGAGGCGATTTACATCCGTGATGAGGAAACCGGCGCGTTCTGGTCACCCACCGCGCTTCCCGTATTGTCACCTGCCGGCAGCGATTCGCGATACATCACAAGGCATGGCTTTGGCTACAGCATTTTTGAGCACGACGAAGGCGGCATCCGTTCCGAGCTAACCGTATTTGTCGATATCGAATTACCGATCAAATTTTCGGCATTGAAAATTAGCAATAACTCCGGGCGCACCCGCAGGCTCTCGGCCACCGGCTATGTAGAGTGGGTGTTGGGCGATTTGCACGCGAAATCGGCCATGCACATCGTAACCGAAATTGAGCCCGCCAGCGGTGCGCTGTGCGCAAGAAATCCTTACAGCACAGAATTCGGCGACCGCATTGCCTTCTTCGACGCCGGCGAATCGACACGGCTTAACAATGTATCGGTAAGCGGCGATCGGACTGAGTTTTTGGGTCGAAACGGCACGCTAAAAAATCCAGCAGCGATGGGCCGGACCAGGCTGTCAAACAAAGTGGGTGCGGGCCTAGACCCCTGTGCCGCAATTCAGATTCCGTTAGAGTTAGCCGACGGTGAGGAATTCGAAATTATATTCAGACTCGGCACTGCGGGTCGGCAGGGCGGCGGCAACACGAGCGAACTGATATTCGGTGCGCGGGGGAAAGCAGACGCAAAACAAGCGCTGCAAAACGTTCATGATTATTGGTTAAAAACGCTCGGCGCGGTGCGGGTAGAAACACCGGATATCGCACTCAATGTACTGGCCAACGGCTGGCTGCTTTATCAAACACTGGCCTGCCGCCTGTGGGCGCGAAGTGGCTATTACCAATCCGGCGGGGCGTTCGGTTTCCGCGATCAACTACAAGATTCGATGGCGTTGATTCACCATGAACCGCGCCTGGTTCGCGAGCATTTACTGCGGAGCGCCTCGCGCCAGTTTTCAGAAGGCGATGTACAGCATTGGTGGCATCCGCCATCAGGCCGCGGCGTGCGTACTCATTGCTCGGATGATTTTCTATGGTTGCCACAGTCGACGTGCCGTTATGTACTGAGCACCGGCGATACCGGTGTGCTCAATGAGTCCGTTTATTTTCTCGAAGGCCGCGTCGTTAATCCAGAAGATGATTCTTACTACGATCTGCCGTCCCGTTCGGAAGCCAAGGCAACGCTCTACCAGCATTGCGTACGCGCGATAGAACGGGGACTCCATTTTGGCGCGCACGGCCTGCCGCTCATGGGTTCAGGCGATTGGAATGACGGCATGAATCTGGTCGGCATGCAAGGCAAAGGCGAAAGTATCTGGCTGGGCTTTTTTCTCTACGACACGCTGATGCATTTCATTCCTTTGGCGAATATGCACGGCGACACCCACTTTGCCCTTCGCTGCCAGACCGAAGCAGAACAACTGCGCCGCAATCTCGATCAACATGGATGGGACGGGCAGTGGTATCGCCGTGCATATTTTGATGACGGTACCCCATTGGGCTCCGCCAGCAATGCCGAATGTCAGATTGATTCGATTGCACAGAGCTGGTCGGTACTATCGGGCGCAGGCGATGCCGGCCGCGCCAAAGTGGGCATGGAATCGCTCGACAAACGGCTGGTCCGCCGCGACGATCAGTTGATCCAATTGCTGGCGCCGCCGTTTGACAAGTCAACGCTCAACCCCGGCTACATCAAGGGATATGTTCCGGGCGTGCGAGAGAACGGCGGACAATATACGCATGCCGCCATTTGGGCTTCAATGGCATTTGCCAAGCTCGGCGATAACACCCGCGCGTGGGAATTATTCAATATGATCAATCCGATCAATCACGCAAAAACAGCGGAAGCTGTTGCAACCTATAAAGTCGAGCCTTATGTAATTGCCGCCGACGTTTATGGCGTTGCTCCGCACACGGGTCGTGGCGGTTGGACATGGTATACGGGCTCGGCGGGCTGGATGTATCGCCTCATCCTCGAGTCGTTGCTCGGTGTGTCGGTTGAGGCTAATAAATTGCATTTGGCCCCGTGCCTGCCCGCTGACTGGGAGGGCTTTAAGCTTAGCTACCGCTATCGGGAAACCACTTACACCATCAACATCGTGATTGCGCCCACACTGGCGGGCGACAGGCCAGAGGCGAGTATTACCGTTGATGGCCTCGCGCAACGCGATTTAATGATCATCATGCGCGATGACCGGCACGAGCATCTGGTGGAAGTCACCATAAAACGCCCTCAGCGCGTCGCTCGAGCGTCTTGATAAGAGCTGTAGGCGCAAATGTGCTTTTGTAGGCATTCGCCCACAACAAAACTCGCGCTTTGCTGCTCAATTTGGTGGGATGCTTATTTAATAATGAAATGGTCTAAACGCAATCAAGGCCATCATGAAACGCTCAATTGCAGTCAACAATCGTGAGTCAACCGCAGCGCCTTTCGTAGACGCATTTTGCAAATCGCTTGCCGCGAGTTGCGCCGCACCAGCGTTACGTTTACAGACCCGCCTACAGCCGCGATTGCAGCTTGAACTCGTCAGTGGGTCGAAAAGCGCCACGCAATCAAAATGTATTGCGGCACCGCTCCATCCCGTCGAGCACAGCGCGACAAGAATGTCATCCGCATTTGCGGGGGCCATACCGATTGGAAATGGTGTGCGAACGACGCCGCACTATGCACTGTCAAAATCGGACGAAACAATCAGCCCCACTCAAAACCATATGCTGTCCGCATTGCCGCAAGCAGACTTAAACCGTCTGTTGCCACATCTGGAGTGGGTGGAAATGCCGTTGGGTGAGGTTCTTTATGAGTCTGGCGGACGGCTCCAGTATGTGTTCTTCCCCACCACCTCGATCGTTTCGCTTTTGTATGTGCTGGCGGACGGTGCATCCACTGAAATTGCGGCGGTAGGCAATGAGGGAATGCTTGGGATTTCAACGTTTATGGGTGGCGAGACCACGCCCAGCCGTGCCGTGGTTCAGAGTGCGGGTTTTGGCTACCGGCTTAAAGTTCAGTTGCTCAAACAAGAGTTTGATCGTGGCGGCCCGCTGTTCCGCCTGCTGTTGCGATACACCCAAGCGCTGATGACACAGATGACGCAGATGGCGGTCTGCAACCGCCACCATTCACTCGAGCAACAATTGTGTCGTCGGCTGCTGTTTAGTGTGGATCGCCTGCCGACAGACTCGATGGTAATGACGCAAGAGCTGCTGGCCAACACGCTTGGCGTACGGCGCGAAGGTGTCACTGCCGCTGCCGGAAATTTGCAGCGTGCGGGGCTGATCCGTTACAGCCGTGGGCGTATAGAAATACTCGACCGTCAGGGCTTGGAGTCTGCGGTATGCGAGTGTTATGCCGTGGTCAAGCTCGAATTCAATCGCCTGCTGTCGGACAGCCATAAATCAGATCCGTTTCATGCGCTCCGCGAGCCTGAGCCAAGCATGCACCAGCCATCACATCCCGCGAATTTGCGATTCAGCGGGAAAGGGACCAATTTCAGGTCGAGCCAAACCATATCTGCCCAAGCCGGCGCAGGCGGTGAGTAGTGCAATCCGCAAGTGTTAACCCGAACGTACCACCATCCATCCAAATTCACAGGAGATTTCAATGAATAAAGATCAAATTAAAGGCCGCGCTAAACAGATCGAGGGCAAAGCCAAAGAAGTAACAGGCAAGCTTGTCGGCAATGACCGTTTGCAGGCCAAAGGTACCATCGAGAACGCCGTCGGCAAAGCTCAAGCCGGGCTGGGCGATTTGAAATCTGACCTAAAAAAGAAGCTCAAGTAGAAACGTGGCATCCGGAGCCAATGTTGCGCTGCTGCTCACGATCAATATGAGACAAGCCCCGGTTGTTGATCTCTTCAACACTGAAATCGAATCATCATCGAAGGAACGAATATGTCCGACTTAAAACCCACGTCAGGCCGAGCCAAATCCTCGGCAAACAGGCTTACGCTTGCACCTGTATCTTTAATCATCGCGGTCACAGCACTTTTTGGCGGGCTGGCCGGATGCGCCACCACGCCTGTGTCGATCGAGCAAATGGCGGTAGCGGAATCTGCGGTGCAGCGCGCCAGCACCAGCAGTACCAGCGAAAACGCTGCGGGCGAACTGCAAATTGCGGTCGCCAAACTCACCAGCGCTAGACAAGCGGTGGCCAACAAAGATTTTGAACGAGCTCGGCAACTAGCCGAAGAAGCCGAGATCGATGCGCAAGTGGCGGAGTTGCATGCCCAGTCGACGCGTTCACGCAAAGCTGCGCAAGAATCGCAAGAAGCCGCGCGCGTACTGCGCGAGGAAATTAATCGCAAAATTACCCGCTAGAAATCAGGAGCCACAATATGAAAAGCGCGACAAAAATCACAACAAAGCTAAACATGAATAACCACCGCAGCGATCAGACCTCCCCTGCCGCCACCGTACCCCGCGCGTTAGTCACGGGTGCGGCGCTGGCGACGCTATCGATTATTCTGGGCGCATGCAGTTCGATGCCTGACCGCAACGCCGCGTTGGATCAAGCGCGCAGCCGATTCAACCAGGCACAAGCCGATTCGCAAGTGGTGGCCCTGGCGCCGGATGAATTGTCACGAGCGGGCGACTCGCTGCGCGTTGCCGACAAAGCATGGACCGATGGCGTGGGCACCACCACGGTCAATCATTTGGCCTACATGGCCGGCCAACGGGTAACGGTTGCCCAAGAAACCGCGTCCAGCAAGGCTGCGCAGGCAATTGTCGCCAGCGCCGGAGCTGAACGCGACAGGATGCGACTCGAATCACGCACCATCGAAGCCGAGGTGGCTAAACGGCAATTGTCAGTCGCGCAGCAAGACGCCATGCGCGCAACCGACATCGCCAATGCAAACGCAGGCATTGCTGCGGACGCCCGGGCGAACGCCACAGCATCCGCCAATTTAGCCGCACGCGAACAGGCCAACGCCGCAAACAGCGCTGCCATGGTGGCCAATCTTGAAATGCAGCTCAACGAACTGAACGCCAGAAAAACCGAACGCGGCATGGTGGTGACGTTGGGCGATGTGCTTTTCAACACGGGCGATTCACAACTGCTGGCTAGCGGCAACAGCAGTATGTTAAAGCTGGCTAACGTATTCAGAACCAACCCACAGCGCACCGCGACTATCGAGGGATACACCGATAGCGTTGGCTCGGCTAATGCCAATTACACGCTGTCAGAGCGCCGCGCAAGCGCTGTTATGAGCGCACTCGTTGGTTTGGGCGTCCCGCCTGATCGACTTAGCACCCGCGCGCACGGCGAAGATGATCCGGTCGCCAATAACGATACTGCCGCCGGTCGCCAGCTGAACCGCCGTGTCGAAATCGTGTTTGCACCGTAATTGCAGAGCATGCCGGCTTAATCATGGGAGGTGCGAAGGTTTACTTCCCACCTCCCACGGCCGCGGCCATTAAATGACAACACCATTAACATTGCGCATTGCCGGCATAGATATAGATACAGAATAAATTGCCACAAAAATACCCACACAAAAAATCGGCGGACATCAAATGTCCGCCGATTTTTGCTCTTTAAACTCCTAAAAACGCCGAACTGTTAGCTGGCACGCATGCGGATTTCGCCGGTCTCGCCCAGGTTTTTAGGCGGCTCCCCACTAAATGCGGCTTTGGCCATTTGGAAAAGCTGAACAATCTTGCTTTCCTTCACATCCCAATAGTGAGCGTGAATCACTTTTACCTGCACGAGCGCAAGATCTGGATCGTCGACGCCGCCGGAAAACCAAGCTGCGGCAAAGGTATTCCAGAGCGCCGTTTTTTTAGCCTTATCTTCAACCACCATCGCCTCCCCTGAAACAGAGACATACACATCGCTGCCAGGATCCGCGTACACAATGTTTACGCGGCTGTCTGCCGCTAGGTCAGCAACCGGGTCACCTTTTCGAGACATAAAAAACCACAACGAATCGTCGCTCTCAACGCTCTTGTTTTGTGTCGTCATCGGGCGCGAATGTAAATGGCCGTTTTCATGACGCGTGGTAAACATCCCAAACCGAATATCTTTCACTAAACGCCACAACGCTTCCCGTGGCTGCTCATTATCGTGATTCATCTTGAAACCTCCGTTTAAAGCACAAGAGTGCCTTAGCTTATGCGCAAAAGTTGTCGGCGCATGGTTGATGCAAATGTAGGACTAACTCGTCACTCGCTTTTCGAGATCCGACGTGGGATGCAAACGAGGGGACTGAGCAACCCAAGCACGAAGATTGGACGCGAGATGGGACATGAGTAGTAGAAATTTGTTTGCTGGAAATGCAGGGTACGGTGCGCTAGCGAACAGACCTTGATTCAAGGTGTAATGAAAATAGCTCCAACATACAACCCACACAAAACCTCGACCGGTATCAATAACTACGTCAACCCCTGCATCCGAGAAAGCAACCCTATGCAAGCCGACTGTACCGAGCATTCAGCCGATAGCGATCATGCACCTCTGAACGTTTATGATACGCATTCGGACGCCGGAGCCACCACGCACTCGCACTCAGCGCGCGACGCTCGCGTACTGGAAGCGGCGTGAACTCGCTCGGATGGGCTGCTTTGGGAATTGGCCTCTTGGTCGCTGCAGCTTTCGGGCTGGCTGCTTTCGGAGGTTCGCGCTGGCGGGCATCAACAAAGGCGCAGCTCGCGCTGCTCGAGGCAGCCCGCGTGCCGGTGCCCGCGGGTCGTTATGATGCACGCGAACTCGATGGTCTACCTGCTCCGGTTCAGCGCTACTTTCGCGCGGTGCTCAAGGATGGGCAGTCATACATCGCCGCTGCAACCTTCGACCTGGCGGGAACCATCAACATGTCGAACACTGGCGGCGACGACTGGAAACCGTTCACCTCGACGCAGCGGGCTGTCGTCCACCGCCCGGGCTTTCTATGGAACGGCAGCGTGTCGATGTTTCCGGGTTTGTTCGCGAGCGTACATGACAGCTACATTGCAGGCATAGGCACGCTGCACGCGGCGGTGTTCGGCCTGTTCACGTTGGCTCAGGTGCAGGGCAGCGGCGAAATCGCGCGTGGTGAGTTGATGCGCTACTTCGCCGAGATGGCGTGGTACCCCACCGCGCTGCTGCCCAGCCAGGGCGTGAGCTGGGCGGCAGTGGATGATAATTCAGCCAATGCCACGCTGGTGGACGACACGATTGGTTTGACCTTGCTGTTCAGATTCGACGATGCCGGGTTAATCACATCGGTACATGCCAACGCGCGCGGCTCAGGCGTGGGCAAGGACATGGTTATGTTGCCGTGGGACTGCGAGGTCTCAAACTATCAACTACGCCAAGCAATGATGGTGCCGACCCGGGGCGGCGCTAGCAAGGGAGGCAAACCCTATTTTGTAGGCGACCTCACTTCGCTGAGCTACGAGTTCGCGCCGTGAGGGTGCCACTCGCGACTTCGGCCACGCCACCGAATTCGTCTGCGGGGGCCGCACGCTTATGTGTGCTAGCGCACGGTAAGGCCTGCTAGGAAACGCTAGCCTTTAGGTTAACGCTGCTCCCTCGAAGTCCCGTCGCAGACCATTCAATGCCCCTATCGAAAAATAAACAACCCGATCAGCGGCGAATCGTCGCGCGGCTGGCCGCGGAATTTCAGTTGCCGATAGAAGATGTCAGCAAGCTCTACGAACACGCGCATGCTGAGTTGCTGGTGGGTGCGCATGTCACAAAATTTTTGCACATTTTCGCGATTCGCCATGTTGAGGCGATCCTGCGCAAGCGCGCGATCGAAAATCTTGCTTCGCTGGCAGCAGACCGCAAGCGGCTTGCAGATGCGCGGTTGTTGACGCCGGTGAAATTACCCGGATCTTCTGCGCCGAAAGTTACTGCGAATACGCCGCGACCATGAGGGCAAGTCGTCGCACTGCAATCTGGATTGTTTTCATGCTGAGTCTGGCGATAGCAATCTTGATCTGGTGGCGCTTCGACCACGACATGCAGCGGGCGCGAGCTCACGCATTACAGGGGAGCGTGGTGGTCACAACGCCTTGCGGTTCGATTGAATATCAGGAGGCCGGTGCTGGTGTACCGCTGCTGGCCGTGCACGGCAGCGGCGGTGGGCACGACCAAGGCATGGCGTTCGCGGCGGGACTCGCCTCGCGTGGCATACACGTGATCGCGATGTCGCGCTTCGGCTATCTGCGCACGCCCATGCCAACCGATGCGTCAGCAGCCGCGCAAGCTGACGCTTATGTCTGCCTGCTCGATGCGTTGGGTATCGCCAAGGCTGCTTTTATGGGCGGCTCGGCTGGCGCGCCGTCGGCTTTAC
>JBBRZG010000135.1:0-9879 GCA_038236905.1 Burkholderiales bacterium
CAGGCATTGGGTTTGACGAACCCTTGGCGTTCAGCCGCGAAATAAGCCACGTCGTGATCGTAGTAATGGCCGATGCCGCAATCGCGTAGCCCAATTTTCTTGATTACGTGTTGCGATGCGGTGTTTTCAAGATGAGTGACCGCGACGATGCGATCCAATCCAATTTCATCAAATCCGTAGTCCACAAGTGCCGCCGCGCCTTCAGTCGCGAAGCCGTGGCCCCATGCTGATTTCTGCAGCAGATAACCCACTTCCACTTCAACGGTCTTGGGAATATATTTCAGCGCAAACCAGCCGATGAATTCATGCGTCGAAAGTTTTTCCGCAACCCAGTATCCCAGCCCCGGAAATTTTTCGTAATGGCTCATGAACCGCGCCAATCGATTGTTGGCCCCTTCGCGATCATCGGTTGCGCCATCGCCGATGTAGCGCATTACGTCGGGGTCGCCTGAAATCAGCAGCACGTTATCGACATCATCCCAAGTAAAACGCCGCAAACGCAGCCGCTTGGTTTGCAACAACACGGTCATTTTTCAACGCGCATTTTCGCCACAATTTCAGACGCGCCACTGAAATAAGCATGTGGCATATCGCGGGTGCGGTGATTGCCATACGGTATGCCATTCGCGTCAATCGCGATGAAGCCAACATCCGCGTCAAAGTCGCGACCCAACTGATCGAGCATCGCGTCTACCGCTTCAGCAATTGACATGCCGCGCTCCACGTTGTCCGAAATTTGCCGGCACGATAGAGAACGGATCACATACTCGCCCGTGCCGGTCGCACTCGCCCCAGCGAAGGTGGAGGCATAGGTGCCGCACCCGGGCAGCGGCGTATCGCCAACGCGGCCGGGCAATTTCATGGTGTAGCCGCCGGTCGACGTCGCGGCACAAATCACGCCCTGCGCATCGCGCGCGACCACGCCGATCGTGCCGCCCGCAAATTCTGGATGGGTCTTTAAAAAGCTGCGGAGTTTGAATTGACGCGAGCTTGTGTCGGGTTCGGATTCCAACTTTGAACGTTTGTCCTGCCAATCGGCACGGCGATCTGCTGTAATCGGATCGTAATCCGCGTGCCCCATCACCCTCGCAAAACGCTGTGCACCATCTCCGGTGAGCATGACGTGATCGGTTTCTTCCATCACTTGTTTTGAGACGATGATCGGATTTTTAACGCGCTGCAAACCGGTAACCGCCCCAATCCGCGTGGTCTTGAATTCGCCGCCCGGTGAGACCATCACGCACGCATCCATCTCTACAAAACCATCGAGGTTAAGCACTGCGCCGGTACCCGCATTGAAGATCGGGTTGTCTTCCAGCGCGACGGCCGATGCAATCGCCGCGTCCAACGCCGAGCCACCAGACTCCAGGATTTTGCGGCCTACCAACACTGCGGCCGACATACTCGCCACCGCCTCCGATTCAGAGCCGGGACGCCAGCTACCCGCGCCGCCGTGAACGATAAGTGAGATCGGGGATGTGCTCATACGTGCTTTCAAAAATTGGAATGCGCGAATTATACGGGGTGGCGATTTGTCGCGCGATAAAAAACGCGAACTCCAGCATTAGCAGGCATCACCAGACATAAATGCTCGAAACGCCGCGCCTGTATTGCACCTCAAAGCTAGCAACCGACGGGCGTTATCATTCCGAATCACGCGACAACGAATATGTTTCCAGCACCCGCCACGGCGAATTACCGCTTTGCTCAATCAGATAAACCGTGGGGAAAGTGATCTCGATTGAGTCCGGCAACTGAAATGTATTGTTCAAAGAATTGCCAACTGACTGTGGGTTTCGCGGATGTGCCAGCGTGATGTGTGGCGACTGATTCCGGATATTTTTCGACGCCAATAAATATTCACGCAGCAAACGAAAATCATTCTCGCCCTTCAGGCATTTCAACAGCAAGCCATGACCCGAAAAAACTTCCGCCTTGCCAAAGCGCAGCTTGATAGGTGAAAGCGGAATTTGCGCAAGCCTCGCTTTTATACTCGCCAGCTCATGCAGTTCATCCTCTCTGCACAACGTGACGTGGGCAGGGATTAAATTGCTTTGGATCGGATCGACAATATTTCGAACAGCTTCAATATCGATCGCGGTATCGCCAGGAACATAGAGGCTTAATTGTTTTCGGATGTTCAACAAGGATTCACCCTAATTAATGATCAAAACGATTATGGCGCGCCGGAGGGTGAATACATGGCCCAGCGCGCTCTTTCGGCCAATATTGCTCCAAACGGCTCGTCAATAAACGGGTTGGCAGCCTGAATAAATATTTTTCACGACGTGTGATTTTTTAAGAGGCGCTAGCGAATAACAAGTTAAATCATTTCTTGTTTGGAGTTTGCCATGTCTTTTGTTGGAACACTTTTCGCCTCACATTCGCGCCCACGTGGGCGGTAACATGGTTCATGATCTTAATATGGCGCATGCGATGAGCGACACAACCATCAGCGATGACGCGTTTCTACGGGCGTTAGCGCCGCATAAAACCATTCTCTACAAGGTGGCTTACACTTATTGCCGCAATAGCGATGATCGAAGTGACCTGATCCAGGAAATGGTGATCCAGCTTTGGCGATCATTTGCGCGTTATGACGATCAGGCTGGCGTGAAATTTTCAACGTGGATGTATCGGATCGCGATGAACGTGGCCATCACACAATATCGCAGCCAGACCCGGCAGATACGCGACACGGTACCGCTGGAAGAGTTTGGCCTCAACATCGCCGCGGCCGATGCGCTAGACGATACCGCCAGCGACAACATGCGCGCACTAATGACACTGATTGACGGCATGGACGAATTAAATCGCGCGCTCGTTTTGCTTTTTCTCGATGGCTACGACGCAGCGGAAATTGCTGATGTTGTGGGCATCAGCGCCTCTAACGTCTCGACCCGCATGACGCGAATTAAACAAAAGCTGACGGCACAATTCGCTGTCGCAGGACAAATCAAACCACCAACGGAGCAAACCCATGAAGCATGATTTGAGCCTTGATTCGGCTGATAACCTATTCGCCGAAATCAGACGTGAATGGCGCGATCGCGACCAGAAGCTGGACGCAGCGATTCAACTCAACAATCAATTGTTGCGGCAGACGTTAATCGACAAAAAATTGGTCGAGATAAAAAAGATCGGCTTTGCCAGTGCGCTGGAATTAGTGGCGTGGATACCGTGCGTGATTTTGTTTGGCGTTTTTAATGCGCAACATTTCTTGGATTGGAAATTCTTCATCCCCGGTTTGTTACTGCAAATTTGGGTGACGGTGATGCCCATCATCAGCCTCCGCCAACGCGCTTCGCTCCAAGCTGTCGACTTCAGCCAGCCGGTAGTCGCGTTGCAGCGCGAAATTGCGACGCTTAGAATGCATCGCGTTATGGCGTTCAAATGGGCATTCCTTGTCGGTCAGGTTATTTGGTGGGTGCCGTTTATCGTTGTATTTTTCAAGGGCATACTCGGTGTCAACCTTTACGCGCAATCGGACTGGCTGAACTATTTCATGATCGTAAATATCGCCGTCGGTGTAGCTCTCATCCCGATTTTTATCTGGCTTGCACAGGGTATTAGCCCGCGCTTACAAAACGCAAGTTGGTTTCAAAAGCTTATCGACGGAATCGCGGGGCGCGATATGCAAGCAGCCAAAGAATTTCTACATAAACTCGAATCTTTTGAAAATGAAAAGCCCTGACTAAAGGGCCGTTTGGCGGGAAATTGTTGCAAACCTCGCCTTTGTAGTGGCCCCTAAAATGATGACGGCAGAAGGCAGAAGCCAGAATACGAAACGCTCCTTGCGCCACTCCTGACTCAATGTGTACAAGCGTTATCTCAATCGACTGCCGTCTGGATTAACGGCCTCCTCATCTTTTCGTGTCGGGTAATACTTCATTTTGTGCGCCAACTCGTAAAACAAGACGCCGTGTATTCCCATCGCGTTGAGCTTTGGCACCCTTCGTTTCCAGATTTGAACGAACGCTTTGTCAAGCGTCTGCTTCGGCCCGCGAGCCATGACTTCCTCGATGAACGCAATATCCTCGCCACGTGGAAAGATGAGGCCAAATTCTTCCTCGCTCGCGGCAAAGATGTCGAAAACCGCATTATCCGCACCGTCGATAACTTGAATGTTTTTCATTAGCTTGTACTCTTTTTAGCTGTTAATAACGTGCGCGAGGGAGGCGCAAGAGCATGGTAGGTAAATCTGGGGGCTCACTAGGGCGCAACATCTATATCCAATATGCTTACTATCGTTGGCTGGCCTGCCGTCAGCCCCTGGAATACTGACGCCGGCTCAATTCGTGGTCTAAATATAGCCGGACTGTTTGAAAAATTTATGCGCGAAATCCTCACGTAGGAAACTCTCAGTGTAAGCCAGTTCAAAACGTATAATTTCGACTAAATTATGTTTTCAAATTTTCACTCTGCTCCTAGTAGTTGCTATAAATGGTGCCTGCTTATTTCACAATGGGGAAAGAAGATGTTTAAGCGTTTTTACATTGCGGGATTGATTTTTTCAATGTGTCTCACCGGCTGTAGCGCGATCGGTTACCAGGCCGAACGAAAATCAAATTGGCAAACGGTGGATGCGGGCGAAACTGATCCAAACACCCGCGCGCTAATACAAAAAAAATCAATCGCAGGTTCAAACTCACCCATGCAGGCCGGCACAGAAATTGATTACTTGATACTCAAAAAAATAGCGGGGGCGTTCAAGTCAGAGCCCGAACGTGTTGAGTTTAAGGACGTAGCTGACTGCAAAGAAAATCAAACGAAGGTTTGTTCGGCTTTAAAAGGCTGCGGCTGCAGCGATTCAACGCGTGTACGTTGAGTCTAGTTTTCGCTGACAAAAACGTGGCTGGCTAAATGAGGATTCGCACGCGCCACATAAGATTGGGCCTGCCTTCACAAGGCGGCCCAGTGGATCAAGTCCAACATGCGTGATACCGTTTACCCAACCTACTGCCAAATATTTCCGATGACGATGCCGCGCAAATCTACTCTGCCTTTACCGCCGCCGCCACACTCCGCAGCTTGATATGCAAATCCCGCAGTTGCTTATCCGGCACCACGGACGGCGTGTCGATCATCAAATCCTGCCCGCGCTGGGTTTTCGGGAATGCGATTACGTCACGAATAGAATCCCACTTTTCGCACATGAGAGTGACGATGCGGTCTAGGCCGAACGCAACGCCGCCCATCGGCGGCGCGCCGTATTGCAGCGCATCGAGCAGGAAGCCGAATTTGGCGCGCTGATCTTCTTCGCTAATGCCGAGGGTGGCGAATTGTTTGGCCTGCAACTCGGGCGAATGGATACGCACCGAGCCGCCGCCAATTTCCCAGCCGTTCATGGCGACGTCGTAGGCCTTTGCCAAGACCTTCGAGGGATCGCTGTCGAGGTATTGCAGGTGCTCGTCTTTTGGCGCAGTAAAGGGATGATGCGCGGAGACGTAACGATTGTTTTCTTCGTCGAATTCGAACGCGGGGAAATCGACCACCCACAGGGGTTTGTAGCCCTTTTCGGCAAAGCCTTTTTCGTGACCAATTTTATTGCGCAGCGCGCCTAACGAATCGTTTACCACTTTGGCTTTGTCGGCGCAGAAGAAAATCAGGTCACCATTTTTTGCATTACAGCGCTCGATAATTTTGCCTAGTGTTTCGGCGTTCAGGAATTTGATGATCGGCGATTGCAGACCTTCTTCGCTGAGTTTCGCAACGTCGTTGCATTTTATGTACGCCAACCCTTTCGCGCCGTAAATCGCGACGAAGGTGGTGAGGTCATCAATCTCTTTACGCGAGAATTTTTCATTCCCGCCGGGCACGCAGATCGCGGCGACGCGACCGTTTTTCATATCCGCCGCGGCGCGGAAAACTTTGAAGTCACTTGTTTTCATGACATCCGTCAGCTCGGTTAATTCGAGCGTCACGCGCAGATCAGGCTTATCCGAGCCGAATCGCGCCATCGCTTCGGCGTAGACCATGCGCGGAAAATCGGGCAGGTCGATATCTAGTCCGGCTTTCCACATTTTTTTTATCAAGCCTTCCATGATGTCCTGAATTTCACGCTCGTTCAGGAACGAAGTTTCGATATCAATCTGGGTAAATTCAGGCTGACGATCCGCGCGCAAATCCTCGTCGCGGAAGCATTTGACGATTTGATAATAGCGATCAAAACCGGCCACCATCAACAGTTGCTTGAACAATTGCGGCGATTGCGGCAGCGCGTAGAAATGACCATCGTGAATCCGCGATGGCACCAAAAATTCGCGCGCACCTTCGGGGGTGGATTTGTAAAGGAACGGGGTTTCAATGTCGACAAAACCGAGGTCATCCAGATAGCGCCGCGCGGCACTGGCGACGCGGTGGCGTAGCCGCAGATTGGCCTGCATTTGCGGACGACGCAGATCGAGATAGCGATATTTGAGCCGCGTTTCTTCGTTGATATTTTCATCATCAATCATGAACGGCGGCGTCAGCGAGGTATTCAAGACTTCGATATCTTTGGCGAGCACTTCGATTTCGCCGGATTTCAAATTCTTATTCACGGTGCCATCCGGGCGCGGGCGCACCAAGCCCGTTACTTTCAGCACAAATTCATTGCGTGATTTGTCGGCGGTGGCGAAGGTTTCCGGTGTGTCGGGGTCGATCACGATTTGCAGCAGGCCTTCGCGGTCGCGCAAGTCGATAAAGATGACGCCGCCATGGTCACGACGTCGATGTGCCCAACCGAAAACAGTGATGGTTTGGCCGAGATAGCTTGAGTCGATCAAGCCGCAGTAATTGGTTCTCATGATGAAATCCTAAAAATTTGGGTGGCTGACTGCATGTCAAACACGCAGCTCTAGCGGGGGACGTTACTGAAATTTAATCTGCGCACGCAGACCAAAAAATCACGCCAGTTTGAGCCTCAAGGTGCCGCCACGGTGTCCCGCGACGGCTACCGATTGGGGTCGGTGCCGGCTTGTTTTAACTCGGCCCCGTTGGTGTGATGTGGATTGGGAATAAATTTGACCACACGGGCCGGCTCGGCCACGCCCATCGAGATAATGTATTTCAGCGCCTGATCAACGCTCATGTCCAATTCAATCACATCTTTTTTTGGCACGATCAGAAAAAATCCGGCGGTGATGTTCGGCGTCGTCGGCACGAATACAGAATAATTTTCAAAGCCGAGATGATCAGTTACTTCGTGCTCAGGCTCGCCGGTAAGCAGCGCCACCGTCCAAGTATCGTGTTGTGGGTAACGCACCAGCACCGCTTTGCGGAAGGCTTTTCCGTCGGATGAAAACAGCGTGTCAGAAATTTGCTTTACGCCGCCGTAAATAGAATTGACGATTGGGATGCGTTGCAAAATCGTATCGCCAAAACCAAGCAAACGCCTGCCAAAAAAATTCGCAGCCAGCACGCCCGTGAGAAAAACAATCACCAGCGTGAGAATCGTACCCAGCCCCCAAATACGGAAACCGAACAGCGCCTCGGGCCGATACTGCTGCGGCACCAGCAGCAGGGTTTGATCCATCGTTCCGACCAATAGATTCAGCACCCAAACGGTAATGACGACCGGCACCCAAACTAATACACCGGCGAGAAGATATTTGCGCATAAAGCTTTTTCGTTTTTGGATTATGTAGTGGCTGCGGGGCTTGGCTTGGTGGTAACAGCAGGTGTCGCCGCTACTGGCGTGGCTGCCGGGGCAGAAACGGCTGGAGACGCACTTGCAGAGTCACTCTTGGTTTCGGGCTTTGCAGAGACGCTGTCCGCGGCGGCAGGCGCGGGGGCTGCCTTCGCATCGGCATCTGTTTTGGCGGCAGATGCGGGTTGAGTTCCGCCCTTAAAATCGGTCACGTACCAGCCGCCACCCTTGAGTTGAAAACCGGCAGCAGTTACTTGTTTTGAAAACGTGGCCTGACCGCAAGCAGGGCAGACGGTGAGCCGCGCATCCGACATTTTTTGAAGTGCGTCTTTGGTATGTCCGCAAGCGGAACATTTGTAGGCATAAATTGGCATGAGTCTTTTCCTTGGAATTGACAGTGAACACCGTCAATTTTCATCGCTGATTTCGTAATTTGTTATTTTAACACAAGGGCTTAGATGGGCTTTGGCGGGCTTGGGAGCAAATCAAGCAAGATGGCGCGGTGCGCCAATTTCAAGCGCCGAAATGGCTAAACAATCTTCAACTTATCCAACCCCTCTGCAGGTTTCGGATATGACATTTTCAAATCTTCGAGCGCCTTGACCAACACCGACGACACGTATAAGTCGCGCACCCAGTTGCGATCAGCAGGCACCACATACCAAGGCGCGTGCGGTGATGAGGTGGCGTTTATGGCGTCCTCGTAGACGCGCTGATAGTCATCCCACTTCTCACGTTCCGTCAAATCGCCAAGGTTGAATTTCCACATTTTTGTAGGGTCATCCAGCCGCGCTTGCAGGCGTTGCTTTTGCTCATCTTTTGATATGTGCAAAAAGAATTTAATCACCGTGACACCTTCTTCGGTGAGCATGGCCTCGAAATCATTGATCTGGCGAAAGCGGCGTTTGGCTGTTGCGTCATCAATCAAATTGCGGACGCGGGTGATCAGCACATCCTCGTAGTGGCTGCGGTTGAACACCGCAATCTCGCCTTTTTCCGGTGTCTGGCTATGCACCCGCCACAAATAATCATGGGCGAGCTCTACCGGCGTCGGCGCTTTGAAACAGGCAATGCGCACGCCCTGCGGGTTGGTCCGTGAAAACACTTTGCGAATCACGCCATCTTTCCCGCCCGTATCCATTGCCTGCAGCACGATGATGATTTTGTGTTTGCGCTCCGCATAAAGCAAGGTTTGCAGCGTATCCAGCCGCAGGGCAATTTCATCAATAATCGCCAACGCAGCCGCTTTATCGCCATCGAAACCGCAGGTCGATTTTGTGTCGATCTCGGCAAATTTTATCTTGCCGTTACCGATGATGGGGCGAATGGTTTGGACGTCGGCTGAATCGGAATCTTTGGACATGGCGGGCAATCAAAAAAGGAAGTGAAAATGATGTTGTGTGGAGCCTATAATTTTATAACTTGGCCTTGATGCTTCACAGCATAGCTGAGTGGTACCCGAAGTGATATGCGAAGTCACATACAAAGTATTAAACAAAGGAATTAAATGTCTGTTCTGTCAAAACTTCCCGCCATGATGCGCCACGTTGCCGTGACCGGCGCAGGTGCCGCTGACCTCATGCACATTGCCCATTGCCCACTACCCAATGTGGCACCGGACGACGTGCTGATTCGGGTTGCTTATGCGGGCGTAAATCGCCCGGATCTGTTGCAACGTGCGGGCAGCTATGCACCGCCACCGACGGCTTCACCGATTATGGGATTGGAGGTATCGGGCGAAATTGTGGCTGTCGGTGCCAACGTGACGCACTGGAAACCCGGCAACGCCGTATGCGCGCTAACGCCGGGCGGTGGCTATGCCGAATATTGTGCTGCCCCGGCTGCGCATTGTTTGCCCATCCCCGCGGAGTTTTCAATGTTGCAGGCGGCGGGTGTGCCGGAGAATTTTTTCACCGTATGGGTAAATGTATTTGAAACCTGCAAATTAAAAGCGGGCGAAAAATTTTTGGTGCACGGCGGATCGAGTGGCATCGGACTCACCGCCATTCAGCTCGCGAAAGCGTTTGGCGCGGAAGTTTTTACGACGGTCGGCAATGCCGAGAAATCAGCGTTCTGCAAATCGATCGGTGCCGATCATGTTTTCAATTACAAAACGGACGACTGGATGGCCGAGATTGCCGCGACGACGCAGAAGAAAGGCGTGGACGTGATTCTGGACATGGTGGGCGGCAGCTATATCGAAAAAAACCTGCGCTCGCTCGCGCTGGAAGGCCGCTATTGTTTCATCG
>JBBRZG010000136.1:0-9812 GCA_038236905.1 Burkholderiales bacterium
AAACTGAATTCTCAGCGATTGTTTCGCTCTTAGTTGCCTTGCCCAGCGCCGCACGCATGCCCTTAAATCCAAACTTCTCGAACAGCGCATCTAGCTTGTCAACATCGGCAGGTTTGTAGCCGAGCTCGTCAAATTCAATCGCCAGCGGCACATCGCACTTCACCGTAACCAAGGTGCGGCCGGTCGGCAACCAGTCGAGCGCTTTGCGTAAATTCTCGCCGACTACGCCTTTAATATTGGCGGCATTAGACATCACGCCGTCGAGCGAGCCGTATTCCGCTATCCACTTTGCGGCCGTTTTTGGGCCAACTTTTTCGACACCGGGCACGTTGTCTACCGTATCACCCATCAACGCCAGATAATCGATGATGCGATCCGGCGGCACGCCGAATTTCGTTTTCACGCCTTCAATATCGAGCCGCTCGTTGGACATGGTGTTGACCAGCGTGACTTGCTCGTTCACCAGTTGCGCCAAATCTTTGTCGCCCGTGGACACCATCGTTTTCACCCCTCGCGCGGTGGCGTGGCAGGCGAGCGTGCCGATCACATCATCCGCCTCCACGCCATCCACCACCACACACGGCCAGCCAAGCGCTTCGATGGTTTCACGCAGCGCAGGCAATTGGGCGGCAAGATCTTCGGGCATCGATGAGCGGGTCGCCTTGTAGTCCGCATAGATTTCGTCGCGGAATGTCTTGCCTTTGGGGTCAAACACGCAGGCGCTATAATCGTGAGGGTGCTCATCGCGCAGTCGCTTCAGCATATTGGCGACGCCGTAAATCGCACCTGTCGGCTCGCCCGCCGGGCTGCGTAAATCCGGCATGGCGTGGAACGCGCGGTAAAAATAGCTGGAAATATCAACGAGCAAAAGATGCTTCGTCTCGTTCACTGCGCTGACAATCGTAAGATCGCTGGATGGATTCATTGGAGAAATTTATTTTGGAACAAAAAGTTAAGACGCCGGCGATGAAGATTCCCAAACGCGAAGATCCCGATTTGAAACATCAGTCACTTACCGCTGCGCGCGAGTCGTGGTGGATGTTTAATATTATCGCTGAAATGGTTTCAGCCTCTGAGAAGCTGGGCAATGTTTCACCGGCAGTTGCGATTTTCGGCAGCGCACGGCTGAAAGAAGACAATCCCTATTACGCACTGACCGAAACCATTGCGCGCAAATTATCGGACGCGGGTTTTGCGGTGCTGTCAGGCGGCGGCCCCGGCATTATGGAAGCGGCCAACAAGGGTGCATTGGCGGGAAAAAGCCCTAGCGTCGGCCTGAATATCGTGTTGCCGTTTGAGCAGGGTGGCAATGGTTATCAAGATGTGTCGATTCTGTTCCAACATTTTTTCACCCGCAAAACGATGTTCGTCAAGCACGCAGCCGCCTATGTGGTAATGCCGGGCGGGTTTGGCACGCTCGATGAATTATTCGAGGCGATGACGTTGATACAAACCGGCAAAATTCGCCGCTTTCCGGTGATTCTAGTCGGCACGACGTTTTGGACGGGATTGTTGGACTGGATTAAAAATACCCTGCTACCGGCGGGCGTGATCAGCGCGAAAGATTTGGATTTGTTCGTCGTCACCGATGACCCACAAGTGGTGGTCGATAAGCTGTTTGAATATTATGCGAACCGCAGCATTACGCCAAACGCGCATGAACGCGCGCTGGAAATGACGCTCTAAGTTGTATCTGTTCTCAAAAAAGGAATCATCATGCGAAAAATTACTTTTTTATTGTTGTCGATGTCCGTGACCGCAGCACTGGCGCAACCCTCACCGCCGCGCGTGAAACCGAATAATTTGGAGGTGGTGGATACGGTCGCCGCACCGGCGAAAAAAGACGCGCTTCCTGAAGACGTAAAGGTGACGGTCTTTAAAAAAGATGGCGTGACTTTTGAGGAATATCGCCTACGCGGTAAACATACGAAAACGCGCGTGACGCCTGCGGCGGGTCCCTCATACATTCTGGTTGACCTCAAAGGCGACGGAAATTTTGTTCGGGCTGATGGGCCGGAGACCAAGGGCGCGACGGCGATGTGGACAATATTGGAATGGTAGATAATTTTTGCGCGGAAGGCGCATCTCTGCCATGAGTGTTTTTACCCCGGTTACGGTTGACGAAGCCCGTGTATTCATCCTGCCTTATGGCATTGGTGACATTATTGATTTTCAGAATATTGCGGCAGGCGTCGAGAATTCGAATTTTTTTGTCACGACCACGCGCGGTCGCTATGTGCTGACGATATTTGAAAAAATTCCGCGCCAAGACCTCGATTTTTATATGGGGTTGATGTCGCATTTGCACGGACATGGTGTACCTTGCGCCGCGCCATTGGCCATCAAAACCGGTGAAGTCATTCGCACGCTAAAAGACAAACCTGCAGCACTGGTGACGCGTTTGAACGGTGGCGATATTGCACATCCGACGCCCTCGGATTGCCATGCGGTGGGGATCGCGCTAGCCCGTATGCACGAGGCCGCAAGCCATTTTGCCCTCAAGATGCCCAACTGGCGCGGACTTTCATGGTGGCGCAGCTATACCAACGACTTGGCACCGCTGCTGCTGCCGCGTGAGCGGAGCCTGCTTGAAAGTGAGCTTTCGTTTCATGCCGGCTTCGATGATCTTGAATTGCCGCGTGGCGTTATTCACGGCGATTTATTTCGCGATAATATTTTGTGGGATGAGCATCTCGATTCACACATTCCACAGATGATCGATTTTTATTTTGCCTGCGAAGAGCAACTGCTATTGGATGTGGCGATTACGGCGAATGATTGGTGTCTTAATTTTTCAGCCTACCCGGAAGCAGATTTCAATGAGGGCAATGCAGTCGCTCTACTCAAAGGTTACGCCAGCGTGCGTTCATTCACCGCCGGTGAGCGCGAGGCATGGCCGCAGGTATTGCGGGCGGCGGCGATGCGCTCATGGCTGGGTCGGCTGGGTTACCACTACTTCCCGCGCGATTCAGAAGTAACCCATCCAAAAGATCATCCGTTTTCTGAACGATTGTTGAATTTTCATATTGAACATCAGCACGAAAACCGCGCACTGATGTTGCAAGTCGCGTAACCGTTGCGTTGATCTAACAGGGCTGGCTCAACTTAAACCAGCTCGATCATGCAGCCTGAATAATTTTTCCTGAAGAATACTTCTAATGCGCGTAAACGACGTTTCAATCTCTAACGGTGGGCTCTGGATTAAAGAGGCATTTTCAATTTTCCGCGCGCAGCCATTGCAGTGGATCGTGCTGATGATGACATGGCTGGTCGTGTCGCTGTCGTTGGTGGTGCTGGTGCCGTTTATCGGGGGGCCGATTTCTAAAATTCTTCAGCCGGCTTTTTTCGCCGGATTTATGCTGGCTTGTCGCGATCAGATTGCGGGGAATCGGGTAACGCCGGCGCACTTGTTTGCGGCGTTACGGACCAACGCTCGCGGCCTGATTGCGATTGGCGGGCTGGTATTACTGCTGGAAGCAACACTGGCCATTTCAATGTCTGCACTAGGCTTCCGGCCAGAGTTTGGCACCAACCCGGATCTGGAGGCGGCTTCGAACACGCTGCGCGCCTCGCTGGAGGGCAAGGGAATTTTGCTGACCGTCAGCACCGTGCTTGCCAGCCTGATCATGGGTATTTTCTGGTTTGCCCCGCCCTTATTGGCATTTCATAAAATGCCGCCCACTCACGCGTTACGCTGGAGTTTCTTTGCGTTCATCAGCAATATCATGCCGATGATTTTTTTCGGCGTACTAATGATGGCGCTGATGTTGTTGTGCGGCCTGTCGGCTGGCGTGGGATTCATCGTGGTTCTGCCGATATTCATGATCACAAGCTACACCAGCTATCAACACGTATTCACCGACAAATTGCCTTCGGCGGAAAGTTAAGGCGAGTTGAAGAAAGTTAAGGCGAGTTGAAGAAAGTTACGCCGACTTCTTTTCTGTGGCGGCTGTGGTGTTGCCTGAAGTAGGCACTGATTTCAATCGTGGACGTACTTGCGCGACATATTCCGGCACCCAGCGCTTCAAGTCGCGGCGCACATCTGAGTCTTCAGGCATGCGATCCTGCTGCAGCCAAGCGGTGACGCTTTCAATGAAGCCCGCGTCGACTTCGCGCGCCTTAGCGATACGCAATTTGGGATGCGGTGTCGGCCGCGTATGTTCATCGTCCGCGAGCAATTCTTCAAACAATTTTTCGCCGGGCCTAAGACCGGTGTAAATCACTTTGATGTCGTGGTCGGTTTGTTCAGAGAGACGGATCATGTCGTGCGCCAAATCGACGATTTTGACCGGCTCGCCCATGTCGAGCAAAAATACTTCGCCGCCCAAACCCATCGTCCCCGCCTGTAGCACCAGCTGTGCTGCTTCCGGGATCGACATGAAATATCGCACCATATCGGGATGCGTCACGGTCACCGGGCCACCGTTGTCAATTTGCTCCTGAAAGCGCGGAATCACGCTGCCTGCACTGCCCAACACATTGCCAAAGCGCACCATCTCAAACCGAGTTCCGCCGGTCTGCTGCAGCGCCTGGCAAACCATTTCCGATAACCGCTTGGTCGCGCCCATCACGTTGGTGGGATTTACCGCTTTATCGGTCGATATAAAAACAAATTTTTTCACGCCGAATTCAATCGCTGCTTGCGCCACGATCAATGTGCCAAGCACGTTGTTCTGTACTGCCTCCCAAGCATTAGTTTCTTCCATTAGCGGCACGTGCTTATAGGCCGCTGCGTGGAAAACCAGTGATGGCGCGTATTGATGCATGGCCTGCGCAACGCGCTTGGCGTTTTTAATGTCGCCGATCACGGAAGCAATCGGCAGATTTTCAAATTCATCACGCAGCGACTGCTCGATTTTATAAAGCGCGAATTCACTTTGCTCGAACAGCACCAATAGCGACGGTTGAAAACTCGCAATTTGACGGCACAGCTCAGAGCCGATTGAGCCGCCACCTCCGGTGACCATGATGACCTTACCGGTAATCAAATCATGCAAACCCGCATCATCTAGCACGATGGGCTCGCGCTTCATCAGATCTTCCACCGCCACACGGCGAATTTTCGGGGGCTGGACTTTGCCGTTGGCACCCACGCTCATGGTGATGCCGTTGAATTTTGGGACGGTCAACACCGATACCCGCGCCTTGTTGCAAATTTCCACAATACGGCGGCGCACCGGATAGCTGACGGATGGCATGGCGATAATCGCGTGCTTCACTTTCAGCGTGCGCGCAACGCGCGGCAATTCATCAATCGCACCCAAGACCCGCGCGCCGTGAAGCAAACGATGGCGCTTGTTGGGGTCATCGTCCATCAGTCCGACCACGTGCCAATCAGTGCTGCGGGCAAGCTCTTTAATCAGGCCCACTGCGCCATCACCCGCGCCCAGCACCACCACCGGCGTCCCTTGCTCACCGGCCTTGCCATAAACACGCCATTCGGCCCACGACCGATAACCGATCCGACTGCCTGACATCAACACCACCAGCAACAGCGCTTGGATTACAAAATGCGCCAACGACAGCTCGCCACCCCACGAACCCACCCAGAGCGTGAGGGCGACTGCGGTTGAGCCTGCGATCACGCTGGCGACGATGCGTTGCACGTCGGGCAGGCTGGAATAACGCCACAGCCCCTGATACATGCCAAATATAGTGGAAACCACTGCCTGCACCGGTACGGCAACGACCAGCAGTGGCCAGAGATTGCCCAGCGCGGAAATATCGAAGGGTGTCATGGAAGACGCGGCAGACGGCGACGCAGCATTCCAAAATAGCAAAACAGTGGCGGCCCACGAGAAGACAATCATCACCGCGTCATGCACAAACGCTAAAACGGCGCGTTCGTTGATCGAAAAACTTGTCATATCGACCTTAATAAGTTCTAAATTTTCTTGTTATTTTGTAGCTGCTTTTTTACTTTACCTGCATCCTGCGTGTTACCTGCGCATTGCATTGAGATCACGTCGCTTTAGGCTTTACTTTAGGCTTTACTTTCGGCTTTAGGTGCCACTCTAAAATGGATAAAAGTATTACGTATATTACCACCCACAAAGCAAGCATTGGCGTAACAGCGGGTACTTTTGTAGCGATCAGCGCAGAGGCTCCACAGCCCGCCATAAGCAAGTAGTAAGAGAGCGCGGTGCGCCGATGGTTCCATCCCGAAAGAATCAATCGATGATAGTAGTGCTGTCGATGGGCGACCCAGATTTTTTCCCGCCGCGCGATACGCTTGAGTAGCGTCACCGTGGCGTCCACCACAAATGGCGAAAATACCAGCAGCGGAAACCACCAAGGCCACATCCCAACTGAAATACCATAAAGCCCAAGGGTCGCCGCCAGAAACCCGAGTGAGATCGAGCCCGCGTCCCCCATAAATACTTTAGCCGGCGGGAAGTTAACTGCTAGAAACCCTGACGCAGCACCCGCAATAATGGCGGATAGGCTCGCGATCGAGGCGCTGTCAGTAGACGCGGAGGCCGCTTGAGCCGCAGCAATCGCATAAGCACCGAAGCCAAATAGCGCCATCCCGCCCGCCAGTCCATCTGCGCCGTCCATAAAATTAAAAAGATTGGTCGCCCAGGTGATGATCAAAATGCAAGCCACGACAGCTGCCCAAAGCATCCATGGCGTTGGGCGAGTGAAGTCGACCCACAAATAGAGGCTGATAAAGCTCGCCGCCAGCATATGCGCAATTAAGCGCACGCGAGGGCTCAAGCTAACCACATCATCCATCATTGAAATACAGGTCAGCGCAAACGCCGCAGCTAGGATCGCGATCAGGCTAGTGCTGAAATCTCCAAAAAATGCCTTCAACGTCACCAACAGCAGCACCACCAACATCAATACCGCGCCGCCCACGCGGGGAATCGCCTCGGTGTGCATGCTGTTTAGCCGACCCGGTTGATCCATCACGCGGCGCGCTAACGGAGAGTGCAAAACGATGTAGAGCAGCACAGCGCAGGCCGTGGCACTGATCAAAAAAAGTGCCAGTAATTCGTTGAATCTCAAGAAGGAGCCTGGAAATACGTCAAAGAATCACATCCCCATCGTCGAAGAATTGAGCCAAACAATGCTCCGCAGAAGCTATCTTGCCGCGCAGAACCGCTCAAACAAAAAAGGGCACCCTAAGGCGCCCTTTTTTAATAATTGCTTCTTTATGGACAGACTGCCTTGCGCGTTACAAACACGGAAGCAAGAGTACCCGCTCCATCACTCACATTTATCTGCACCGCTTCACCAGCAGGTGGGTTTGCTATGCCTGCGGTGGTAATTGTCGCGCTAAAGGTACCGCTGTTCGTGGCTGGGGCAACAGTAGCCTTTAAAGTATTGCTGGAGTTAAGCACTTTCAATGCATTTCCGCCGTTAACCGCGATAGAAACCGATGAGCCAGGTGCATCCGGCAGGCAAACCGCATTTGGCGACACGGTAAGCGGCTGTACAGCAGTAGTCGTTCCTGGAACCGTCACAACTCCGAAAGTAGTTACCTGTCCAAGCGCATCTGTTACGGTAACCGCGTTTGGCTCATTCAAACAGCTATTGGGTGCAGGAGCCGCAGCCACGCCAACCGTGAAGATGCCATTGGTGTTTACCACTACCGGCGGATTCACTGACACAATGGCTCTGGATGAGGCCGAGACAGCAATGGTGTAAGGGGCAACCCCTCCAGATATCCTGACGTCCACGCCGCCAGATCCGCACCGGGAAGTATCAACACCGGCCAACGGCCCAAGGCTTGCCGGAATTAATGTTGCCCGCGTTAAAACGGTTGGATTGACAATTAAAAAATCGACGTCGCGGAATATACCAGTTTGCACATCGGTGATACGAAGACCGGCGTACTGCGTTCTTGCCGTGTCTGAAACACGCAAAAATGCCGTCAAGGTTCCACCTTCAGTGCCGCCCGGAGCGCTAGAGCCGCTAGTAGTAAGGGTCAGCGAATTCACCAACTGGTTCGGCGGCGCGCTGTTTTTATCCACAAATAAAAATTCACCATAATTGATCGAGAACCGGAACGGGCGATTACGGTAAAGCACACCCGCGAAAGTGGGACGCAGGTTGATTGCGGACTCGGTACCTGTACAACCTTCAGCGCTTACCGGTGCCCCAGTTGAATTTACGCCGCACGCAAAAAGCGACGAGATCGAAAGGTTATAGCCGGTGATAAAGTTTTGAAGCACTTTAAAACTGCTGTCGCCCGTTGATATTTCTCTTCCGGAGTTATCGCGAACAGTAAAGCGAATGCTGCGGGACGGTACGATATTGGGGTCGGTAACAGGATCAACCACACCGGGGTTATTAGGCACTACCGTAAAAGTATTACCACTTACATTCTGATTAGGAACCAGCGTAGGCTCACTGGACACGAAGGTGTACGGTTTTACGCCACCAGCAATCGTGAACGTGAACGGTACCCCGGCAAACATCGATCCGCTGCCCGGCAGCAAGCTTAGCGCACCCACTTGTACTCCAGTCTCGCTGGAGACGCCGCTGCCGCCGCATGAGCCGAGCAGTGCTGCGGTGCCGGCGAGGAGGGCCGCTACTGCGCCTCGTTTTACCCAACTCACGGGTTTGCTGTAGAAATTTTTGGTCGTCACGGCGATGTCCCCTTTGATGCGGCCGAAATTCAGCCCAAGAATGTTGCGGGTGAAAACTGGTTGGACCCAGTTTGCTTAAGAATTAGGATGTTACCTCACTTTATTAAAGCGCAACTTTCACTTGGATGCAAGTGTTTTTACATTCTGTTGATGTTACATTCGCGAACTTAAGACTTATGACGTCAAGGGCAGGTGGCTTGGGTAGAAATGGTGATGGGAACAGTAGTTGCACCATCAGTCACAGTGATTGATATCTGAGTGGGAACGGTTCCTGCATTCGTGCGTGTGAAGGTAAGCGTGCCCGGCAAGCTTCCCGTCGATGGCGCCATGCTGAAATTGCTTGGATTTGGGAGCGAAGTATTAATTGCCGCGGCAAATGTGCCTCCCGCCGTAACTGTGGATGTGGCGCCTGCAAGTGTCACGCTGGCGCTTGAGTTGCAGCCAACGCTTAAAGAACTAGGGGACGCGGATAGCGGGGCACTAGTCAGGGTCGATCCAATAGCAACTGAGGCATTGTCGCCGCGCTGAGAATCGATGATAGCGGTTTGGATCGTGCGACCGGTCGTATCAGTGACTACAAATGCTGCTTGACCACAGTCTCTGACCGTCACGCTGAAGCGACCGCCGCTATTCTGCACCACCGCAGGCACCACCCCCGCAATATCGGGCCGTGAGGATGCAACGGAGTAAGGCGGAGTACCACCGAACACCGAATAATCAACTTGGGCGAGCGCAGGACACTGACCAGCGCCGCCAGCAGTACTGGATACGCCGCGCGCCCCTTTAATTACCACCGTGTCACTCGGCAAAGTTGTGAGTACACCTATACCCGATACTTGCTGGATGATATTGAAACTATATTTTCGGCTTTGGCCGCCAGAAACATCGCTTACTGCAAGTGTTGCGACCTGCGTTGGCGCACCGGCGGCCGCGATAACGCGCACTACCGCGTCGCCGTTACCGTCGGTAACCGCGATGAGCGAACTGACCAGCACGTTCGTGCCGGGCGTGACTAGTTGGAAAGCCCCCTGAAACGCTTCGAACCGAATTTGCCGCCCTCGCAGGACTACACCGTTCAACGCAGCCTTTACAACCACCTGCGCATCGTTGCCACTGCATAGTCCCGTAGCGCAGCCCGTGGCCGTAGGAGCGGAGGGCGTAAACGTAATCTGGTTTATCAGTGTCGAAGGCTTCACCGTCGCCTTCGCCGCAGCG
>JBBRZG010000137.1:0-9772 GCA_038236905.1 Burkholderiales bacterium
CATTTACGAGCATTTGATTGATGATGCCGAATTGATCGTGCAGCATCCAGCCCCACATCTTGGCCGAAACAATGGTCGGAATCGCCCACGGTACCAGCACCGCGGTGCGCACAAACGCGCGGCCACGAAACTCTTGATTCAACAGCATCGCCACACCCAAGCCCGCCAAGGTTTCCAGCGCCACTGAGAAAAACGCAAACGTAAACGTGTTGCGGATTGAGGTACCCCAATCGCTTTTCCAAAATCCATCGACGTAATTAGGATTGGCAAATAATCCAAACTCACCGAAATAATTTTCGAGGCCAACGAAGCGGCTCGCTGACAAATCGTTAATGTTGGTCTCAGTAAAGCTAAACCAGATCGAGCGGCCGAGCGGCCATGCAGCGACCACGATCATTAAAATAATCATGGGCGCTAAAAATAGCCAAGCCGTGCGAGTGCGGCTGCTGTGGGGATTGCTCATGGGGATCTTCTAAAATTCTAAAAAGCTAATCCGCACACATCACCATTTGTTGCGCTTGACTTGAGTGAGCCTGCCCTCAAGTTTCTTGACGGCATCCTCGCCAGTTATTTTCTTCGAGAGAACGTCATGCGCCGCATCCCAAAACGCCTGGCTGACTTCTGGGTATTTAATGCCGGTCGCAGTGGATGGGCGCGCCACGGCGTTGGTAAATACATCCAACAGACTAGCCATAAAAGGATTGGCCGCAATCACGTCTTTATCTTTATATAAATCAGGCCGCGTGGGATTGTATGAACCTTTGATGGCGCGGTCCTTTTCGATTTCTGCACTGGTCATGAACATAACTAAATCTGCGGCGGCATCCGGTGACTTGGAATATTTTGAAACGGCCAATTGCCAACCACCCAAGGTAGCTGCATGTTTCCCAGCCGCCCCTTTGGGAAGCGGCGCCACGCCAAATTTACCCTTCACCGGGCTATCTGGTGCTTGCATCAACGACCATGCATAGGGCCAATTGCGCATGAACAACGCCTTGCCATTTTGGAATACACCGCGCGTGTCTTCCTCCGCATAGTTCAGCACGCCGCTCGGCGAAATAGTGCCAATCCACGAAGCCGCCGTGTTTAACGCTTTCGCGGCGCTCTGATTATTGATCGTCACCTTACCGCTGGTGTCAACAATCGATCCGCCATCAAAGCTCGCGACCCATTCCAATGCGCTGCACGACAGCCCTTCGTAAGCTTTGGCGTGGAATACAAATCCCTGAAAATCAGCCGCGCCGGCGCCTCCGCTTGCGCGTTCGCCAGCCTGCACTTTCTTGGCAGCCGCGGCTAAATCATCCCATGTGTCCGGCACCTTCAAGCCGTACTTATCCAGCAAGTCTTTGCGGTAGTAAAGCAGCCCCGCATCGGTAAACCACGGCATACCGAGCAATTTTCCGTCGACCGTATTGTTCGCGACAATGGCGGGAAAATGCTGACTCTCGACGCCTTTGGAATATTTTTTTAGGTCGAGCAAATGATCCTTAATGATGCCCGGCCACACGATGTCCACCATCAACACATCCACGTCAGGCGACTTGGCCGCAAATAGTTGACGATAGAGCGCAAGGCTGTCGGTAGTGCTGGTGGGCTGGGAAAAAATCTTGACTGTGTTGCCGGTTTTTTTTGCCCACTCGCCAGTGTGGCGTTTACAAAATTCAAAGTCAGCACCATTGGTGCCGCAAGCAATCGTGACGGTGGCAGCATGCGCAGGGAACACGAATGCAGTTGCAACGGTAAAGGCAAGCGCGGAGGCGAACGCACAGATAGAAGCGGAAGTAGCTGACAAGCCATTAACGGTGGCGAATTTATTGAATACAGTCTTAGTGTTGGTTTGCATAATTCCTCACTCCGATTTATGTTTTTATTTGCTACCCACATCGATACACGGCCGCGTCTGCAACATCAATCCGGCCGTGCTACAAAACGTTCAACTGCTTCCACACCACGCGTTGGAACTTCATAAACATTATCACAGCCGCTTCGCCTGCGGGCGAAGGCGCGATCAGGTAGTTTTTCATTCACGATCCTGAACAACATAAACCAGCGCTGTTCTAGGCGGTATGGTGAATTTTCCGCTACCGCGTTCGTAGCGTGCAGATGTCGCCGGACGCTTATCTGCTGCGCCGCTACTCAAATGCACCGGATGGAGCACATAGGCCTTGTTTTTTTCGTCGGGCAATGCAATCGTCTGTGCGGTTTTATCGACATTAATAAAGTACATGAGCGCAGAATAATTGCTGCCGGCAAGCCCGAGGCCATCAAGATGACCGACGATAACAACTGGATTCTGCTGTGAACCTGTGTTGTAAAACCGCAGGCGATTTTTTATCTCGGCCGCACTCTTTAAACGGAATAACGTGCTGCTGGAACGGATGCGAAGCAAGTCGCGAAACATGTCGCGTGTCCAGGCAATATCTGCGGGTGCTGGTTTGATGCTTGGATTCGCCAATCGGGTTTTAATTAGGTCATATTGGGCGGCATTATCTTTTTTAGGGGGTGCGCTGACACCAAAATAATTATCGGTGTATGTCCAATCCAAGCGGTTAAACCAATCGCCCGAATCAAAACTATTTCCGTCCATTGATTTTGAACGCAGCGTATCAATGCCAGCGTGAAAATAAGCGACGCCCTGACTGAATGCCGTGATCGCCGCGCCGAGCATTTGCACACGCGCGCGATCAGCCGTGCTGGTCGACAGCGGCAGCCGGTAAGCGTTGATGTCAAACAACGTTTGGTTATCGTGGTTTTCGACATAGTTCACGACTTCACCCGGCTCGCTGACATAGCCTGAGGGCTGGCCGTTGTAATTAATCGCAGATAATAGCTTTTCAGTATCGTCGGCGGTGCTCGTTAAATAATTGCGAATCGAGCCTGCAAGCCCGACTCGAACCATATCTGCCGCACGAAGCAGGCTGGATGCGGACTTTTCTTTTGAAGCGCCATCATTGCTGCGGTTTAGTTCGTTGGGATCGTAGGAAAGCCCATTGATGTAACCCTGATTTTTAACCAGACTGTCGCCCGTATCTGCCGCGCCACCGCCGCGCACCGCATCACGGGCGCGATCGCTGAATGTGCCGATACCGCTTCCGTTTAGTGACAATTGCGAGGCTTGTTTAAACCGTTTTCCATCGGCGACTTCGCCGAAATTCCAGCCTTCACCAATCAATTGAATTTTACGACCCGTGGCGCGATTCACCCGCTGCTGAAGGGCCAGCATGACCGCGCGCGGCTGATGTCCCATGAGGTCGAAGCGGAATGAATCGATCTGATATTGCGTCGCCCACAGCACCACCGAATCAATCATGAGCTTGCCCATCATCGTATTTTCGGTTGCGGTGTTTTCACAGCACGTGGATTGCTCCACCGCGCCTTTTTCATTCAGCCGGTGATAGTAGCCCGGCACGATCCGATCCAGCACGGATTTTTCTTTTTGGCCCGATGCGGCGGTGTGGTTATACACAACATCCATCCCGACCCGCAAACCAGCCCGATGAAGAGCGGCAACCATTTGTCGAAATTCCAGAATCCGGCGCGCGCCATCTGCGGCGTCGCTGGCATAGCTGCCTTCGGGCGCGTTGAAATGATAGGGATCATAGCCCCAGTTAAAGCAATCTTTTTCCGCCGCCGCCACGATGGCAGCCTGCGGTGCCTCGCCTGCGGGATCAAGCGCGGCAGAGTCAGGTGCGGTTGCAGGTGCGAAAGGCGCGGCAACACAGCCCGATTCCGGCACCGACGAAAAATCAAAAACAGGCAACAAGTGCACATCGGTCAACCCGGCGTCCGCGAGCGCTTTGAGATGCTTCATCCCATTCGAACCGGTCTCGGTAAACGCTAAATACTTGCCACGCTTCGCCGCCGATACGGTTGAGTCATTGATCGAAAAGTCGCGCACATGCAACTCGTAAATCACCATGTCGGTCGACGCAACAATTTTTTTGACCTCGGTCGATTTTCCCCAGTCATCAGGCTTCAGATCTGCCGTATTCAGGTTCGCAATATAGCTGCGCGTCGAATCCGTGGTCAGGCTGATTGAATACGGATCGGTCACCGAATTCCTCACCACCCCGACGCCGTTAACAAATACCTCGACGATATATTTGTAGTAGTTACCGGAGAGATCAGTTGGCCGATTGAGCGACCAAATTCCCCGCGCGATATCTGCATGCATTGCTTCATGCGCAATTGCCTTGCCCGCGCCTGACTCGTAAATACATACCGAGACCGCGCGTGCGGTCGGCGCCCACAGCTTGAATTGAGTGCGCCCACTGGGTGCACCGGGTTGAATCAACTTGACGCCGAGATCATTGGCATTGCCAGCCTCGGCATAGATATCGTCCAACGCGCCCGCTATTTGCAGCATCGTGGAATCCATCACACGGCCAGACGCATCTTCACCAACGAGAATAACCTGCTGGCGCAAAAGAACAGGTATGACGGTTGTGTAGCGTTTGGGAATGGATAGAACAATACCATCGGGAACATATTTGAAATTTGACGGTGCGTGGGCGAGTGATCTGTTGTTCGCGATCGGGGTGGGCGTGGCATCGAGACCGATTGAACCGTCCGCACCCACCACTGCGGCACCACGGCTGGCGATGAGCTGGCCATTTGCCGAATAGTAGAGTTTGAAGCGGCCCGCCGTGTTGCCGAGATTGGTACCGGGCCATTTTATGAACATCCGGTTTAGCCAATAAGCGCGGGCCTCAAACACGGTGGCCGATGCGGTCAAAATTGTCTCGACGCCACGCGCCATGCAATCATCCAGCCGATGCGTATTTGAAACGAAGGTAGAAGTTGCGGAAGTCGGCATTGGCCCCCGACCGATCGCAGTGGACGCAGCTGCGGGGGTCGCAAACGCAGAGGGTAACAACACCGCAATAACGAGACCGAGTAGGGATGCGGCAAGCATCGATGACGCGCGTTGTGCGGCGCGGCGCTCATCGACACGATGACCGAGCTTAAATTGTGTTTTGCAGGGTATTTTGACCAACTCGCTTTGCATGCAATATTGTAGCAAAACTACAAAATATTTAAAGCTTATTGGCAGGAGTTTTTACTCTATTGCTCCTCGATTGGACATCGCTCGCAAAAACATGTAATTTACTTACATCTATTCTTGTTACCTAATGTTGAAAAATATGCATAAATTAATGCTGTCAGTCGTCTACAAACTAGCGCGCAACCTATTGTTTGCGGTTACCGCGGTATGTGGACTTAGCGCTTGCGCAACGTCCATCGATTCGAATCATTCAGGTGACAACAATTCTCGTTTGAATAGCGCAACGCGGAATCCTGACTTACGCGCTATTACCAGCCCGGTTGCGCCCATCGATCCCGGCAGCCGCCTTCCTGTCTATTGGCACAAGGGTGCGTTTATTGAAATATTTGTGCGTGGTTTTAAAGACAGCGATGGCGACGGCATTGGCGATCTGCGTGGGGTGACCCAAAGCCTGGACTATCTGCAAGACCTCGGCGTCAAAGGCATTTGGCTGATGCCGATCACCCAAAGCCTCGACCGCGACCACGGCTATGCGGTGACGGACTATCGCAACATTGAAACCGACTATGGCAATCTGGCCGATTTTGATGAGTTGCTGAAGCAGGCGCACGCACGCGGCATCGGCATCATCATGGATTATGTGATCAACCACAGCGCCTCGACTCACCCCTTGTTTGTGAGTTCGGCGGCGTCAAAGACGAGCACATATCGCAATTGGTATTTGTGGGAGAACACGGTTCCGAAAGGCTGGGATATTTACGGGAAAGACCCGTGGCACGCAGCGAGCACGGGTGCGTACTTTGCGGCATTCGATACCTCGATGCCTGACTTTAATTTGCGTGCGCCCGATGTGCTTGCGTTTCATATGAACAACATGCGGTTCTGGCTAAACCGCGGCATTGATGGATTCAGATTTGATGCGGTCGGTCATCTGGTCGAAAACGGGCCGAAAGCTTGGGATAACCAAAAGGAAAACTACCTCATCATGAACGAGGTTCGCGCGCTAGTGGCAAGCTATGAGCGCCGCTACATGGTTTGTGAATCTCCCTCCGACGCGGCCGGCTTCGCGGCACCCAATGCTTGCGGCAGCGGCTTCGCCTTTGGCCACCATGAGAACGTGGTCAAGGCAGCACGCGGGGACACGACCGCAATTCAGGCAGTGTCCGATTATTTCAGAGCGACGCCACCCGGCATCGCTTCGGCCGATAGCGTCACATCCAATATGGCCACGATGGTTTCGAATCATGATCAATTTGCCGGCGACCGTTTATGGGATCAGGTGAAAGGCAATGTGGCGCAATATCGATTAGCGGCGGCAACTTACTTGCTGCAGCCCGGCACGCCGTTCATTTATTACGGTGAAGAGATTGGCATGGCGAATGCGGCCCATCTTGACGGCGACCCAAAATTGCGGACACCGATGAGCTGGCGTGCAGATGCGAATAATGCGGGCTTCACCACCGGAAAACCCTTTCGTGCCTCGTCTGGCAATCAGGCAACCCAGAATGTCGCCAACCAGCGAAATGACCCCGGCTCAATCCTGTCGTTCTACAAAGCGATGTTGAAACTCCGCAACACCCTGCCTTCTATTTCACGCGGCAATTACGAGTCACCGTTCGTCATTGGCAACGTGATCGGCTTTCAGCGACGGCTCGGTGCTGAGCAGACCTTGGTGCTCATCAACTATGGCGCTGCATCCGCTAACCTCGCCGTCAAGATACCGTCGGCCAATACCTCAATGAAAAAAATGTACCCCAGCGACGGCGGTAATTTATCGTTCAGCATGGCGGGCGAAGCAGAAGTATCCATAGCCGCGCAATCCGTATTGGTATTTTCAACCGCGCAATGAACGAACAATAGTGGCCGCAAGGCGGACTCCGCAATTCTTAAAGTTACCAACGAGGAACCACCGACCGCAAGCTTTCAGCAAATACTGTTTCGATAAGTGCGCGGCAACAAGACTTAACGATTGAGGACTTTTGATATGGCGCAATACCAGACACGCCGACCATTTTTGCAATCCATCCTATGCGCTGGATTGATCACGGTGGGTAACCTGATTTGCCCAAGCCATGCGGGGCAGTACGCCAATAGCACTGATTTGTCTTTAGCTAAAGTCCTCGACGCGCGCGAAAAAGATTGGCGAAACGGCGCGATTGTGTATCAAGTATTGGTGGATCGCTTTGCGCCGTCGGCGCGCCTCGACGACAAAAAATCGCTATACGCAGCACCGAAAATTTTGCGCGCCTGGTCAGAGCAGCCCACGCGCGGTCGCTACGAAGAGAGCATTAAATTGTGGACCCATGAAATAGATTTTTGGGGCGGCGATTTGCAAAGCCTCGCCACAAAACTCGATTATGTTCAATCGCTGGGCGCGGATGTTTTGTATTTGAATCCGATTCATTTCGCGTATACCAATCACAAATACGATGCGTTGGATTACCTGAAAATATCGCCTGAATTCGGTACTCGCGACGACGTCAAATCGCTGGCAAAAAACCTACACCAGCGGAATATGAAATTGGTGCTCGACGGCGTATTCAATCACATGGGAAATCAGTCAGCGCTGTTTAAGCAAGCCGCCAATCCAGCGAGCCCCTATCGAGATTGGTTTTATTTCGGCAAAGAATTCGCGGGCGGCGCACGCGCTTGGGCACTGGCGCAAAGCCTGCCTGAACTTAATCTGGAAAATCCGCGCGTACGAGACTTCCTCTACGCGGGCAAGAATTCGGTGGTTCGCAGCTATTTGCGCGACGGCGTAGACGGTTGGCGTCTCGATGTGGCGCCCGAAATTGGTTTCACATTTTTAGACGGCCTCACCCGCGCCGCCCATACCCAAAAGCCCGGCTCACTGGTGGTCGGCGAAATCGCCAATTACCCCAAAGAGTGGTTTCCCTCGGTGGATGGAGTCATGAATTTCAACGTGCGTGAAATCATCCTCCAAATGGCAAAGTACAAAATTGACGCCGCCACCGCAGGCCAGATGGTGGGTCGCATTATCGATGATTCGGGCATCGAACCCATGCTGAAATCATGGCTGATGCTCGACAATCACGACACGCCGCGTCTGGCCACGGTGCTGCCAGAATTACCGCAGCGTAAGCTCGCACAAATGCTGCAATTCACCCTGCCCGGTTCGCCGAATCTTTATTACGGCAGTGAGCTTGGCATGACCGGCGGCGATGATCCCGAAATGCGCGCACCAATGCGCTGGGACTGGGTGAACGAAGACAATGCAGAATTGAAGTGGGTGCGACAACTCATCACGCTACGCAAAAACCATCGCGCGCTGCGCATCGGAAATTTTCGCCCCATCACCGCCAATCAACTGTTTGCGTTTGAACGCTACACCGACCGCGTGGAAGATTCCATTTTCGTCATCGTCAATCCAAGCCGCGCAGAAGTTACCGAAATCGTACTGCTCGCCAATTCTAAATTGATGAACGGTGGCGCAATGATTGACCTACTCGGCACCGCCAATCGCCCGATCAACATGAATGCATCGTTGCTCAGCGTTACCGTGCCGAGCGGCGGATACTTGGTGCTGAAACCCGATTTGAAGGGCGCGGGTGGGTATACGACTTACAAGCGAGTTCAGTGAGCACTGAATTCCAGCCTCGGTCGGCATCATTGGTGGTATTGCATGTTCCGGGGTTGATAAGGATTCAAGGATCTTTCTAAGGCTTGACGGCATTCGTCCAACAAATCTGTGTCTTTTTAGTAAACAGATTTTGTGAGTATCAGACCCGCATCAAAAAAAAGCCCCTGCCAACGTTATATTGGCAAGGGCTTTTTAAAGATGATGTGACTTACATTTTGTAGCTCAAACCAAACAAGATGGTGCGGCCATATTTGATGTACTCGTATGGCTTATCTTTGGTTCCGGCATAGGTTTGATACGGGGCGTTATTCAGATTATTGGCTTGCAATAACAAGCTCAACCCTTTGAATGTGCCGCTCTCAAACGAGTAGCCGATTTGCATATCCGTGATGCGCTCACCAACGACATAACGCAGCGTGCGGTCGTTCGCAAAGTTGGCAATTTCACCGACAAAATCATCGCGTTTGCGTTGGCTTACGCGAGTTGAGAAACCGTTCTTCTCGTAGTAGAGCGTTACGTTTTGTACATTGCGTGACAAGCCCGGCAGCGGGATTTTCGAACCGATATTGCTGTTCGGATCCTCAATATTGATCTTGCTGTCGTTGTAACTCGCGCTGGCTGCGACACCGAATCCGTCGAGCATCTGTGTCGCCATATTTAGCGGTAACGAAATGGATACCTCGGCACCTTTCAGTTTGCCGCCTTTACCGTTATACGGCGCAGAATATTGACCAAAGTTGGTGCGCGCAATCGTACCTGGCGTAAAGCGTGAAAAGTCGTAAGGCAGAGATTGCGTATAAATGTACGTCTTCAAATCTTTATAGAAACCAGCCACCGCAACATACGCTTTGGTGCCGAAATATTTCTCATATGAAATATCAAATGCATTGGCACGCCACGGGTCAAGCTTCGAGTTTCCACCACCACCACCCGGAACAAACGTTGCTGTATCCACACCAAAATCCAATGCTGAACGTAGTTGGTCAATACGGGCACGCGCGAGTTGTTTCGCGAGTGCTACGCGCAGGGTTTGGTCATCGCCCAAGTTAAACGCAAGATTCAGGCTAGGCAAGGTGTCGGTGAATTTCTTACCATCCGAAACCGGTTTAACCTGCTGGCCCGCGGGTGCCGTGCCGTCGTAATAATTGGAGTCGGACGACTGATCG
>JBBRZG010000138.1:0-9764 GCA_038236905.1 Burkholderiales bacterium
GACCAGAATTGAGTCGTTGCGACATCCTGTATGTAGCAGAAAGCGCCCCAATTGTCGCGCGTACCGTCCTCGCGCCAACGGCTCACGTCAAAGTCTTTCCAGCGGCTGTAGCCACCCCCCGCGTTGGTGACCATGACGTGATATCGACCATTCGATAACAATTGCACTTCCGGGTTGAGGGTATCGGCGCTGCGCAATATTCGCATCGGCATGACCGGGCCGATCGCGGCGGCATGAACATCCGCAAGTTCTGGAGCGTGGACATGCAATGAGGTTGCGTTGGGAATGCGCTCTTGGAGCAGCAAGATTGTTGCCCGAAACTGTGGGTCTGAGGTAAAGCGCTTTTGCATCGGCTGATCCAGCAACAGATAGGCCAACGATAGCAGGCTCATTCCCTGATGGTGGGCCATGAACGATCGCACTACCGCATACGTCTGTCCTCGCGGCAGCCGCGACGGCGTATAGTCGATTGCCTCATACATGCCGTAGTCGCCGATAAACCGATCCCTGGCCAGACGCTGGAGATTGTGGCAGGCTGCTTCGGGCATTACCATCAGCGCAAGTGCTGACGCATAGGGCGCGATCACCAAATCGTCCGATAGTCCGCGTTTAAGGCCAAGTCCGGGCACGCCAAACGCACGATATTGATAATTTAGCGCAGCATCCACGGTGTTGTAACCTGATTCTGAAATACCCCACGGCACACCGCGCATCTCGCCGTAGGCAATTTGGCTCTTTACAGCGGCCAGACAGGTCTGTTCCAGCAGCGTATTTTCATAGGCGGGCATGATCAGGGTCGGCATCAAGTACTCGAACATTGAGCCGCTCCACGACAGCAAAATCGGCTCGCCGCCTGAAGTGGTCAGATTACGTCCGAGCGCAAACCAACTGGTCTGCGGGATCTTGCCCTGCGCAATGGCGACAAAACTGGCGAGTCGTGCTTCGGATGCCAGCAAGTCGTAGCGCCCGGTATCACCGCGATGCTGTTCAACGTTAAAGCCGACGGTGAATAGATGCTGGGTGGAGTCGTACAAAAACTGGTAATCCACAGACGCCAGCTCCGCAGCTTGCCGGGCGAGATTTTCAATTTCGCCGATTCTGGCGGTGGCGCGCGAACTTGCTTGTTCAAGCAGGGCAAGAAGCTCTTCAAGAAATGCTTTATCGGCGATGGATTGTTTACCGGCTGTTGGTGCCGCCGTCCGCGGCTCCGGGTGCTGCTCTGCGTGGGATGCCGTTTCACAAGCCATATCGTCGACCAAACGCCGCTCCACAGCGGACAAGACCAAGCCGTGAAACTTTGAAAGCTCGCGCAGTGTTGGTATGGTGTCGAGATTAATGCTAACGCCTGCGTTCAGCATTAGTGCGCTGGCAAGCGCATTGTTCAAGCCGCCGGCTTGCACTTGAATCGAGCTCCACGGCATCAGAAACGAAAGTTCGTTCAGGGATTCATCGCATTGCCTTAGCAGCGCGTCAGTCCACCAAATAAATTCGCTATCGCGAGGATTTGCACTAGTGGCTGGTGCATTTGCGGGCAGCGCGGCGGATGCTGTGGTCAAGGCATCCATATTCAGCGGTCTTGAATCAAGACGAAGCGCTGCGGCAGTAACGGTGATTTTTTCCAACCAGTGCTTAATGGAAGCTACTGTGGACGGCTTGGAATCGCAGGCGGATTCTATGTCTCGTTTTAGTTGGGCGAGCAGTTGGGTGCAGGCTGGTGAGCGCTTTGGCGCAGGAATTGAGGTTGTGGCATAGGTGGCGGATGGCATGAGCGGAGGTTTGAGATCCCCGCGTGCCATTTGCAAATTTTCGAAGGTGTCGCCGAGACCTTCGAACAATCGGGCGCTGAGAATTTTGTGGTCGGGCAGTGCCAACAGGCCGGGCCGCAGCGTGAGCAAATGACCGCACAGGTTGCCGCTGTCCACAGTGGACACATACAACGGCACCAGCGGTTTCATCGACAGCGTGTCGTACCAGTTATAAAAGTGTCCGTGATATCTATCCAGTAACAGCATGCTTTGCAGCGTATTGTTGGTGCGCTCAATCAACTTGCCGATTGCAATGTAGCCGAAATCATAAGCCGACAAATTTGCGAGCAACGCCAATCCCATGTTGGTGGGCGATGTGCGGTGGGCAATCGCGGCCAGCGGGTGTTCCTGATAGTTATCGGGCGGCAGCCAATGCTCCTCGGCAGTGACAAACTTTTCGAAAAATCGCCAGGTTCTGCGCGCCAATGCTTGCAGGAAAACCATTTGTACGGGTGCCAGCCTTGCGGCTTTGCGCTCTCTCGGGCGGCTGATCCACCAGGCCAGCGCGGGTGCAAAAAACCATAAGCCCAAAACCGGGGCCGCAAGTAGCAGCGCAAATGATCTCTCAGCGACGAGATACCCGGCGATGATGACGGCCGAAACGGGGCCGATCCACATCGTTGCAAAAGTGTGCATGAGGTCTGAAAAGCTGCCATCCGCTCTCCCGTTGGCGGGTTCACTTTCGACGCCGCTGGCGGGAGCCCATTCCAATAAACGGTGCTTCGTAAACAACATGCGTGCCGAGGTGCGCAAAATTGCATCAAGGCTAAACGCGGCTTCGTATGGAAGACAGGCAAGGCTGAGCAGGGCTTGGATACTTTGTCGTCCTGCCGAGCGAGTCACATTCGACAAATGCTGCTGAAACAGCACGTCTTTCGGGGCGTGTAATAGCTCGTAAATCGTGGTGGCAACCACCGGTAAAAACATAAGACTGATGACGGCGAGCGTCCACGCATACAGTGCGGGAACCGCCACCCACCCTGCCAAGAACAGCGCAACCATGGCGGCGGGCACCAGACTACGACGCAGGTTGTCAAAAATTTTCCACTGCGACAGTTTTGACAATGGATTTCTTGGGCGATCTTTGCCGGCACCGGGCACGCGCGATAACAGCCATGCGGCAATTTGCCAGTCACCGCGAATCCAGCGGTGACGCCGACTGACATCGGCGTCGTAGCGCGAAGGATAGTCTTCATAGAGCTGAACATCGCTCAACAGACCGGCGCGGGCGTAACAGCCCTCCAGCAAATCATGGCTGAGGATACGATTTTCGGGGAAACGATCTTTGAGCACATGCTCGAACGCGTCAACATCGTAAATACCCTTGCCGATGAAGGAACCTTCTTGGAAAAGATCTTGGTAAACGTCTGAAACGGCGCGGGTATAAGGATCAATTCCCGGTTCGCTGCCGAATAATTGCGCATACCGCGATCGATTGGTGCTGGGCAGGCTGACTGCCATGCGGGGTTGCAAAATGCCATAACCCTCCACCACAGGAGGAGTCACGCTAGGTTTAGCCTCTTTGTTTTCTGTTCCGCTATTCGCCTTGTTTGCCGCCGGGCTACGAGCGCGATTTAGTGGATGGGACATGGTTGCCGCCAGTTGTCGTGCGGAGTCACGCGGCAAGTGCGTATCGGTATCGAGCGTGATGACAAATTTCACACTGCTTAAAATGGCGATGTCGCCGATGATGAGTGCGAACGGTTGTGTGACACCTAGGCGAAGCAGATTGTTCAGGTCGCCGAGCTTGCCGCGCTTGCGCTCGTAGCCCATCCAAATGCGTTCCAACGCATTCCAGCGGCGCGGTCGGTGAAAAATGAAAAATGTATCCTGTTTATCGAGCCCATATTTGATGTTGAGCGCCGCAATACGATCGCGAAGCAGCTCTAATAGCGGCTCATCTTCCGGCAAAACCTCCTGCGGAGCGTCGCGAAAATCAGTCAGCAAACCAAAATGAAGGTTATGGTCTCGATTCGCGAGGTACCGGACCTCAAGGGCTTCGATCAGATCTTCTGCGCCGCGAGCGCTGGTGAGCATGGTGGGGACGACCACCAAGGTCCGCGATTGTGGCGGAATGTTTTTTGAGAAATCCATGCGCGGCAGTAGCACCGGCGTCGCAAGCAAGGTCGCCAGCCAATTGGTCAGTGATACCGCCAGCTGGCTCGCGGCCAGTAAAGACGCCAAACTAATCATGACCAGCAAGCCGATATCAGATTCGTCTGTACCGGCAATTTTGATCAGGCCAAAACTAACAATCGTCGTTATGAGCAGAACAGAGCCGAGATAAAGCGTGAGCGGAAAGCGTTCGCTCAAGCGGTCAAAGCGACGCAATGCTTCGCGTGGCGAAATGCGCGCTTTTACGGCATCTTCTAATAGAGGCAGGCCTTTATCGATCAGATAAAAGCCGACGTGGGCATCACGCTCTATGGTCGAATCATTTATGGCATCTGCATTGACTGCTTGGCGCGCCGCGTTGTGCACTGCCTGCCTAAGAAACGCGAGTTGCACGGCTTTACGGGCAATTTCGGTTTCGGTGAAATTGGTATTTTTGGCTACTTTTTCGATCACGTGCCGGTAGCTATCACGCGTTGCAAAGTCCATCCTGCCATATGTCCCATTCGGGTCTTCTTGTAATTTTTGCTCGACGCTGCTCATCGTCTCGACAAATTCGCGCCAATCCATGGCGCTTAAAAACCGCAAACTGCCGATACTGTTGCTAATCGAAACCTGGTTCGCTGCGAGGCTCTGCGTTTCCGATTGCACCAGCTGTTCTATGGTGAGTCCGGTTTCAGAAAGTCGCTGCTCGATCCAGGTCAGCGGTAACGCCAGTGCAGAATTGTGGCCCTGCAATCGGCGGGCCAATTCTGCGACGAACGAATTCACCATCGGCGGATTCGACCGGGCCATATCTGCAATGACGAGGATGAGGCTTTTCGGGTCTTCTTCCGATGTGCGGATCATTTCGTCCGCCCATGTATCCGCCTCATTGCGGTCGAGCATGCCGGCCGCGACCCGCGCGCTGACCCGCCGCAGATTCTCAATCAGCGCCAAGCGCAGCATGATGGGAATCGCCCATAGCTCGCCTAGTTTGAGGTCGGCGCCTTTTTGATAGGCTGCAATAAATCGGTTGAGAATCTCAGGGTCCACCCGCCCGTCACCATGAGCGATGACTTCAAGCGCGATATCGTAAACGCGCGGAAGTCCTGCCGACGGGCCGCTTTCCAATACCGGCAGTTCCTGGCTGTAAGCTTTTGGAAAGTGTCGCCTGGCAATGCGAATCTGTTCTTCAATCAGATAGAAATTATCGAGCAACCATTCGCCCGCAGGGGTGATCCGTCGCTCTTCCTTTACGGCGCCCGTGAGAAGCCCGCAAGCCCACACCAGAACACCATAATTTTCAACCAGACGCGCGAGCAATTGATCCGGACTACGCCCCAGCGCAATCTTGTGAGCGTCAGCAAGAGTTCTCCCATGCCGCTCCATTTGGTCGGCGCTAAACAATTCAGCGCGCAATGGCGCTTCTGCAGAATCGAACGGGTAAGTTGGCTCATCACCATACAACCGCGACTTCCATTGACGCATGCGCCAACTCAAATTTTCCAGATTTGCGCTCAGCGTTTTGGTGTCCCATTTCAATTTCAAGGTGTCCTTATTGATTACAAATTTGCCAATTTCTGCCTACGAGCGGCCGCGCTCATGCGCGCAGTAAAAGTGGATGCGGACTCGTGGTGCGCTGAGGTTTTGTTTGTGTTCAGCCACCAACCTAGCGATGAGCTTAGGCGCGAGGTTAGCTCCAAAGCGCGTCAGCGTATGTGCGAGAGCGCACAGAGTATTTTTTGAAAACGGGCTTTATGTTCAGAGCCAACAGCTTGGTCAGGCAGAAGAGATTTAGTTAGTTTCGACCCGTAGCCCGGAAAAACTTTTTGCTATGTGCGACACCGAACAGAGCATTGGCGCTGGAACCGGCAATATTTATTCGTTGAACAACGTTTTCTCGGCCGACTCGGCTTATTTAGTTTGCTTATTTGAAGGAGCGAAATCATGCTTTACACCATTGCCGTAATACTTTTGATCTTGTGGCTGCTCGGCCTCGTGACCTCCTTCACCCTAGGTGGATTCATCCATATCCTGTTGGTGGTGGCGATTGTAGTTGTCTTGCTGCGTGTGATCAGCGGTAGCAGACCGTTATAAATGCTGGGCGGGTGCCATGCCGTGACCTTCTGATTGCGTCGCAACGTGCGAGCAATCGATGCTACGTGCGCTAGCGAACAGAGAGCGCCATTCGATTCACGTAGTCTTGCCTGCGATACGGCTTGAAACGCAGTTTCTTATAAATGAATATTTGCAATTTTTGCCGTTTTTGTAATTAACTTCCTAAGGTATTTATGAATAACTTGAATAAGATCGTCATTGCAGTGGCCTTGGTTTCCGGCACGGCTGCCACCGCCGTCCATGCGCAAACGACGCTTTACAATCCGTCTTGGTACATCGCACCAAGCCTTAATGTCCTTGATCCCGACAAGCGCTTTGGTGTTGATAAAAGTGCCGTGGGCGGTGGTTTGCGCTTTGGCAAACCTATATCCGAATCGTGGGATCTGCAAATGGGCGGCACTTATGCCAAAACAGATAGCAACAACGCGAATTATCGCCAGGCAACGCTGGGTGTCGATGCGCTCTATATGTTTTCACGCCAATCTTTCCGGCCGTTTCTGTTGGTTGGCACCGGCTATGAACGTGACCGTGCCACGACCCTTAACCTTGGCACGCGAACCCGTACATCCCCTTATCTGAATGCCGGCGCAGGATTTCAAGTTGCACTCGGCGACCAGTGGTCCATGCAGGCCGACTATCGCCGCGTGTTTGGTTATTTGAGCGGTTTTAATTTTGGTTTTGATCGTGCTAAAACCAATTATGTGACCGTTGGGCTGACCTACGCTTTCGACAAACCTTCAGCGCCGATTATCCGTACCGCACAGGCTCCTGAGCCGGTTCGCGAAGTGGCTCCGCCGCCAGCGCCAAGGCCTACACCTGCTCCAACGCCCGCACCGCCGGTACGGATGGAACGAATCACCCTTTCCGCCACTGAACTGTTTACGTTTGACAGCGCGCAATTACGTTTGCCGCAGCCCAAACTGGACGAAGTGATCAGCGTGTTGAAGACCAATACCGGCGTCAACAACGTCGTCATTAGCGGCTACGCCGACCGTCTCGGCTCGGATAAATATAACCAAAAATTATCAGAGCGTCGCGCGGCTTCAGTTAAAAACTATATGACTGGCAAGGGCATTGATGCGAATCGACTGAAGGCCGAAGGACGGGGCGAAGCAAACCCTGTTGTTACGTGTACAGAGAAAAATCGTGCGGCGTTGATTAAGTGTCTGGAACCCAATCGCCGTGTCGAAATCGAGCAAATCACGATCGAACGCCGCGTACAGTAATTAGCTGCAAATGTTGTGGATTTGAGCGACGAATGAGGAGAGGGCACAGGAAATCGCGATTTCGGCGGTCAAGACAAGTAACATGTTTGACCGGAGGCTGGTTTTAGTTTGGCCTCAGTATTAGCAAAAGAGGGCGCATTCATTGCGCCCTTTTTGTTTTATTACGACACAAGAGCGCTCTAATTTAGTTGCGTGATTTTGATGCGTGATGCGGCAAAGGGAACTGCTCCTAGATCGCTTTCTAGTTCAGGACAGTTCGAGGCGAGATTGGGATATTCATCGGGTTAGCGGGTGATCTTTGCCCAGGCAAGTCTATGGCGTTATAATCGCGTGTTGTTTTTGGCGTGTGGTTTTAGTTTTTTGATTAGCCTCTAAAGCTTTTTCTCTAAAAACATGTAAATACGCATATCGTTCGCGGCGGTTACAGCATTAGTTTGAGGACTGACTCGAACTTTTGTTTGCGCCTTTTGTTTTACTTAACATTTAAAAAAACACCACACTTATGCTTGAAGCTATTCGCACCGCCGCCCAATCGTGGCTCGCCAAAGTTATCCTCGCCGTAATTACGATTCCGTTTGCGTTATGGGGCGTTGAGTCCTACGTGCGTTCAGCGCCGGGGCAGGATTCGATCGCGACTGTAGGAGACGAAAAGATTTCTTCAGTTGAATTCAATAATGCGGTGCGCAACCAACTGGATCAATTCCGTTCGCAGTTTGGCAAAGATATCGACGCATCGATCATGGATAACCCCGAAATGCGCAAGTCGGTACTCGATCAGCTGATTGATCAGCGGCTGCTGGTTAAGGCAGTGAAATCAAGCAACCTCACCGTTAGCGATCAATCATTGCGCGATTGGATCAGTAATGAGCCCTCGTTTCAAGACAATGGCGTGTTTTCACCGGTGCGTTATGAAAGTATGTTGCGTGGACGCGGATCGAGTGCGAAATCGTTTGAAGCTTTGTTGCGAAGCGATCTTGCCCGTCAACAATTTGTGGAGAGCGTTGCGCTGACGGGAATCACTTCCAGCGCCAGCGTGCAGCAATATTTCCTCGCCGTGGACCAGTCCCGTGAAGTGGCGATTGTCAATATTTCGCCTGAGCCGTTTCAGTCTAAAGTGAAAATCACGAGCGAACAGGCCAAGGCTTTTTACGATAGCAAACCGCTCGAATTTACCATCCCCGAACAAGTCCGCGCGGAGTATGTCGAGTTCTCAATCGATACCTTGGCGCCGACCATTCAAGTGCCGGCGGATGACATTAAAAAAGCCTACGAAGCCAGTAGTGCACGCTACATTCAAAAAGAAGAGCGCAAGGCCAGCCATATTTTGATTTCAGTTGCAAAAGATGCGAAGGATGCCGAGAAAGCGGCCGCCAAGGCCAAGGCCGATGCGTTGTTTGCGCAGGTTACAAAATCGCCCAAGGATTTCGCTGATTTAGCCAAGAAAAATTCGCAGGATCCAGGCTCAGCAGCCAACGGCGGCGATCTGGGATTTTTTGGCAAAGGAATGATGGTAAAGCCATTCGATGAGGCGGCTTTCGCAGCCAAAAAAGATGAAATTATCGGTCCGGTACTGTCCGATTTTGGTTACCACATTATTCGAGTGACCGAGATTCGCGCCGAAAAGTCGAAGTCGTTGGCGGAGGTGACTCCAGAAATCGAGGGCGAGCTAAAAAAGCAAATGGCACAAAAAAAATACGCGGAATTAGCGGAGAAATTCACTAACGCGGCTTATGAGCAATCAACCACGTTGAAAGCAGCTGCTGAGGTCGTCGGCATGCCGATCAAACAATCGGCGTGGATCAGCAAGGGCATGGGCGCAGCGCCGCCGTTTACAAATCCGAAATTAATGACATCGCTGTTTAGTGATGCCGTGATTAAAGACAAGCGGAATACCGAGGCGGTTGAATTGGCACCTAATTCGCTTGTCGTCGCGCGTGCGCTAGAGATTAAGCCTTCTGCGTTGCGCCCGCTGGCGGAAGTAGAGGCAGGCATCATTGCACGGCTAGCGCGCGAGGAGGCGCTCAAACTTGTGAAAGCGGATGGCGAGGCGAAATTAGCAGCCTTGAAAGCGGGCAAAGGTGAAGTAACGTTCCCGGCCGCGTTGGCGATTAATCGTACTAATCCCGGTGGCCTAGCCCCAAACATTGTTGAAGCCGCGATGAAGGCGAGCACCAAAACCCTGCCGATGTTTGTGGGCGTTGATAACGCGAACGGTGGATACACGCTGATCCAGATTTCCAAAGTAATCGAACCCGTGCTTACCGACGAGGCCAAGCTCAAGGCCGCCAAGGCGCGCGTAGAGCAGGCGATGACGCAGCAAAAATTGCAGGCAACCGTGGCGGCACTACGCGCGACGTCGGATGTATCGATTGCAAAAAATGCGCTGGACAAGAAAGTTGATCAATAACCGTTAAAAGTTTTTCGGCGAGATTTTCGTGAAGCTTGTGAATCAAGTCGGCAATCAAAATAATTATTAAATTGAAGCCCTAGCATAGGGGCGGGTCTCGAAGCATTTTTGCTC
>JBBRZG010000139.1:0-9500 GCA_038236905.1 Burkholderiales bacterium
CACCGATAACACCGACGGTGATCGCGTGAATGCCCAGACTCGCCGGAATGTTGTTGAAAAGCATTGCCGCCGTTCGGAGCAAATAGCCAACCGGCAACCAAAAAAGTGCGGCATGCAGAATCCACAAAATAGGATTACCGAGCGTTGCGAACGGTGCGCATAGATACCACCGTATGAACAACAAAATGCAAGTAGCGAATGTGGCGAATCCGGCCAATGCCGCTAATAATGGAAAAGACGGCAACGCGCTAAACATCGCCGTTAAGAAAATTGCCACCAGTGATGCACGCTCCAGCCAGGCGAAAGTCTTGGGCTGAGACCCGGGCGCGCCGTTGCGGGTAAACATCGGCATCACCCGGCCAGAAACCACCACGATAATAAACGCCAACACATCCAAACCATAAAGCGCAATCGTGCGCGCATCAACTGTTGAAGAAGCTACGACCACCGCATAGTGAAAAATCAAATTGAGCAATGCCGCCAACGTTAGCAACAAGACAAAGAAAAAATTTTGACGATTGCCACCACGGTAAATCGGCAGCGCTATTCCCCATGCAGCCATGGCAAAAAATAGCGTCTCAACAACAATACCAACTTGCGACCACGGCGTTAAATACAGCACCCGAGCTGCCAACCATGTCCCCACCATCCACGCAAGCCCCGCTCCCGTTGGTGTAGGTTGCCCTGTCCACGTCCTTACGGCCGTCAATAAGAACCCAATCACAATCGTAAATGCATAGCCAAAAATCATTTCGTGCATGTGCCAATTCACGCCCCGCAAATGACTTTGTAGCTCCAATAGGCCAAGCCACTGCAACATCCATAACACCATGCCGACCGCTGCCCAAGTTGCGCCAGCCAGGTAGAAAGGGCGGAAGCCTAAATTCCACAGCGCAAAACCTGGCGGTTCGGCAGCAGTTTTGAGTGTTCCAATGTTGACAAGATTAACTTTCACAAAGCTTTCTTTCACCTAGAATTCAAATCAACAAAGCTCAACTGTTTCTTGATATTCCGGCACACGCGCGTGCCATCCCAGCTCTTCTTCAAGATGGATACGCATCGCATCGGACGCCGAAGGCTCGCCGTGGGTGACGTAAATTTGCGTGGGTGCGGTTTTAACGTTGCGCAGCCAATCCACAATCTCTGAATAATCAGCATGCGAGGAAAGCCCGTCGAGGTTTGCCACGGTTGCGCGTATCGGCACGTACTCGCCAAATATTTTAATTTGAGTCGCGCCGTCAACCAACTTCGCGCCACGTGTTCCTGCCGCTTGAAAACCGGCGAATAAAATCGTGTTGCGTTTATCAGGGCCGAACGCACGGATATGGTGCAGTACGCGCCCGCCGGTGGCCATTCCACTTGCCGAAACAATCACCATCGGGCCATGCTGCGTATTTAATTGGCGTGATTCTTCCGGCGTATTGACGATGCGCACCAGCTTGCACATGGCCTGATAATCGTCCGATGAAAGTTTGTGCTCATCGCCATGGCGTTTGAATAGCTGCGTGGCATCAAACGCCATGGGGCTATTCAAATAGATCGGAACATCAGGAATGCGCCCGGTGCGATGCAAGTTGTACAGATGATAAAGAATGCTTTGCGCGCGGCCAACAGCAAACGCAGGGATGACAAGCACACCGCCACGTTTGAGCGTGGGCTCCAAAATGGTACGCAACGCTTCTTCTGGATCAGCGTCGCTATGCTTTCGATCACCATACGTCGATTCCACCACCAGCCAATCAGCGGCATCAAGCGGTGTGGGCGGCTTCATCACCGCGTCGTGCGGACGACCCAGATCACCCGAGAACACCAGCTTGCGTCCATCGATATCGAAATTTAAAAACGCGGAACCCAGAATATGGCCCGCACGACGCCACTCTACTGAAAGCCCCTCCGCTAATTCAAATGCCTCATCAAACGCCACCGTTTTAAACAGACTGAGCACCTTTTTTGCATCAGCCAGTGTGTATAGCGGCAGCGCAGGCGAATGCTTCGAAAAGCTATGGCGGTTGGCATATTCGGCTTCTTCCTCCTGTAAGTGCGCGGCATCGGGCAGCAAAATTTCACATAATTCACGCGTGCCCGCCGTGCAGTAAATCGGTCCCTTAAAGCCTTGCTTCACCAGCAGCGGCAGCGAGCCGGTGTGGTCAACGTGCGCGTGGGTTAGCACCACCGCATCAAGCAAACGCGCATCAAATGTAAACGGTGCCCAATTGCGCAACCGTAATTGTTTAAAACCCTGAAACATGCCGCAGTCAACCAAAATGCGCTTGCCTTTCGCATTCAATAAATATTTTGATCCCGTGACCGTTCCGGTCCCGCCGTAGAAAGACAGCGAGGCGACTGGAACGGACTTTTTTCTTGGCACTTTAGTAGGCATCATCGTTTCCAATTCAAAACATCGTCCGGATTCATACGGACTTCAATAAATTCGTGTCCTTAAAAGCGTTGCCGCAACGTCGCCTCGCCGACGCCCTGGAACGGGCCGAGCGGGTTGCGGTTATCCTCAAGCTCGCGAATGTTTGGTTTACCGCTCCAGACTTTGTAAATCACGAGACCATCGTCAAGAACAATGATGGCGTCAAACTTCCACCCGGTGGTCAATGTCTCGCGGCGAAAATTTAGAAAATCCATCCAAAAATTGCCGATTCGCTCGCGATGCGTTTGGACTCGCTCAATCTCCATCGCGGTGCATTTCTCAAGATTGCGCAAGCAGGCGCGCAGCCGTTGATCGAGCATGTGCGTATCCATCCCCGGCACGCTTGCAAACCGCCGCATCAAATCAGCATGGCTTAACGACACCACATTCGGCGTAATGTCAGCATCCAGACCCAATGCGTTTAAATCGACGACGGTTGATTTGTTAACGACAATTTTTTCGTAAAGTGCCTGCGCATCCAAATAACTGCGCCACGGGGTTTGAACTTCAACTTTTGACGTGGGCAGCAGCGATGCACAGCCGGAAAGCATAACCACTACCAGCGCCAAACAGGCCCACGAATTTTTTCGCAAAAAAGGCAGTGTGACCATTCTTTACCGGCTTTCTTTGAAACCTGCAGATGCCATGTAGATATTTCTATCGTGCCGCAGAAAAAACTCATCGAGTTTGCGGAATATCAAACTATGGCGATTGAATAGTCATTATCTTGGCGGAGATCCACTGCAAGACGAAATTTACGGGTTGTTTGATATTTCGCAAACCGCATTTTCGCCATCTATCTATCTTGGTAGATTCTATGCGTACAGACTTTTCTGCGAAAACTAGATCGGGAGCGTTCGATGAAATCGGCGATGTTTAAAACTATAAAATTTTCGATAACCGCAATTTCAATGGTCGCCGCAGTGGCCTACATCACCACATCCGGCGGCGCCGTTGCGGCGACAACAGAGGGCAAGTCAGCAACGTCTAAAAAAACCGTTGATTTTGGCCCGCCGCAGGGAAAACCTATAAATGCGGTCTTAACCAGCCCGCCCAACGTGCCGCCGCCAACGGGGCGCAAATATCCGGCAAAGGTTATTGTTGAGTTGGAAGTGGTTGAAAAGGACATGGCGATATCGGAGGGCGTGAGCTACACGTTTTGGACGTTCGGCGGCACGGTACCGGGTAGTTTTATTCGCATTCGCAAAGGCGACACGGTTGAGTTCCATTTGAAGAATCATCCCAGCAGTAAAATGCCGCACAACATCGATCTGCATGGTGTCACCGGCCCCGGCGGTGGTGCGGCGTCCAGCTTTACGGCACCCGGGCATAAATCACAATTCACGTTTAAAGCATTGAACGAAGGTATTTACGTTTACCACTGCGCCACCGCACCGGTGGGCATGCATGTGGCGAATGGTATGTACGGTTTGATTTTAGTTGAGCCACCCGAGGGACTGCCAAAAGTGGATCACGAGTTTTATGTCATGCAGGGTGATTTTTATACGACCGGTAAATATCGCGAAAAAGGTTTGCAGCCGTTCGATATGGAAAAAGCGATTGATGAGCGCCCCACTTATGTTTTGTTCAACGGCGCTGAAGGCTCGCTCACCGGCGACAAAGCATTACAAGTAAAAACCAATGAAACCGTGCGCATGTTTGTCGGTAATGGCGGCCCCAATTTGGTATCGAGCTTTCATGTGATTGGCGAAATTTTTGACAACGTGCGCTATGAAGGCGGCACCAATATTCAGCACAATGTGCAAACCACACTAATCCCATCGGGCGGGGCAGCCATTGTTGAATTCCACACCGAAGTGCCGGGCAGCTATGTGTTGGTTGACCACTCCATTTTCCGCGCATTCAACAAAGGCGCATTGGCGATCATGAAAGTAGACGGGCCAGAAAATAAAGCCATTTATTCCGGCAAAGAATTGGATTCAGTTTATTTGGGTGATCGCTCGGCACCGAATCTTTCTGCCGTGACCACAGCAGCGGCTGCGGCGGCAAGCGGCACCCTCACCGTGCAAGAGCAAAGTAACGCCGGCAAGGCGCTGTTTAACGGCACCTGCTCGGTTTGCCACCAGGCGAATGGCGAGGGACTAGCGGGGGTGTTCCCGCCGCTGGCTAAGTCAGATTACATTGCGGCTGATCCAAAGCGCACCATCGGCACGGTGTTGCACGGCTTATCGGGCAAGGTGGTCGTGAACGGTAAAGAGTACAACTCGGTGATGCCGCCGATGAATCAACTCAATGATGACGAGGTTGCCAATATTTTGACCTATGTGTTGAATAACTTTGGCAATTCTGGCGGCAAGATTTCTGCGGATGAAGTGAAAATCATGCGCGCAAAACCCGCGCCTGCGGCGGTCGCCGCGCATTAAATTCGGTACTGACAATGCGAATCAAACGAGTGGTTTATGGGTGGGCGATGTTGGCGATATTGACCAATGCAGCCAGCGTATTTTTAGTGGGCACCAGCCATGCGACCGAATACATTGCATTACCCGCGGGAAAACTTAGCAGTGTGCTCGCGAATGACGCCGCGCCGGGCATGGTCGACGTCGGTGCGTTTTCAATCCGCAGCACACCGGTGACGAACGGTGAATATCTACTGTTCGTGAAATCGCATCGCGAGTGGCAGCGTGGTCGCGCACCTGCCACGTTTGCCGACGCGAGTTATCTGAACAGTTGGCGCAGCGCGACGCTGCCCGGTGAGGCATCTCAGGAACAGCAGCCGGTCACCAGCGTGAGCTGGTTTGCTGCGCAAGCTTTTTGCGAAGCAGAGGGCGCGCGTCTACCAACATGGCTTGAATGGGAATACCTTGCGGCGGCAGACGAAACCAAAACCGATGCCAGGGCCGACCCGGCATGGCGGGCGCGCATTCTTTCGTGGTACTCGCAATCCTCTGCCCGACCGCCAGCCGCTGTCGGTGGCGCGCCGAATGTATACGGGGTGCGTGACGTGCATGGCCTGATTTGGGAATGGGTTGATGACTTTAATGCATTGCTCGTAAGTGCCGATAGTCGCAACCAAGGCGACCCGGATAAATTGCAATTTTGTGGTGCCGGTGCCATCAGTCTGAAAGACCGCGACAACTATGCGGTTCTCATGCGCATCGCCCTATTGTCTTCGCTCAGCGCGGCCGACACGACAAACAATTTGGGATTTCGCTGCGCGCGCAGCAGTTCAGTAACGCCAACAGTCAAGGATCGTCCATGAAAACAAGCCTTCGCATCATTTTTGCTCTGCCCTTTTTGCTCACGTATTTCATATCTTCAATCGCACCGGCTGTGGCTGCGGATAAACCGCTGCCGAGCAGCTCGATCTACCAACTTGCGGTGCCACTCACCAACCAAGACGGCAAGACATCCAGCCTCATTGATCGGCGCGGCGAGCCGCTACTGATCAGCATGTTCTATACCGGCTGCCAATTTGTGTGTCCGCGCATTGTGGACGCGCTGAAAAAAACCGAAGAAAGTTTGACGCCAGCGGAGCGTAGTCACGTTCCTGTATTGATGGTGAGTTTCGATCCAGCACGCGACGATGTTGCCGCTCTAAAGGCAATCGTCGAGGAGCGAAATTTAAGCACTCCGCAATGGACACTCGCCCGCACTGATGATCGCAATGTCCGCAAACTCGCGGCCACGCTTGGCATTCAATATCGCTCCCTGCCCAGTGGCGACTTTAATCACACCAGTGTGTTGATTTTGCTGGATGCCGAAGGCCGTGTGATGGGCAAAACCAGCACCATTGGCGAGGCCGACCCACAATTTGTAAAGCTGGTTAAAAAAATAGCAATGGCAAAGACTGATCGCAAGTAACGAGCGCCAAACGTCTCAACCTGACAAATGCGATATGTTTTGGGTTTTGTACACCCTACCCGCGCGTGGTCGACTTATTTCGCTTTCAATACGCCCATAAAATCAGCTTCGGCCTGCGCCGCCAGCCAGACTAGCGCGACCCACGCCGCGACGTTTTGTTTAAGCTGCACGGGATCGACCTTATCCAGCGTGTCGTTTGCGGTGTGGTGATAATCAAAATAATCCGTGGCGTCTTGCGAAAGCGCCGCGCCGGGATGGCTCCAATCATTCACCAGCGGGCCGACATCAGCACCAACGCCCGCTTTGTTATCACCCAGCTCAATTCCCAGCGGTGCGATCACGCCCGCAATCTCCCGAATCCACGGCAGCGTTGCTTCACTCACGACCGAGCTGATGCGATAAACATTCCCCGAACCGAGGTCAGATTCCGCCACTAGCTGGTGTTTCTCCTTGCCGTGCAGCGCGGCGTAAGCGCGGCCACCGTCCAGCCCGTTTTCTTCATTGGCAAACAGAATCACGCGAATCGTGCGTTTGGGCCGCACCCCCATGTCTTTCAAAATCTTTGCCGCCGCCACCGTAATCGCGACCCCCGTTCCATCATCAATTGCGCCGGTGCCCAGATCCCACGAATCGAGATGTCCACCAATTGCGATCACCTGATCGGGCTTTTCGCTGCCGCGAATTTCAGCGAGCACGTTGGCGGAATCGAGCCCTTTGGTAATCGAGTTTTTGAGGGTCAACGAAATTTTGACGGTCTTGCCGCTTTTGATTTGACGCGCGATCATTTCCGCGTCGGGTGCCGACACCGCCGCCGCCGGAATGCGCGGTGATTTGTCGTCATAGCGCATGGTGCCGGTATGCGCCAGCCGGTTCTGATCGGTGCCAATCGAGCGAATCATCAGCGCGACCGCGCCACGTTTGGATGCCTCGTTGACGCCGACGACGCGTGCACCGACCGTCTTGCCATACCCGGTACCCTCACGGGATTTTTTGAACACGCTGTCGATGAATACAATTTTGCCGCTGGCCCGGTTGCTGGTATCGGCTTTCAACTGATCAAAATTTTCGTAATAGGCCACCTCAGCGGTGACGCCCTCGCCGCTGGTAGACACGCTATTGCCCAAGGCCGTAATCGAGAGATGTTGCGGATACGGCGAAACAAGATCGGCGTGTCCGCCAATGCGCGTCCAGGCATCGACCTTGACCGGCTCAGTCCAGACCCGCTCAAACCCGAGCGCAGTCAGCTTGGCGCGAGCCCACTCAACCGCCTTCGCGTCATTCGGCGAGCCTGCCGGACGGGCACCCACTTCGGTGGTGAGTGAGGCCACGATCTCATAAGCAAGATCGCTGGCCTGTGCGACGACCATGGCTTTTTTGGCGTGCGCAATATCGGGCTCAGGAAAAAGTGGCGCGGACGATGCGGACAACATACAAAAACTGCCAATGAGCGCGAGCGCCGACAAGACAATAGTGCGACCAAAGGTGGCGCGGATGGGAGAGTGCGGGGCAAATTGATTCATAGGTTTGGTCGAGAGGTTGGGCAAAAACGGTGGGTGGAACAGGTGGCGAAGGTCACCGGAAAACTGAAGATATAAAACGCAAAGAAAATACGTTGAAGTCGGCGTAGGAATCGTCTGACAGCGCTAGCGGTCAAAACACCCTGTCAAAACAAGACCCGGAAGCGTAGATTCGGTGGCTTGGATTCGTGCAGCCAATAATACTCCAGCCCGTCTTTACGGTGTTGACCAGAGCGAACAAAGGAGCAACAAATGGGAACTGATTCGATACAAAAAGCAGGTGACCGTCTGACCGCCGAACGCATCATTGCGGCCAGATTCGGCACTACCGCCGCAGCCGAAGCCGCCGCGCAAACGCTGCACGGATATATCGCGACCACAGATATTTGCATCTTCCACAACAACGCGCCCGGTCAGCATGGCACCACCCTGTTTGGCGATCATGCGGCGGATCATCAAGCCGCAGCGGTCACTAAAAACCACGCTGCGGATCCGGCAAAAACACTACAGGCCACGCACCCGCAGCCAAGCATTGAAGTCGCCGAACAAGTCGAACATGCAGAAGGCAGCGCCATGGCTACTGCCGCAGTCGCGGGCGTTGCGGCCGGGGTGTTGGCGGTGGCGGCGGGCCCCGTTGCTGCGCTGGCAGCCGTAGGGGTAGCCGCATACACCGGCTCGCTCGCGGGGGCTATGGAGGGTGGCCAAGTTGACGGCCGCAATGGCTCGCCTGCCATGCGTCAGGGCGGTGTAATGATTGCCGTGCACGTTGTTAATGCCGCCGATCAGAACCGTGTCGTTGAGGCGCTCAAGGCCGCCGGTGCCGCCGATATTGAACGTGCAGAAGGTAAATGGGAGGGCGGCGACTGGGTCGATTTTGATCCGTTGGCCGCGCCTGAATTAATGACGATTTAACACTTCAGAGAATTTCTGAAAAACTTAAGTTTGGCCGCCATACCATTCTCTCCGGCTCGATTAACCCGCTGTGCCGGCTTCGAGCGATTCTGCTTTTCCGCTACTTCCGTTTCTTCCGCTGCTTCCGCTGCTTCCTATCCGCCTCTCTAAAACGCCCGACCCGTCGCGTTGCGTAATCCAAACCCACGGCGCCAAACCCACGGCGGTCTGTCGGTCGGCTACTGACACCGCGCCTATCTAGCATCGTCACCCTTAGAAAGCGTCATTCAGGCGTAGACTCGAGCTGAATAAAAAATCAAACAAAACCAAACTTTAGCCGATGACCAAACCGCAAATTTCCCTCGAAACGACCCTGCTAATCCGCGAACAGCTGGAAGCGCTGTCCACGCGCGTCCCGCTCAAAATCTGGATGGTCACCACGGTGACTGGCGATGAATGGGAAGTGGTCTACGCCCACAATCGCGGCTACCCAGTTGAAGAGGGCAACGTCTTTTCCTGGCGGGATTCATTTTGCTGCCGCATGATGGCCAATGAAGGTCCGCAGTTTGCCAGCGATGCGCAGGCCTGCGAGGCTTACCGCAGCGCACCTGTCGCCAAGGTGCTACCGATCTCGATCTATATTGGCGTCCCCTTATACGGCGACGGCAATCGGTTTATCGGCACGTTATGCGGTCTTGATCCGCTCCCAGAACTCATCGGCATTCGCGCGGGCGACTCTGCCGTGCGCGCAACCGCCAACGTCATCGCCAAGCTGCTGTCGATGGAACAAAAACTCGCGGCGATTCAATCACGCGAGCTACAGATTGCCGACATCGCATTTCGTGACG
>JBBRZG010000140.1:0-9499 GCA_038236905.1 Burkholderiales bacterium
CATGAACGCCGCCGCACGGTTTATTGACGAAACCACCGCCAATGTTCGCCGCGGTGTCAAAACCGGTTTTGTGCAATCGCGGCAAACCACCGAGGCCGCGCTGTCACAATTAAAAAGCACGCTATCGCGCCCCGTTTCGATCGACAGCGGGGCGATGCTGCCGCTGGTGAAACTGCCCAACACAATCTCGGCGGCGGAACAGGAGTCATTGCGTTCGCGCGCGCTGGCCATCCTCAATACAAAAATCCGCCCGGCACAGGAGACCTTCGCCAAGGTGGTCGAAACTGAAGTGCTGCCCGTTGCCAAACCGTCGATAGGCGCGCTGTATCTGCCGGGAGGCAAGGCGTATTACGCGCATCTGGCGGGTTTCTTCACCACTACTGACTTGGGCCCCGACCGGATTCACGACATCGGGCTGAAAGAAGTCGCGCGTATTCGCGGTGAAATGTTGAAGGAAATGGCGGCGTCTGGTTTTAAAGGTTCGTTCGCCGAGTTCCTTAATTTTCTACGCACCGACAAACAGTTTTACGCCACCAGCCGTGAAGAATTGATGGAGAAATCGGCGCGTATTGCCAAGCGCGCCGATAACGAATTACCGAAGATTTTTGGCACGCTGCCGCGGTTGTCGTACGGCGTGCGCGAAGTGACCCGCGATATTGAAGAAAACTACACCACCGCACGCTATAACCCCGGTTCACCGCAGCTTGGTACCAGTGGTGGTTTGATGGTGAATACCTCACATCTCGATCAGCGTCCGTTGTATGAACACCCCGCCCTGATATTGCATGAAGGCGCGCCCGGGCATCATTTGCAAATCGCGATCCAGCAAGAGTTGGGCAGCCAACCATGGTTCCGCCGCCATTCCGAAGTCACTGCATTTGTAGAAGGATGGGGGCTCTATGCCGAATACCTCGGCACCGAGATGGGGATGTACCGGGACGCATACGAGCGGTTTGGCAAGCTATCAATGGAAATGTGGCGCGCCTGCCGTCTGGTCGCCGACACCGGCATTCACTGGAAAGGCTGGACCCTCGATCAGGCCCGCAGCTGCTTCACCGATAACTCCGCGCTCGCGCCGAAAAATATTGAAAACGAATTGCAGCGCTATATTGCCGGCCCGGGACAAGCGCTGGCTTACAAAATTGGTGAACTAAAGCTACGCGAGCTGCGCCAGCGTGCCGAGACCGCATTGGGAAATCGGTTCGACCTTCGGCGTTTCCACGATGCCGTGCTGTGGGGTGGGCCGCTACCGCTGGATCTGCTAGAGCAGCAGATTGACGCGTGGATCGCGCGGGAGAAAGTTAAGCGGTGATTTCATAAAGCATGAGCCCAATGAGAATCGTCAATGCGAAGCATGAATGTGGCGAAACACTGGTCCGCGCCCAACTAAGAGGCAGCCCGATTTCGTTGACTCAACGACCAACTCAAAAGCAGGAGAGCCCCGTGAGAGTCGCCGAGCAACGGAGAAGTGACGGGGGCATTCCGCGAGGACTGTCTGACGAGGGCGCCTCGATTCCCGCATCAACCACAAACAGACTTCGCCCGAGGAGTTCCGCAGCGGCCCGTCGCTTCGAGTAGCGCAGGGAATTTTGTCGCAGCCCTATCGCGACAAAACGACGAACCCGGGTCGCCTTTTCTTTGCTTACTTTCTTTTGGCGAAGCAAAAGAAAGTGAGTAGCCGCCGGGCTACCCCCGGCCTCATGGCTTAGCGGCAACACATGAAAAAGGTGCTATGCCTGTTGCTTAGGACTTAGAAACGGGTAATTGCGCTGCAAATGCTCAGCGAGTGAGGCTACAGTGACTTAGGAATCACGGTGTAGAACGCTTCTTTGCCCTCCCGTTTGACCAAGATTTTATGTCGTTTTAAATCTACATGCCCCCGCAAAAGCCGCGGCACATCCGCCAGATGGACTCCGCCTTCAAGAGGGATTGGAAATTCGGTTAGATTTGGATTGGGCGTGTGGACATACAATGCATCCGAGGCAGAATCTTGGAGCGATATATTTATGAAAACTTGATAAGGAATAGGTTGGGATGCAAGTTCAAGTTGGGCTAAGCGAAATGCATAAAACAGCGCCGAAAAATGTTTCTTACGATCTATGACGCTATCGTTACCAATGCCGTCCCAGTCAAAATGAACATGCCACAAATCACACCATTGTTTTCTGGCCAAGTCAACTCGAAAGGTACGCGCTTTCCGGCGTAGCTGACGGTAGTAAACATAAGCTGGAATCGTTGTCTCATGGGTGGCGTAGCGAGAAATAGCCAATCCTGCCCTGACCTTCCGATGGCGTGAAAAGCGCGTTTTCATCCGTTTATTTAGCTGCACTTCTGTTGAATTGAGAACCCATGGCAGCACACACTAGAAGCACGGCGGTGGGATTAATTAAAAGCGAGCTCTAAATCAAAACCCCCACGCGTACCACCCCCGCCTTCTCATGCGCCGCCGTAATCTTCACCTCACCACTCCCCTTCACCACCCATGTCGCCACCACCCGATCCGCCGTCGGCGCGGTATCGGTCCAAAAACTCATCAGGGTATGTTTGTAGGCGCGGCCTTCGAGTTCGCCGAGCATTTCGCGGGCCTTGCCCGCGACCAATTCTTGTCCCGGCGCTAACGTAATCTCGGCAACCACACCGCGCGACTGTTTGCGGGCAAGCGCGCGCTTGGAAACATAGGAAGGCAGATAGCCGGTGTTCTGCACGGCCAGAGTGATTCGGTGCGTATCGGCATCAATTTTTTCTTTTTTAATCTCCACCAATTCCAGCTTCGGCGAGGTCATGGCGTTGTAGACAAGCCAATCTGGAAATTTTGCGATTTCTCGCTCCAGCAAGTGCGGCGGTGGGTTGCGGAAAGTGTTGATTTTGTCCCATCCACCAATCTCGACTTCGCCCAGTTGCGGGTGATTAAATTTGTACCAATCGATATAACCTTTACCCTTCAATTCCGCATCGGCCCATTTGAGCATTTTCAAATCGTCTTCCACCGGATGATCGCGGAACCAGTCGATGTATTTGTAATCGGTCACCCCTGCCTCGCGCATCGGGCACCAAATTTCAACCGTCCATTCGTACAGGCCGAGATGCTCATAAATCCAGTCGAATGTCCCGCTGATCACGTCCTTCGGGTTGTAGCGGAATTCGTGAAATGTGCTGATCGCCGGATAGCCGGTAATGGCCTCGCCTTTTTCGCCCTGCTTTTGATAGGTCCATAAATCTTCCGCGGGCATTTCGGTGTCGGCCAGCGTCGCGAATGGGCGCAGCAGCACCCCGCTCCAGGTATGAAAAGTGAGTCCGCCGGTGATGTTTTGATGATGGGTAATGAAGTGCACCACGGACCGAACTTCAGGCTCGGACGTGGGATACGGACCCGCACCGAATTGTTCATGTTCCTGCCGCCAGCCCGCGGGGAAATTGCGGTTAAGATCGATTCCCTGCTTGTCCTTGTTGATCGTGACCGTGTAGCCGTCGTAATCGCGCATCGTGCCTTCGGGCAGCATGCGATAGTAAACGCCTCCGTACTCGGCGGGCTCGCGTGGCACCATCAGGCGCGGCTCGGTTTCGTGACATTTCCAGTTACCGTTTTGATCTTTAATGCGCATCGAAAGAATACGGCCATCGCCGTCCACGTCATCAATATCGAGGCCGTCAATGGCTTCTTCGTCATAGGGATAGGCACGGGTGGCCGAGCGAATAATTTTCGGCGTGTCGCGCATCGCCCATTCCGCGCCATCAGGATTCATACGCGGACAGATATAGAGAGCACGGGTGTCGAGCAGACGGGTGATTTGCTCGCCGCGTGCATCGGTTTTGCCATAGCTTTTGGTCAGCGTGTCGATGAAATACATGGCCGCCGCGCTTCCGGCCAACTCACTCGCGTGAATATTGGCATCCACCCAGTAAGCCGGCTTATCCGCTGCGGCACCGGTTTTTTGATTCGTTGCCGTGAGCACCCAGATATCGCGTCCTTCGTGGCTTTTGCCAATGCTTTCGATGGCAAGTAAATCAGGAAACGCGTGCACGAAATCTTGTAGCAGCTGGCTGAATTCGGGATAGCGGTAGAAGCGGTCGTACTTTGGCTGAGGGCTGGTCATTTTTTTTGAGGGAGGGAGAGAGAGTTAAAAAAGTTGATCAACACGAATTCTCGCACAGTCGCGATCTGCTCTCGCATCCCATCTCGTTTGCTCTGGGTTGCAAACCCTGTCATCAAAATACGAGCAATCAGCCGAACAGGATTTCAAGCATTCCGGCGCTTCACCTTTACATTCATTCGTCCTTATTGACGCAAGCCCATGCTTGTGGAATGAACGCTCTCTATAATTCATAAAATCTACATCGCTTTTATTCGTGACTACTCATGCCCTCGCTCGCTGCTTTCGCCGTCATCGCGATATCCGTCGTCGTCACCTCGTTCATCTCCGGCATTTTGGGCATGGCGGGCGGGATGATTTTGATGGGCGTGTTGCTGGCACTGTTGCCTGTGCCTGCGGCGATGATGCTGCATGGCGTCGCGCAAATGGCGGCAAATGGCTGGCGCGCTTGGCTATGGCGGCATGAGGTGAATTGGCGCGTGTTTCGCGGCGTGGCGCTGGGCGCATTTCTGGTGCTCATCATATTTAGCGTGATCCAGCTCACGGCCAGCAAGCCGATTTCCTACCTGCTATTGGGTGCCACCCCATTTGTTAGTTATCTGCTTCCTGAAAAACTTAAATTGAATATCGACAAGCGCGGCCATTCATTATTGTGCGGCCTGACGTGCACCGCGATTCAGCTGGTGGCGGGCGTATCGGGGCCGCTGTTGGATGTTTTTTTTGTCCGCTCGACACTGGCGCGGCGGCAAGTAGTCGGAACCAAAACGGCCACCCAAACCTTCGGCCATATTCTCAAAATCCTTTATTTCAGCTTACTGCTCAACACCGCGCATGGCAGTGTCGAGTGGTGGGTGGCCGCGCCGGTCATTTTGCTGGCGATGGTCGGCACCACGCTGTCGCGCAAGGTGCTGGACGCCATCTCCGACGCCAGCTTCCGCAGCTGGACTCGGCGCGTGGTGTTGGCGACCGGCAGCTGTTATCTGGCCGCCGGTTTATGGCTCCTGTGGCGCGGGCCGAGCCCAGTCGCCTAACGACGATGACCTAGTTGCGACGCGGTGGCGGGGGTGGCGCACCGGCCACCGTCGGGGGACGAAATTCAGGAAATTCACTGAGCAGAAAATCTTCCAGACCCGCAGAATCTTCTTTACGGGCGGAAAGCGTCACGGCGCGGCTTAGGCGACGCGATTCCCAGGTGAAATTACCCGGATAGTGTTCACGAATCAGCTCGATCATGCGGCGCACCATCGCCCTCTCAATATCGCCGCCCTGCCCTGCATCGACTTCAATCACGCGCCGATAGCTGTCGGCGCTGCTGGTGGTCCACCCGCGAAACGAGAACGTGCCGGTGCGATAGCCTTTGCTGAGAATCTGAAAGACGCCGCTGGTGCCGTCTTGCGAGCGCCCGATATTTTGTAAATTTTTGTTCAGGTTGGCAGCCAAGCGCTCGGGCGACTTCGGGTCAGCACCATTGGAACGACTTTCGGCGTTTTCGCTTTTGGCCGCGTCCTCAACGGCCTGGCGACGCGCACGCGCGGCCTCGACTCGCGCCATCATGCTTGGCGGCTCATCACGCGGGTCCACTGGCTTTGTAGGCGTAGGCGGCGGTGGGGGCTCCAGCGGCACCGGTGCCATTGGCGATTTGCTGACTGGATTGGGCACCGCCAGCACCGATGGACGCGGCGGACGGACCGGTGGCGCGGGCGTGGGTGGTGTAGGCGCAACGGTTGCCGCGGGCGGCGGGCGGGCTTGTAACGGCGTGAGTTGCACGACCAGCGGCTGGCTGCTAGCCGCCTCGTCGTTGTCAATTTTTTGAGTGCGTGCGGGGGTAAAAATTAACAGCAGCAAATGCACCAGAATCGACAACAACACGGTTGCCACAATGCTGCGCCGGAAACGAAATTCGAGCGCCATGTTCTGCCCCAGCCATTGGGTAAAGCGCGGCGTCGGCGTGATCAAAGGGGCTTGGGGAGCGTGCATAAAGACAATTGAGGCGAAGTCAGGCGAAGTCAGGCTAATTCGGGCGATAGGGTGCCGGGATAAAACACACAGCAAAAATGGGGTGGCAACGATGGTGCAATACCGCGGCAATCTTGTTTTGTTCTCGACAACTTAAACCGCTTTCCGCGTAGTTTTCAGGATCACTCTGCTTGGAGGTCACGAGCCCGGATTGGTTCGCGGGTGGCCTGCGCGATTATAGAATCTAATAGCGCCGAGTGGTTAAACATCGGGCCGGACATAAGACTCATTTGAGGTCAGCAGATGGCTAAACATGAGCCCAAACACCAACCATACGCGGCTGGATGGTGTGTTGGATCGCCATTCTTCATCGCATTCTTCACTCGAAACTCCCATCCAGTACAACGCGTTACCGTGGCGATCTGCTAAAGTCCCGCCATGTCTAAAATCGCCCTCGGCACGATGCTGCAATCCCAAGGTTTCGGCACCCGCCGCTGGTGTCGCGAACTGATCGAGGGCAACGAAGTGATGGTGAATGGTGTCATCGTTATTGATCCGCGCGCGTCGTTTGACACCCACAATCTGCGCTTTACGATTTACGATGAAGAATGGATTTATCGCGAGCACGTTTATATCTGCATCAACAAACCACCCAATTTTGAATGCTCACGCAAACCCAGCTCGCATCCCGGGGTGCTCACGCTATTGCCTGAACAGTTTTCTCGACGCGATGTGCAGCCAGTCGGCAGGCTCGATCACGACACCACCGGCATGCTGCTGATGAGCGATGATGGCGCATTTATTCATGCACAATCCTCGCCTAAGCGCCATGTGCCCAAAGTGTATGTGGCAACAACCCACGATGCGGTAACACCGGCACTTTTGACGGCGCTGAAATCGGGCGTGAAATTACACGACGAGCCCGCGCCACTGGCTGCGTTACGCTGTGAGCAGGTGGCCGAACATGAGATTGAAATCGTATTGGAACAAGGCAAGTATCATCAGGTCAAACGGATGCTCGCTGCCGCCGGAAACCACTGTACTGCGTTGCGACGGGTTGCGATCGGTGGGCTCACGCTGCAATCGCTGGCATTGGCGGAAGGCGCTTGGTGCTATCTCAACGCAGAGCAAATCACTAGTGCTGGCGCGGCTTTAGAGGCATAAAGCGACCTATTGCAGCTTAAACCGAACGCCCAAAAAGCATTTGGGCCACGCCACCGTCACCTATTTCGACTACGCTTAATCTAAACTCAATCTTCTTTAAATCAACTGTACTCACAACATGAAATTGCCAAAATCTGTTTCGACCATGCCCGCCATACGCAGCAAGCGCTTGCGGGCAGTGCTTACACGCGGCTTCACGCTGATCGAAGTCATGATCGTGGTGGTGATCCTCGGCATTCTGGCGGCCGTGGTGATACCGAAAATTCTGGATCGACCAGATCAGGCACGCGTTACGGCGGCCAAGGCAGATATTGCGGTGCTGATGCAACAACTAAAACTCTACCGGCTCGATAACGCGGCCTACCCGTCGACCGATCAGGGCCTGCAGGCATTGACGATCAAGCCAACCACCACGCCGCTGCCGCTCAATTGGAAGTCCGGTGGCTATCTGGAAAAATTGCCCAACGATCCTTGGGGACGTCCCTATCAATACCTGAATCCCGGCTTGAAGGGCGAGCTCGATGTGTTCAGCTTAGGGGCCGACGGACAGCCTGGTGGCGAGGGAAATAATGCCGACATCGGCTCGTGGAATCTGTAGTTCTTGATCGTCTATAGAAATGAAACCCCAGCATTGGCGAGGTTCAGCGAGCATAAATGACTTGAAACGTCCGTCTGTGCTAGGGTTTCAGTTTAGATTTTCATCTACTCCAAATTCAGGCTTTACCCTCATTGAGGTGCTGGTGGTGACGATTATTTTAGGGATCGCATTGTCGCTTGCGGTGGCTAATCTGATCCCGGATGAACGCGAAAAAGTGCGTATCGAAGCCGAGCGCGTGCTGGTGTTGCTCGAACAAGTCCGCGACGAATCGGCGATGAGCGGCAAGGCGATCGCGGTGGAAGTTCGCGAAAATACGATGCAATTTTATGAGCGTGATCAAAAATCGGTGGAAACAAAATGGCTGCCGCTTGAATCGCTTAACGGCAGCGTCGTTTCGGCCAGACCGTTTGCGACCGGCACCCTCGGCGATCTTTATCTGGGCTCACTTTCGTCCAACGCATCGAACGCCACGAAACCTGCTGAACCCAGCGCACTGGCGACCTTTCAGCCGGCCGGAGTAGCCGCGCCGTTTGAGGTAAAAATTCAATCGGCGGCGTCCGCACAAAATGTGCAGACGATTCGCGTCGACGCGCTTGGCAATCTTTCCCTCAGCGCAATATCGAAGGACGTCGTTCCATGAAACCAGTGCGCAAAACTCGCGGTTTCACACTCATCGAAGTCCTGATCGCGCTCGCCATTCTAGCGATTGCGCTGACCGCAGCGATCCGCGCAGCCAGTGTGGCGACCGATAGCGCCAACGAAACCAAGCTGCGCACGCTGGCCACCTGGATCGCACAAAATCGCATCGCACTCGTCAGCACCAGCGCCGTTTTTCCGGCGGTGGGCGAAACAGATGGCCGCGAAACGATGGCCAACATTGAATTTACATGGAAGCAAAAAATATCGAATACGCCCAACAGCGCATTCCGCAAAATTGAGGTGCAGGTGATTCGGCCAGACATCAGCGTTGGTGCGGCGAACGAATCCTGGCTGGCCAATTTGAGCGGCTTCGTCGTAAAAAACGATAAAACCTCGCCATGAGCGGCGCACCGCAAACCCGCGCGAACGGATTCACTCTGATTGAGCTGTTGGTGGCGCTCGCCATATTCGCGATTCTCTCGCTGATTTCTTACCGCACCTTAGGCTCGCTGTTCCAAACCCGCGAGCAGCTCAATATTCAAAGCGCGAAATGGCGCGATGCGGCGCTATTTTTCTCGCGGGTGGAAAACGATCTGGCGGCGATCCTCAATCGGCCGATTCGCAGCGCCGACGGACTCAACGCCGCCCCGCTATGTCTATTTGGTAACGTCAGCAACGCTGGCACCGGCGATGCCGCGCTGGTGTTTACGCGCACCGGATTCGCCGATAGCGATGGCCGCAACGCCGCACCACAGCGAATCGGCTATCGACTCAACGACGGCAATCTGGAATGGCTGCTGTGGCCCACACTCGATCAAGCGCCACGCGCGGTGCCTGCCGCATTCGCAGCGCTTAAAAATGTGCGTGAGGCCAGGTGGCGCGCTCTGGCGTCGGTGGCAGGGTCGGGGCCGGACGAGCTGAATTGGCGCGCCGATTGGCCGGCGGCATCGTGCACCTCGGCCGTGCCGGACCCCAAAGCAGCAATATTTCCCCGCGCGCTCGAACTTAGCATTACGCTGAATAGTGGCGAAACGCTGACGCGTGTATTTGC
>JBBRZG010000141.1:0-9496 GCA_038236905.1 Burkholderiales bacterium
ATATGCACCGGTCAGCACCGCCGCATGACCAACGGCGGTTACGGTGAAGGCGTGGCCCTGATGTGCGTCGGTGAATCGCGCACCCTGATCCATCAGACGGCGAAAGCCGCCGGGCACGAACAGGTCATAATTTTTGAGCAACTGCTCTTGCGGAAGGCCGTCAACCACTACGACCAGCACCAACTTCGGCGGCGTAATGCCGCTGGCTGAAGAGGTTATTTTCGCTGCTTTTGTGACTCCGGTAACAGACGACGCAGGGCTTGCATGACTGACTGGGGCAAGCGCACTGAATGCCCCGAATGCACCCAGCGCTAGGCAGACTCTGACGGTGTTGAATACGGAATTCGTTTGACGGACGCTGGAAAGCGAGTGGCGTTTTTGAAAGGCTTGCATGTTGATTCTCATGTTTAATAACGATTTATAAATCGATTGATCTTATGCCGAAACGTACCATAGATGTCTTGACTCGAGGCGCTTCTTGTCTGGATGTCTGGACGAATCATCTTCGTGTTTGTCGACTAGCCTGATAGTTATTTCAGAGCCGTGTGGTAAGCAATAAAGCTCGGTCATACTGAGATTTCGAGTGAACAGGCTCGACCGTTGAGAGCGGGCGTTATTCAATCGCTATCTGCTGTCGCGTGACCACCCTCCCACGTATCGCCGAATTCTTTGGCGCAGCCGTCGCGATTGTGTTCTTCGCTGAAACGCCCTCGCTGGCATTCTGGAGCGCGGCTGGATTGATAGGGATTCGCGTGTGATTAGCACTCATGGAAAGCCCTAGCCAACAACACCTGAGCCGCTGGATCGCAACCACGAACACGATGACCGTCAACAGCACACCCACAAGTTCAATGGGTGGGCAAATTACGGCCATTACAGCCTCGTCGCTAGGTGCGTGGCCAGCACCTTATCGATGCGCTTGCCATCAAGATCGACGATCTCCAGCCGCCAACCTTCCCAGATTGCAGAGTCGGCGGTCTGTGGCATCCGTCCCAACATCACCATCATCATACCGCTCAGCGTGTGGTACTGCTCTCGGTCTTCTTCCGGCACGGCCTTCAGTGACAGCCGGTCCTTTAGTTCAGGAACGGGGATCAGGCCATCAAGCAGCCACGATCCATCTTCGCGCTGGATTGCCCATGCGTTCTCCACATTGGTCGGCTTGAATTCACCAGTAATTGCCTCCATCACGTCCTTCAGGGTGACCATGCCCAATACTTCGCCGTATTCGTCCACCACAAACGCAATCTGCACGCCCGATTGGCGGAAGTTTTCCAACAGCTCCATGCCGGTGAGGCTATCGGGTACGTAGACCGGTGCCTTCAAGTTGGCCCCGATATCGGGCGTCTCGCCTTTCAGCGTTTTGGTCAGGAGTGATTTCGCGGTAGCAACGCCAATGATGTCCTGCAAGCCGTTGCGGACCACTGGAAATCGCGAATGTTCTGCGCCATCGATACGCTTCAGATTTTCCGACCACGGCAGCGCCGCATCGAGTGCGACGATGTCGGAACGCGGCACCATCAACGACCCGATCTGCCGGTCGTCTAGGCGGAACACATTGCGCACCATTGTGTGCTCATGCTGCTCGATCACCCCGGCGTCCGAGCCTTCCACCAGCAGCGCATGAATTTCTTCTTCTGTCACGCTAGGACCGCTTTTCTCTTTCACGCCCACCAGTTTCAGCACCAAGTCGGTCGATCCGCCCAACAGCTTGACGAAGGGCTTGGATACAAGCGACAGCCACATTATGGGCCGCGACACCACGCGCGCAATAGCCTCGGGATTCATCTGGCCAAGGCGTTTTGGCACCAACTCGCCCAGCACGATAGAGAAATAGGTAATCGCCAGCACGACCAGGCCGGTTGAAGCATAATCGGCCACTTTTAAGTCTAGACCCAAGCCTCGCAACCAGATTGCCAGCGGTTGTGCGAGCACTGCCTCCCCGACAATGCCGTTTAGGATGCCGATGGAAGTGATGCCAATCTGTACGGTTGACATGAATTTAGTCGGCTCCTGCCCCAATTCAATCGCGGCGGCGGCGCCCATGTCGCCTTCCTCTACACGCAACTGCAGCCTCGCCTTGCGCGACGTGACCAGCGCGATTTCGGACATGGCAAAAACTCCGTTCAGCAGGACCAACGTGAACAGTATTGCAATTTCCATGGAAAACCTTTCGCGCGCCCTGGCGCTATATCGATGGTGAATTGTACTGGGGAAGTAAGCCTTCAAGTCCCGCCGTGGTAAACCGCTTATGTCGGCGAATATGTTCTATGTACCACGAGGCCGCAGGTCGAATAGATTCCTAGGAGCAAAGGACGGCAAGCGGAAAGATAGGCGCAAGTTTCTCAGCGACTACAGGCTGTCTGGGCATAAAGTGTTTTGGCACAAAAAGGATTTGCCTCAAGCTTCGGCGCTCGCATCGGCTGGGTACTCGTGGTGTCTGCGCCCCTGACTTTCAGCAACATGTTTCGAATATCTGATTAACCTTAAGCAATGGCATCTCTAGCGGCAAATACGCTAATTGCACTTGCCACTTGCCATTTGCCACTTGCCACCCGCCTCGTCGATGATGTAGATCGCAATCCGGCATTTGATTTAGCCGTAAATCAACTTATGCCGCGAACGCATAACTAATTTTTACCCCGCGACGATTAATAACTGAACAGCATTAGCCCCCGCCATCGGTAACGGATACGATACTCACATGAAATCACGCACCGGTATCAGTAACAGCCGTTTCGAAAACTATCAACCGACGACGTTCCGCACCGTCGGCATTCTGGGCGGTATGGGCCCTGCCGCGACGGTGGATCTGATGCAAAAGGTGATCGATGCCACCCCCGCCAAGCGCGATCAGGAACATGTGCCGATGATTGTTTGGAATATTCCGCAGATTCCTGATCGGAACGTCTACATTGCGGCTACCGCCGAGGGCAAGTCGGGACTGTATCCATCGCCGTGTCCCGCGATGTGTGACGGCGCAAAGGCGTTGGCCGCTGCGGGTGCGGAGGCAATCGTGATTGCTTGCAACACCGCTCACTATTGGGCGGATGAAATTGCGGCGGCGGCAAATATTCCGCTCATTCATATTGCGGATGCGGCGCTGGCAGGTTTACAACGCGCAGAGTTGGATAACGCCATGCTTCTGGCGACCAATGGCACCCACCAGTTAGGCCTTTATGAAAAGCGTGCGGCGCGATTTGGAATCACGCTGGCGCGGCCCGATGATTTAAGCCAGACGCGGATCATGGCAGTGATCGCGTTGGTCAAGGCCGGGCACATCGCGGAGGCGCGGGCCGAGATGCTAACGACGCTGGATCAATTGAGCGCGGACGGCACGAAAATGTTCTTGCTGGGCTGTACCGAATTACCGTTGGTGGTGCGAGGCACCCCGTTTGAGGCAAAATCTATTGATGCCACGATGGCGCTCGCGTTCGAAATCGTAAGATTCTCGACCGGTCTAACGAGCGATCGGCTTCCGAACATTATAAAAACCACGCCACACAGACGGGACAACGACAGTGGAGATAAAGTGGCTTGAGGATTTTTTAAGTCTTGCCGAAACGGGTAGTTTTTCTCGTTCCGCTGAGCTGCGTCATGTCACGCAGCCTGCTTTCAGCCGCCGCATCAAGGCGCTGGAAAATTGGATCGGCGCTGAGCTGATCGACCGTTCGGCGTACCCAACCAAATTAACCGCGGCCGGTGAAAGCCTGCGCGAGCGGGCCGCCGCGATTGTTCAGGATGTTTTTGATGCACGCTCCACACTGCGGGGCCAACGCCCTATTCCAGTGGACACCCTGTCATTTGCTGTGCCCCACGCGTTGTCGCTCAATTTTTATCCGAAATGGCTCACCAAACTAGAGCGCACCTACTTCGACGGTGCACCATTGGCGACCAAACTGGTGGCGCTTAACGTACATGATGCGGTGATGGCACTAGTAGAAGGCAATTGCGATCTGCTGATGTGTTATCACCACCCCGAACAGCCGATTCAGCTGGACCCCAAGCGATATGCCATGCTTCGACTGGGTTCGGAACATTTTCGGCCTTACGCAAAGGCGTTGCGCGATGGATCGCCAGCCTTCACGCTGCCTGGTAAAGCCGCCAATCCTGTGCCTCATTTGGCTTATTCGCCCAACGCATTTTTGGGCCGCATGGTGGAGATCATTCTGGAGTCTGCGCGCCGTCCGCATTACTTGCGGCGGCGCTATGAGACCGATATGGCCGAGGCGCTGAAAGTGATGGCGGTCGAGGGACATGGCGTGGCGTGGCTGCCCGATAGCGCGGTGACCCGAGAACTCAAGAGTCACCAGTTGACATTGGCTGGGGATCCCATTTGGTGCGGTGAAATGGAGATCAGGTTGTATCGTGAGCGCCACTCGGTGAAGCCGTTATTAAATCAGGTGTGGATGTATTTGGAAGCGAGCTTAGGCGAATCAAAATTAAAAATGAAGCGACCCGCTGCAACCAAACGCACGAGCAGAAACACCGGCAGGAATAAAGAAAGCGCCATTGCAAACGAAGCGATCCGCCACGGCTCAGCTAAACGGCCGATATAACTTGAATCTTTCACGCTGCCGACGCTATGCGTAATCGGTATTAGACGAAGCCGGCTGAATCCGTTAACTTCTGTAGCTAGGGCGCTTACCCCAACTACGTCCGAACGCGTCCAATGCGCCGCAGCCCTTAAATGCGCTGATGTGCAAATCAGGCCATTCCCACGAGGAAGGCGGCCACTGATCGAAGTCGCTAGCATCGACTAGAGCGATAAAGCCCCCGAGAGCTCCGCGACCGCAGTTGCTCGGCATAGACATTGCTTTTAGAAGTCAGTACACTGATTTTGAAGCCGCGGTAACAGCGGTTGATCAAAATTTAGCAGCAGTAGATGTGAAATCTGGAATGGGCTGAAGACTTAATTGCGGCATGATCACGTCGCCTGACAGCAACTTGCAACCCGACCCATTACAATTGCGCGCACCCACTTTTTTTATAACATGTATGAGGAGTAACACTTTATGTCGAAGATTTCTAAACTCGCGACGCTGCTCGCCGCGGTCGTTGCCACCACATCGCTGGTCGCACCAGCATTCGCCCAAGAACTTACCGGCACATTGAAGAAAATCAAAGATTCCGGCTCCATCACGATCGGTCATCGCGAAACATCGATCCCATTCTCATACCTTGATGACAAGCAGCAGCCCATCGGTTACTCGATGGATTTGTGCATGGCAATTGTTGAAGAAGTAAAAAAGGAACTGGCGATGCCCACGCTCGCGGTGAAATACAATCCCGTGACCTCACAAACACGTATTCCATTGATGTCCAATGGCACTATTGATATTGAGTGTGGCTCCACCACCAACAATCTGACGCGTCAAAAGCAGGTTGCGTTTGCGCCGGTCACCTTCGCGACGGGCACAAAATTGCTGGTGAAGAAAACATCAAAGATCAAGACCTACAAAGACCTGAAGAACAAAACGGTTGTCGTCACTCAGGGCACCACCAACGAGCGCGTTATCAAGGCGTTGTCAGACAAAGAAAATTTGAACATCAAGTTCTTGAATGCCAAAGATCACGCTGAATCATTCCTGACTGTTAAATCCGGTCGTGCGGCAGCGTTCTCGATGGACGATGTGTTGCTTTATGGTTTGGTCGCTAAAGATGACAAACCAAAAGACTTCGAGGTAGTGGGTGATTATCTTTCCTATGATCCGTACGGCATCATGTACCGCAAAAACGATAGTGATTTCGCGATCGTAGCGACTCGTGCACTTGCTAATCTGATGCGCTCAGGCGAAATCAATAAAATCTACGACAAATGGTTTATTGGCAAGCTCCCATCGGGCGAAACCATCGGTATGCCGATGAGCCCATTGCTCAAAACAGCATTCGTACTGCAAGCCTACCCGGAATAATTGGCAAGATGTACCCCGAAACGGGGAATCGAGAAATCGGTTCCCCGTTTTGTTTGGACAAAAAAATATATTGCAGGATAATTTTTTTCACGTTTAACCAACACTTTTTGTAGACGTGCGCACGATCCTCAATCGTGGCGCCTTTCCAAACACCATCAGAAGCCGCCCTTCATCTGTATCAATACGAAGAATTTAGACGGCACTTTGGGAGCATAAAATGGATTGGAAGATTTTTTTAGAGCAGGCACCGTCTGGCGGCATGACCTATTTGGGTTGGCTCATGTCCGGGCTGATGTGGACGCTACTCGTATCTATTTCCGCATGGATCATCGCGTTTTCGCTCGGTTCGGTGCTGGGCGTTTTACGTACCGCGCCGGTTAAGTGGTTAAGTACGCCAGCTACTATTTACGTCGAAATTTTTCGCAACATCCCGTTGCTGGTACAGATGTTTCTCTGGTATTTCGTGATGCCGGAGGTCATACCTGTGGCGGCAGGCGATTGGCTAAAGCAAACCTACCCCAATCTCATCACCTTGCCGTTCGCACAATTCAGCCTGTGGGAGTTCACGGCAGCCGTACTATGCCTTGGCCTTTACACGGCGTCACGGGTGGCCGAACAAGTTCGCGCGGGCATTCTGTCGCTACCCAAAGGCCAGACTAACGCCGGGCTAGCCATGGGATTGACGTTACCGCAGGTGTATCGATTTGTTTTGTTGCCGATGGCGTTTCGCTTGATCATTCCACCGATGACCTCAGAGTTTTTGACTATTTTCAAAAACTCCTCCACCGCGCTGACGATCGGCGTGCTTGAGCTGACCGCACAAAGCCGACAAATTTCGGAATACACCTTCAAGACATTTGAGGCTCTCGGTGCCGCCACCTTGATCTACATCGCCATCACCCTGACCGTCATTTTCATCATGGCCGTGATTGAGAAGAAAGTTGCCGTGCCCGGCTATGTTTCGCAGGGAGGGCACTGATTATGGATTTTGATTTCAACGTCATCATTAAAAACCTGCCGGTCCTCGGTAGCGGCATGCTGCTCTCGCTACAGCTGTTTTTTATCGCGTTGGCAGGCGGCATTTTCTTCGGCACCTTGCTTGCATTGGCGCGGCTGTCGAGCTTTAAGTTGCTATCGATTCCGGCAGCGGGTTTTGTCAATTTGATCCGCTCCGTGCCGTTCATCATGGCCATTTTCTGGTTTTATTTTTTAACCCCGATGCTGGTTGAAAAATTAACCGGAAAACAGGGCGAAGCGGTGGGTCCGTTTACCTCGGCGATCGTCGCGTTCATCATGGTCGAAGCCGCCTACTATTCGGAAATTATTCGTGCCGGCATTCAATCGGTGCCGCGCGGTCAGCCTTGGGCCGCATATGCGCTGGGGATGAATTACTGGCAGGCGATGGGTGTGGTGGTGTTGCCGCAAGCGTTCCGCAATATGATCCCGATTATGCTCACCCAGGCGATCATTTTGTTTCAGGATACGTCGCTCGTTTACGTTGTGGGCCTGAAAGATTTCCTCGGCGCCGCCAGCAAGGCGGGCCAACTAACTGGTCGTTTAATTGAGCTTTATGTGTTCGTGGCGGTCGTATTCTTAATCATTTGTTTCAGCGCATCTAGGCTGGTGAAATATCTGCAGGCCCGCATGGAGCCTGGCGCTCGCTAGCGCCGCGTCACGATCTGCATTGAGCTGAACGACCCTAGAAAAGGTAGACGAATATGAGCATGATTGAGATTAAAAATGTCAGCAAATGGTATGGCGATAAGCAAGTGTTGGTGGACTGCACAACCAAGGTCGAAAAAGGTGAAGTAGTGGTGGTCTGCGGTCCTTCCGGCTCCGGCAAATCGACGCTGATCAAAACCGTGAACGGGCTGGAGCCATTCCAAAAAGGCGAGATCCACGTTGATGGGATTTCAGTCGGCGGCAAAAATTCCGACCTTGCCAAATTGCGTTCCCGCGTGGGCATGGTGTTCCAGAATTTTGAGTTATTTCCGCATATGAGCGTGACCAAAAATCTGTGTATTCCACAGATGAAAGTGTTGGGACGCTCAGAAGAAGAGGCGCGCGCCAAGGGCCTCAAACTATTAGATCGCGTGGGTCTGATCGAGCACAAAGACAAGTATCCGGCGCAACTATCAGGCGGCCAACAGCAGCGCGTGGCAATTGCACGGGCGCTGGCGATGGAGCCGATTGCGATGTTGTTTGACGAACCCACATCCGCATTGGATCCCGAAATGATCAACGAGGTGCTAGACGTGATGGTCGAACTGGCAAAAGAAGGCATGACCATGATGTGCGTCACACATGAAATGGGCTTTGCCAAAAAAGTCGCCAACCGCATTATCTTCATGGAAAAAGGCGGCTCAATTTTGGAAGATTGCACGAAGGATGATTTCTTTGGCTCTCCGCGCAAGCAGCGCACGCAGGACTTTTTATCCAAGATCTTGCACAATTAATTTAGCAGTCGATTTTGTAATCTGCGGCTCAAATTTTCTGCCGCATCAGCCTAAACGGAGCGATCAATTTGATCGCTCCGTTTTTACATGGGCTTACAATTTATCGAGCAAATTTGTTCAAATCGCGCTCCGCCGCGCCGCGATTTTTCGCATTAGTTTGTGTTCCGATACATAATTAGTCCCATGAATAAAATTCTTTTAGTTGTCCTCGGCCTTGCGGGAATGGCCATCATGACTTGGCAGCTTCTTAAACCGCCCGTCGCAGCCATGTCAGACGTTTCCGCCACCAGCATCGCCGCACAAAATTCGGCAGGCTCCAACGCGTCCTTAGATTCGACTGGGCCATCCGTGCCCACCACGTCTGCTGCCGCGTCTGGCTTGCAAAAACTGCACCATGCGGTTGTCCCCCTGAAAAGCGCCCTCGCCCGTGAATTCGAACAAGCCAAACAGCTCAAACAGTTTTATGAGCGGTACGCAGCCAACCCAGATGCGGCCAGCCCCGAATTAAAATATTTCGCGGCATCCGCGATTGAGACGTGTGCCGGGCGCGGGCGCGGCTTCGGTTCGAATTTTGGCAACGCAGGCGGCTCGGGTGGCTCTGGATTGACCGATGCTGATCGCGCAAAATTTAAAACCAAGCTCAAAGACAACGATCCCGCCAACGCACAGCGTCTGGTCGCGTTTGAACGCGTTAACCAAATCTGCGAAGGCTTTCAAGCGCTTAATCTAAGCAGCGCAGATGCGACCAAACTATTCCGCGAGGCTGCCGCAGCAGGCAATCCCGGCGCACGTGTCGCCGTGGCGGCGGAAGATCATCGTGAACAAACGCGCGGGGCGCGCGGCGTGGAAGAACGACGCCTGTCTGAAGAACAATTGACATCCGTGCGCGAGGGGCTTGCCACCGGCGATCCATTCGCGATCCAGCGCGCGGGTGCGCTGCTGTCGTGGGGTTCGACGCAGTTAACCGAGCGCGGCATTGGCCCGAATAACGAACCGTTTAATGTGCGCGACCTATCGCCAGCGTGGACGTTGGCTGCGTGTGATCGCGGGGCTAATTGCGGCGCGGATGCCTATCGCGTACTCAATGGCTGCGCGCAGCTCGGCGCGTGCGGATACGACAGCCTC
>JBBRZG010000142.1:0-9388 GCA_038236905.1 Burkholderiales bacterium
CGACCCCGTCGATCGCCGGAGCACGCAAATGAACGCGGCAATTATTTTTATTCTTTTGATTATGTTGATGCTGACGGGCATGCCGATCTCGATCTCGCTCGGGCTGACGGTTCTCACATTTTTATTCACCATGACCACGGTACCGATCGAATCAGTGGCGCTGAAGCTGTTCACCGGCATCGAGAAATTCGAGATCATGGCGATTCCGTTTTTTATTCTTGCCGGCAATTTCTTGACCCACGGCGGTGTCGCCAAGCGAATGATCCGGTTCGCCACCTCCATGATCGGACACTGGCATGGTGGCTTGGGCCTCGCGGGCGTGATGGCGTGTGCCTTGTTTGCTGCGGTGTCGGGATCATCACCGGCCACAGTTGTGGCGATTGGCTCTGTCATCCTGCCGGCGATGTTAAAGCAGGGTTTTCCGGCTCGATTTGGAGCGGGCATCATCACCACCTCGGGAGCGCTGGGTATTTTGATTCCACCCTCGATTGCGATGGTGATGTATTCCGTGTCAACTAATACATCGGTTGGCTCTATGTTCATTGCGGGAATAATCCCCGGCATGGTTCTGGCGATGTTACTCGGGCTGACGACGTGGTGGATCGCACGCAAGAATAACTACCCGCGACTACCCAAGGCTACTTGGGCGGAACGCGGCAAAGCATTCAAGGAAAGTGTATGGGGACTGCTGCTGATTGTGGTGGTCATGGGCGGCATTTATTCGGGCATATTTACGCCGACTGAGGCAGCAGCCATGGCGGCCGTGTATGCGTTCATTGTTGCAGTTTTCATTTACAAAGATCTGCCGCTCAGAAAGCTACCAAAAGTACTGCTCGATTCCGCCAGCATGAGCGCGATGCTGCTCTACATCATCACCAACGCGGTGCTGTTCAGCTTCTTGATGACGAATGAAAATATTCCACAGGCAATGGCGGACTGGATGATCATGCAAGGCTTTGGCCCGGTAGTTTTTCTGCTGGTCGTCAATATCTTATTGCTGCTGGCGGGTAACGTCATGGAGCCCTCTTCCATCATTCTGATCATGGCGCCCATCTTGTTTCCGGTGGCAATGAAGCTGGGGATTGACCCGATTCACTTTGGCATTCTGATCACGGTAAATATGGAAGTCGGCATGTGTCATCCGCCGGTCGGATTAAATCTTTATGTGGCGTCCGGCATCACCAAGATGGGCATTACTGAGCTCACCGTCGCGGTATGGCCGTGGTTGTTGACGATGCTGTGTTTCCTGATGGTCGTGACCTACTGGCCACCGTTATCAACGTGGTTGCCAAATCTGCTGATGAACAGATAGCCGATCTTCTATGCCTATTCAAAGACCGTTACGCCACGCGAAATAGCGCAACGGTTTTTTTTAGCCCTGTCAGCGCGGGTCTCGTTCACGCCGCACACGGCATGTTCAATTCGAGCCAAACAAAAAATAGTTTTACCCCCGACCCGCTGCAATACAATCAAACAAGGCCCCGACGATACATCAAATTTTAACAACAAACCCCAGCATTTACGGCACGTTTGAGACATTTTGTGCTCAAAACACCCGTCCATGCTGGGGTTAATGTTTTGAATTGAAGCTAAGCGTGCTTGGGAACAATCAGGATCTTGCCGTCTCTCCCGCCCGCATGGGCGGCCGCCACTGCGGCTTTAATCTCACTGACGTCGTAAGTCGCATGCACGGTAGCGTGTAATTTGCCGGTGGCGATCAGTTTGGTCAGCTCGCCGTAAAGCGCGGTTTGTCGCTCGCGGGTGGAAGTGCGAAACCATTTCGCCAGCCAGAAGCCTTTCACCGTGACATCCTTGAACACAAAATAGCGCGGAGAAAGCTGGCAGGGCTCGCCACTCATCATGCCGTAATTAACCAGTGTGGCACCGTCGGTCAGGCAGCTCGCGAGGCGATCCGTGGCCGCGCCACCGACGGCATCAATACCAAGACGAATGGCAGCGTCGCCGGTTGCGTCTTTGGCGCGCTTGTAGAGATCATCACCATCGACTAAGACCACATCACCACCCAGCGCTTTGACTCCGGCCACCGCTGAATCACGACGAACCAGATTCAGGGTTTTAAAGCCGCGAATTTTTGCGAGTTGAATGAGGTAGCTGCCCACAGCAGAGTTGGCGACGTTTTGCACCACCCAATCGCCCGGCTTTAGATCGACAAACTCGCTCAACATCAGCGCCGCGGTGGGCGGGTTCACGGTCAGCATCGATAGCTGCTGGGCATCTGCTTGGTTGGGTAAGGGTATTAACTTTGCGGCCTCGGCGACAATGTGTGAACTCCAAGTGCCACAACTCACGGGCAGCAACACGGTCTGACCGACTGCGGGCGAAGTCACACCGGGGCCGAGCTCTGCCACGCGCCCCACGCCCTCATTGCCCCCAATCGCCGGCAGCGGCGGCAAGATGCCGTATTCACCGGTAAGCGTTAACACGTCGGAAGGATTTATCGGTGCCGCCAGCACCGCAACCAGTACTTCTCCTGCAGCTAGAGCAGGCTTGGGAAATGAAACGGCGCTGATCACGTCCTGCGGCACGGGGCCGCGGGCGTGATATTGAGCGCGAGAAATGGTTGTTGACGTTGACATGGCACTATTCTCCAGAAATTCCGAGGGTGGGGTTAATAAACGAATTAAACACAACGAACGCACCAACGATAATGAGTCGTTGCCTGCGCTTACGATGGCATTAGAATACCGCGATGAATGCAAGCCCACCAAAACCGCCGAACGTCAGCATTTGCAATCTCGCTGATGCTGACGTTCCATCGTCGCCGTGCAATAAAATTTGCGTGCTGAATTCCAGCGGCGCAATGTGTATTGGCTGCTTTCGCACCCTCGATGAAATTGCGAGGTGGAGTACATTATCGACGAGCGAAAAATATACCGTGCTTTCACTGCTCGCAGCGCGCCGTGCCGCCGATGGCGCACCATAAGCCGCCGCTATCTACCACTTGCAACCGTCCTGCTTAATCGCATCACGGACCAACGGAATTACGGCAGCCAAGCTCATATCCGCATAGGCGTCTTTGCAATCGGTTCGCTTCAAGGCTTTATCAAAAATTTTGGTGATGTCGGATTTAGCAGCCGCTTTGGGTGCCGTCGGGAACGGAAACAAGGTGCGTGGGCCTGAACGCTCGCCGGTATTTTCACGGGCGCTTCTGCGTGCAGCGTCAAGGTCAAGACTTTTTGCGGGCGGCGTGGCACCTAAAGCTTGCCCGCTTGGGGTTGATCCACCGTCACGGCGCGGCCCAAAAATATCGTCGGTGGATTTAGGTTGCGCTGTGCTGGTAGCGCCGGTCGGCGCACCCGTTGATGCACCGGCTGACTCGCGGCTAAGCGGGCTGTTCGGCGCACCTAATGATGCCGGGGCAGCGGGTAGCGATGATGCCGGTGCGGATGATGCCGGTGCAATTGCGCCGGTGGCGGGGTCACGAGGCAGATTTTGCGCGGGAGCCGCGAGGTTGCGATCCGCTTGGGAAGGTGCCAACGGCGCAGAAGGTATGGTGTTGGGTGGGGCCAGCTGCGGGGCCGACTGCTTCACATCCGGCGCTGCGGCGGGGGCTGCATAGGGCACAAATTCGCGCACTGATTTCGGCAGCGCGGTCGGCGCAATAGTGGCGATCGGCGCCGGTACGACCAGCGTCTCACGCACTTCTATATTTGCCGGGGCGACAAATTCTCTTTCAATTTTTGGGAGTGCAAGCGCAGGCATCTCGATGGGCGTAACGGGCGGAATTACCATCGGCGCGATGGGCGCGGCGGGAGCGATACTTGGAATTGACGCGGGCAACGTCGGTGGCGCGACCGCTAGTGATGGCGGCACATAGGGCGCGAATTCACGATTAACACTCGGCGCAACATTTAGTTCAATTGGCTTCGGTACCAATAATGGCAAAGTGCGCGGTAGCGGGTCTATTGGCGCTAAGGTATTCACCGCTGGTGCAGTCGCTGGAACGCTGGCAGCAGCAGCTGCTACGGGCTTTGCCGCAGGGATAACAAACGCTGTGACCGGCTGAACCACCGGTTTGGACAGAATCGGCAAAGCAGGCAAGGCATCCGGTATGGCTAAGTTGTCGGGCTCGCTTGGTAACGCGCCCGGAAGGCTCTCCACGGCGGGACGCAGAGGTTGAACAGCAGATGGAATGGTTGAACCGATAACAGGCTCAGTACGGCTCTCAGTTTGAGGGGCAAGTGCGGATGCAGCTTGCGCTTGATTTGGAGCCGAAGCCTGATTTTGAGATTGAGCCTGCTGCGAAATTGCAGCGTCATCACTTGCGCGGTTAAGCGACGGCAGCGCGACGATATTGTTGGTGCCTTGGGTGCTGGTGCCTCGCGCCTGTAATGATGCGCTAAATCCGCCCAACAACTGCGATGCTCTGCTGGTGCCACCGCCGGTTGAATCGCCAAACAAAACGATCAGCAACACATGCAACAGCATCGACAAGATGATGAACTGCCCGACCTCGGTATGCTCGCGCGGCGGGCCGCCGAGGGGCGAGAGCGCTGGTCGACGGAAAGAATAAATTTGATTCAGTGCGACCGACATTTTGTAACCAATTCCTTTTAAATCCCACCAACACCCACGCCGCTGCGCATAAAATCAGCGCGCTTCCAGCACGGTCGCGGCAGCCATTTTCCAACCGGGACCTTGATAGCGAACGCGTCCGAGGCGAATATGAAAATGCCCTGATGCGATGGTTACAGCGACCACCTGACGGGCGCGGTAGGTGGCATCGCTGACGATAATCGAATCCGCAAAACCGTGGGTCGCTGATCCCGCGACAAATATTCCGCTGGCGGTCTGCCTGACCGGGCGGTCAGTAACCAGCTCAAGCGCCGCCCGCATTGGAACTTTGGTCAGGACTTTGATCCCTACTGTGGTGGAAAAATCATTTCGCTGATTGACTTTGCGGACCACAATGCCGAGGACCCAAGGTCGCGCTTCATCAACCCGAACCGCCACCAATTCATCGACCTCGACTTTGGCGGCGTCATCACTGCTCATCTCCAACCCCATGCCGGACTCGCTGATGTCGAGCAGTTGTACCGGGCTGCGCACGAAGTCATTCGTCAGGCCGCCATCGGCTTCGGCGAGTGCTGCGAATCGTAGCGCTGCGGGCGCAAAATAGGCGCCGGTGCGTGATCCGCTTGCCGACGCTGAAGTTGAGCTGGCCGAATTCAGACCGGCGCTGGTGGTGACCGTAGATTGCTTGAACAGGGCACGATCAAAAATTTCGCTGAAGCCGAAAAAAACACTAACCCGCGATTTCTGCCCGATCGGAAAACGCTTGCTCTTGAGTGCGGTCGCATGTTCGATCATGTTGAGCTCGCGCTCGACAAAGTCGATGACCGCGACATGCTCCTCCATCCGAAACGACAGCGCGATTCCCCAGCCGGGAAAAATAATGCCCTGATGAAAATACTCTACCGCACGTTCAAGCTGTCGGCGCAGCGGTCGCAAGGCCAGATAAAGCTCTGCCGTCTCTCCCGCTGCCAGTAGGGTCAATCCACGCATTGGATTTTCGGTGTCAACACAAAGCGTTGCGCCACCATCGGCCGGTTCGGTGGTCAGCCACAACGCGCCCATCCAGGCGACCAGCCAAGTATCCAAAATTTCAAGGCGGCGCGGCGTGAGGTTACCGCTGGCAAAACGTTCCAGCAGGAGTGCTCTAACATAGAGCGCTTCGACGGTGGTCTCGATAAAGCGCCGCTCAATAGTGACGCTTTGTACCGTCGCTTCAATTTTGGCATCACGGGCCGAACGGAACAATTGATGCAATCGCCCCGGCGTCGCGCTATCCGGGCGTTGGCCCGAAATCTTGCGCCATTTGCTGGCATGCCCAGCCAATAAGATCGCCAGCGCCCAAGCCGGCGCACGCAGGTGTCGTCCGGCTGTTGCCTCAGTCAATCCGACGGGTACGATTTCGCGCGCAATTCGCGCCAGGTTTTCATAACGCTCAGTGATCCATGCACATACTGCACGGTCACCATCTGTCTGCGTAAGCCCACCCTGCAAATACCGCTCACGATCAGACCTCGAAAATTCCTCAAAATCACGCAACGCTCTCGCCAATATCGTCACGCATTCAAGCGTCTGACGTTTGTCCATTTCTCGCTCAAGCGCAAAATGTTTATCGCTCAAGCCGCGATGGTTCTTGGTCATTTGCAGACCGGCTTGTTTTGGGTCTGACGGTATCAGTTCCATAATTTGACGCTAAATAAGTTCAAGGCGTGGCCGCCTGAAGTGTGTGCAACGCGACGTGAAACGCCATTGCGTCCAACAGAGATGCATGTAATTTTTGCTGCGCGATTTCATTGCGTTCATCACCGTCCGGCGTGCTCCAGTTAGGCAACATGACTGGCGCGCCTGCATTTGCGTAGCGTGGATCGTTGGGCGCCAGCTCTATCCCCATCACATCGATAATTTTATTATTTTCAGCGACCACCTTTTCCTCCTCAAGCGACTCTGGGGTGTCCCGATCGTCAGCCATCATGAAACGCGCCTTGAAGCCATCGGCGAGCTCGCTGAATTGCGTCACATCTTCGCCGAGAAAAGCCAGCTCGATCAGGAACAACCAAATACGCCTTTGCTGAGCATCTTCTTCCAGCGCAAGATACAACAGCTCGGTCGCGAGCCGCGCTTGATCGTCGTCGAGCAGCTGCCGCGCCAGGCGGAGAATTTCGCTGGTGTGGCGGAGCGCAATGCCGGGCTCTGAAAATTGGGCGAAACGGGTGGCAATGTAACGGTCGCGTAATCGCCGCGTCCCCGCGTCCTGCTGGACTTTGGAAACATCCAGCACCGCGCCTTCTCTTGCCGGTAAAAAGTCGGAAGTAGGATCCATTGTTTACTGTGTTATGTTCGAATCGTTGATTAAACAAAAAAAGTTGCGACTGCGTTTGTGCCTGCTGCACCTTAGTGCAAACTTTCCGTCAGGGTTCATTGCAGTGGTTCATTGGGCTCATGAAAGTTCATCATTTTCCTCGACTCACCGCCCTGCTGTTGGCTAAAAATGAACTTGTGAACCTGCTCATGAATCAATCGCGCTCATCACGAAGTCTAAGCGAGAAACGGCGTCACGCCAAATCTTGAAAATCGTTCATTATTTTTCCCTTCGTCCTACGTATCACCAGCTGGGGCCGGCAGCTTCAGCCAGTGAGCCGCCAAAACATCAGCCGCTCCAAGAACCATAACGGTTTTATATTTCGCTGAGTGGGGGATTGAAGTCTGGCACTATCGATTGACAAATGATAATCTCGCTCCGTTCCAAAGCTATATAAATTCTCATTCGTTGACATAATTCACGGCGACCAGAAACCCATCGCCACTAGCAATACATTTTCATGAGCACAATTTAAGCGAACACTCCCCGCAGCTTCCGCAACCCGCTTGAGCCTTACTTGTCCGCAAAGCGATCTCATTACCAAGGAATCACCATGACCACACGCCGTCAATTTATTAAGATTGTTCCCCTAGCAGGTGCAGCATTTGTCGTCGGCTGCTCGGATAAAGCCGCAGAAGCTCCCAAGGTAGTCGCTGCTGCTCCTGCACCCCAGCCAACACCCGCACCCGTTGCCGCGCCGGTTGCGCCTCCCGTCGCAAATGAGCCTGCAGTAACCCCGGCACCAGCGGCAACCACCGCACCTCCCGCAGCTGCCAATACCAGCACCATGGCTTTAGTAGATGAAAAAGATCCTACCGCCGTCGCGCTTGGCTATGTCTCCAACGCAACTAAAGCAGATACCACCAAGTACAAAACATATGCGGCGGGTCAGCATTGTGGCGCCTGCCAACTTTTCCAAGGTCAGGCAAACGCCGCAAGTGGACCATGCACTTTATTTGCCGGCAAGCAAGTTAATGGTCAAGGCTGGTGCAGTGCGTTTGCGAAAAAAGCAGCCTGAATTTAGGGCGTGTTGATAGGAAAATTGCTTTACGGTTTCAAATGCGCCGTTAACAAAAGAGCCTCTGGTGATCAGGGGCTTTTTTGTTATTCAGGCCTGTCGATCGATGGTGGACTAATTATTGCACCGTCACCCGGAACGCCACCGTACCCGCCTGCGTTGCGTTCAACGATCCGCTGAGGGTCCAGACTACGTTGCCCGAAGCTCCCGGCGACGGTGCGGTAAAGCTGCAACCGGTCACTGCTGCGGGCAGTGGCGTGTTGCAAACCGCTGAGACGAACGTTGTGTATACGGGCGTCGCGTCAGTCACTATCAGCATGGACACCGGCGCATTCGCGGTATTGGTGTAGGTGATGATGTATTCCAGCACATCGCCCGGCTTCGCGGTGTTGTTAGTTCCGATCACCGAACCCTGAGTAATGTTGCGTACCGATTTAGTCAACGTTAGTCCACCATTTAAAACCACCGTGGTGACGTCCTGGCGAGTGTAATTGATGCTTGGCCCGCTGCTTGGCGTGAAGGTCGCCGTTGAAGTCAACACGTCTTGTGCATTAAACGGAGCGCCCGCGGGAACATCGTTCCTCACAATAATGCATATTTGATCGCCCGGGTTTACTGCTAGCGTGCCCGCCAGCGGCACTGTTGCGTCTACGCCGTCGAGCGTACCATTACAGTTAAAGTCTCGGAAAATGGTGATCGCCCAACCTGCAATATTTGGATTTGGCGATTGGGTTGTGGCAAACGAGACCGTGCCCACCGAACCAGCATTGAACGTATGTGGATAGAACACACTCGTCCCCGGCAGCGCAGTCTGCCCGCCGTCAGTCGTGAATGTATTCACGGCAGCATTGCTCACTGGCACGGTTAATAGCGCACTATTGTTTCCCGTATTCGGTACTGGCTCGCCACCACCGCTCACGCTGGCCACGTTGGTCACGCTGGGAACAGCCGTGCTGTTAACAGCGACATTTATAGTGATGGCTGTGCCGGTCGCGCCTGCTGCAATCACCGCACTGGTGGTGCAGGTCACTACCTGACCGGAGACTGAGCATGTCCACCCTGCACCTCCAGACCCGGTTGCGACATACGTCAGCCCTGCGGGGAGCGTATCGGTAACTGTTACCAATCCCGCGGTTGCCGTACTTCCCAAAATGTTGTTCGGCGTCAATGTAAAGCTGGCATTCGATCCCACCACAAACGTACTTGCTGAGGATTTCGTCAACGCCAGATCAGGAGCAAGCACCGCATTTGCGGTGACGGTCAAGGTGGCGGTGTCACATTGGGTCGCGTTCGGGGCCGGCGCACAGACTTTGTAGTTGACGATACAGCTGCCGGTGGCCGGGACGGTGTAGGTGGCAACCCCGGCCGGGCTGATGCTGGACGCGGCACAAGTCGAGCCCGGTTCAAGGGTGAAGGTGGAGCCGACCGGGAATTGGTCGTTGCTGGACACCGTGGTGGTGGCACCGACCGTGCCGCCA
>JBBRZG010000143.1:0-9368 GCA_038236905.1 Burkholderiales bacterium
CGGACGCGATGTTTGAGTACGCCGCCACGGCACGTGATCGCGGCCTAAAATGCATCATTGCCGGCGCGGGTGGTGCTGCACACTTGCCAGGCATGATCGCCAGCAAAACCACCTTACCGGTGCTGGGTGTGCCGGTTCCTTCCAAACATTTGGCGGGGCAAGATTCGCTTTATTCGATTGTGCAGATGCCTAAAGGTATTCCGGTCGCCACCTTCGCCATTGGTGAAGCCGGTGCCGCCAACGCAGGATTGTTTGCGGTCAGCCTGCTTGCAAATAGCGATGCATCGCTGGTGGAAAAGCTGCGGGCGTATCGCGAAAGTCTTAAAGAGCAAGTTGCAGCGATGCTTCTGCCCGAAATCATTTAGTGATTTCGCCCAAGTGATTCTGCCCGGAAAAACGCTAGGCCTCATCGGTGGCGGCCAATTAGGCCGCATGTTTACTATGGCGGCGCGCAATATGGATTATCGGGTCACGGTACTGGATCCCGACCCCTTGTCGCCTGCCGCAGAATTCGCCAGCGGCCATTTGAACACGGCTTACACCCACCCGATTTCGCTGGAAGAAATGGCCACCACTTGTGCGGCGGTGACCACCGAGTTTGAAAATGCGCCCGCTGAAGTATTGATTGAATTAGCTAAACGCACGACCGTGCGCCCCAGCGGGAACGCAGTTGCGATAGCGCAGGATCGCGAGCAGGAAAAAGGATTTTTTAAAGACAGCGGATTCCCGGTCGGCCCGTTCGCCATGATTAAATCCGCGGCGGATATTGCATCTGCCCTTAAAGAAGTGACACTGCCGGCGGTGCTTAAGACCGCCCGCTTTGGTTACGACGGCAAGGGGCAGGCTCGAATAGCCAATGTAGGTGAGCTGGAGTCGGTGTTGGGGCAATGGAAATTTCCGCCGTCTATCCTCGAAGAATTTATTGCGCTTAAATTAGAAATCTCGGTCGTGCTGGCGAGAGCGGCAGACGGCGAGATTTCAGTATTCCCGGTAGCAGAAAATCAACACGTGAGCGGTGTGCTTGATATCACCATCGCTCCAGCACGCATCAGTGCCGTGGTCGCCGCCACCGCCACAGATATTGCGAAGCAGCTCGCGGTGGCGCTAGATTATGTGGGCGTGCTGGCGGTGGAATTTTTCATTACCCACGATGACCAACTGCTGATTAACGAGATCGCGCCGCGACCACACAATAGCGGGCATTACACCATTGACGCCTGCCGCTCGTCACAGTTTGAGCAGCAAGTGCGAGTTCTGTGCGGGTTACCGCTCGGCGACGCGACTCAACATTCTGCGGCGGTGATGCTTAATTTGCTGGGCGATATCTGGCGCGGGCCGGAAAAAAAGACTGCGCCCGATTGGCAGGCCGTGCTCAAACACCCCGGCGCCCATTTGCACCTGTATGGCAAGCGCGAGGCCCGCGCAGGCCGCAAGATGGGCCATGTGACGGTGTGTGATGCCGATTTAGCGGTGGCGTTAGAGGTCGCTATGCAAATCAAAGCTGAATTACATTCCGCTTGATTTTTTTGTGAACTGATTTCACGGTTGTTTTTGTTTCGTCAAATCCAAACACCGGCAACATCACGTCTAACGAGGGCAAACAGGGTGCAAGCATTGCATCTTGGCAACTCTCAACTGGAGCAAATCATGCTGAAAAAACGTAACGCTACCGCCTTTTCAAACATTCTTTTGACCTGCACCTTCACTGCATTTTTATTCGTCACAAGTGCCAGCGCCCAAGCCTGGGACTGGAATTGGGGTCGGGGCAAAAGTGTCTCGGGCTCCGGCACCATCAAGTCAGAAACACGCAACGTGACCGGCTTTACAAAGATCGCATTGTCCCTGCCCGCCAGCGTGCAAATCCGTCAGGGTAATACAGAAAGCGTGGTGATTGAAACCGATGACAATATTTCGCCGCTGGTCGAAACGATTGTCGAAGATGGTCAGCTCAAAATTCGCCCGCGGGAAAAAAATTCCAGTTTCAGAACCAAAACGCTGAATGTCACCATCAACGCGAAGACGGTCGATAGTATTGCGGCGGCTGGTTCGGGCAATGTGAGCGCAGATGGCCTAAAGGCCGACACACTCAAAATCAGCATTGCGGGTTCGGGCGAAGTGCAAATCAAAGCAGTTGATGCCGCGACCTTAAAAGTCTCGATTGCCGGCAGCGGCGATTTGACCGTAGGCGGAAAAGCCAATGCGCTTGAGGCCTCGATCGCAGGCTCGGGGGAAGTGAAAGCCGCAAAGCTGGAAACACAGACTGCAAAAATCAGCGTAGCGGGATCTGGCAATGCGATTGTCTGGGCCAAAGAGTCACTGAAACTGAGCGTGGCAGGCTCGGGTGATGTGCAATATTACGGTGATGCCAAGGTGAGCAAATCGATTGCGGGGTCCGGCAGCGTTATCCGATTGGGCGCAGCACCTGCGCAGTAAATCAAACCGTGCTGGTGAAGTCTCGGCAGCGCGGTTGGTAAGCGCGATTTCTGTGCATATGCCTAGCATAGACGGGGGTTTAAAGCCAGTTAGTGCCCGAAACCCCCGCGGATATTAGGGTTTACTGATCGCGCCTACTAGCAACCTATAAATTAACCACTCGCCGTCTAACCGGCTAAGCCGCTAAAAAATCCCCCGACTTTCCGCCGCGTTTCTCGATCAAATGAATACCGGCAATGGTCATGCCCCGATCAATCGCTTTTACCATATCGTAAATCGTCAGCAGTCCTGCCGACACCGCTGTTAGCGCCTCCATCTCGACCCCGGTACGGCCAATGGTTTCGACCGTGGCGCGACACTCGATGCTCGCTGCTATCTCGTCGAGAATGAACTCAACCGCCACTTTGGTAATGATTAGCGGGTGCGCCAGCGGGATCAAATCGGGCGCGCGTTTCGCACCCTGAATCGCCGCAATGCGCGCAATCCCCAGCACATCGCCCTTTTTGGCTCCGCCACTTTTAATCAGTTCAAATGTTGCGGGCAACATGCGGATATGTCCTGCCGCGACCGCAACGCGCTGGGTCTCGGGTTTGGTACCCACATCCACCATATGGGCTTGTCCGGATTCGTCGAAGTGATTAAGTGATGGCATGGAACTTAGCTTGGTTTGTAGTGGGTTCGAGTTTTTGCATGTCGGGTGCATCAAATCTTTTATCAACCATGATTTAAGGTGAATCAGTCATTTTGACTGCGCCGGGATGCGACGCGGCCCAGTTGGTACAATCTGCCTGGCACTGCGCGACTGTTAGCCCGCGATTGAACGGAATCCGCGCTGTGTCGTCAAATGTGTCTGTTGTTCAAAATCTACATATAAAGTTTGCATGCAAAGTTTGTCAAAAAGGTTGGGCGCTGAAATGCTGAGTAGTGTGAATCCGGTCAAACGTATGCTTTGCGGGATTCTTGCAAGCGTCCACATTTTAGCCCTAGTGCTTCCGGTTTCGACGGGTGCAAATGCACAAGGCTTGCCCGACTTGGGCGACTCTTCCGACGCGGTTATTTCAGCTAAGCAGGAACGCACCATCGGTAAGCGGATTATGCTGGAGATACGCGGTGACCGCGCGTTTGTTGAAGATGCAGAGTTGTCGGATTACATTTCATCCCTTGGCAACAAAATGATCGCCGCCAGCCGCGGCAGCACCAACGATAATCGCCGCGATTTTGAATTTTTTCTGCTTAATGACGAATCCATAAACGCCTTTGCGTTGCTGGGCGGCTTCGTTGCGATCCATTCTGGTTTGGTACTCACCACCACCAACGAGTCCGAACTGGCGGGCGTGATGGGCCATGAAATTGCGCATATTTTGCAGCGCCATCAATCGCGAGGCGCGGACGAGCAACGCAAAAACGCGCCGCTTCAATTGGCCATGCTGGCGGGAGCCATTATTGCCGCACGCTCCAACTCTTCGTCATCGAGCCAAGCCACAGAAGCAATTGTCGCGAGCTCGGCGGCGCTGTCGTATCAGAATCAGCTTAACTACACCCGCGATTTTGAGCGTGAAGCAGATCGTATTGGCATTCAAGTCATGTCACGCGCGAGCTTTGATCCGCAGGGGATGCCTGGGTTTTTTGAGCGCATGTTGCGCGCCAATCGTCATAACGACGGTAAAACGCCCGGTTATCTTCGTACCCATCCGTTAACCACCGAGCGGATTGCGGAAATGCAGGATCGTGTCGCCTCGATGCGCACTGCGAATAAGCAGAGCAGCGCATCGTTCAGCAATGTCGAAGCCAGCGGCTCGGTGCCGGACAGCGTCGAATACAAGCTGGCGCGTGCGAAATTGCGGGTGATGAGCATGAGTCCTTTTGAGGCCGTGAACTACTTCAAAACCGAAATTTCGGCTAGTACCATTTTGCGGAACCGCGCCGACGCGTATGGGCTCACGCTAGCACTCACGCTATCGCGTCAATTCGCGGCGGCTGAAAAGGAGCTGGCAGGTATACGCAATTGGGGCGGATCAGGCGGGATAGTAGGCCATCCTTGGATTGAGAATTTAGCGGCGCAGATCAAAAGTGGCCAAGGCAAATTTGATGAAGCTTTGGTGATCTATAAAACCGCGATGAAAAATTTCCCCGGCCAGCGGGCGCTGATGTACGGCTACATCGAAACGCTGTACGAATCCGGTCAAGTAGACGCCGCATTGGCTGCGGCAAATGAGCAACTCAAAATGATCAGCGACGATCCGCGCTATTACGAATTAGCCGCAAAAGGGTATGAGCGTAAAAACAGACACCTGGCGGAACATCGGGCGATTGGTGAGGCCTACTTTCGCCGCGATAATTTAATGGGTGCGATTCAGCAATTCGAAATCGCGGCCAAAGCAAAAGACGGCGATTTTTATGAATCGTCTGCCGTCGAATCAAGATTGAGAGAGTTAAAAATTGCGTTTCGGTCGCGGCCACTGTTGCCCGGTGAAAAGCGCGATCAAGAATTAGACAAAGAACTCGACAAAGAATTGGGTAAAGAGCCCTCATCGTTCGCTGCACCAAAGTCAGCAGCGCCGAAATTCCCCATATTTAGGGCTACCGCACCGAACCCTTCCGCACTACCTTCACCATCTCGCGATGTTGTTCCGCGTTAAGCTTCAAATGGCGCTACGGCCTACCGTTGCGTCAGGCTTCGTGTCGCTCTGCGTCGTAATGTTGAACCCCGCCGCGAATCCTGCCATAGCAGCGCCGCCCACTATTGCAAATGGTCGAACCATCTTTTTAAACGAGCGCAAAGGTAATTGTGTCGCCTGCCATAAGGTGCCTAATGACGCCGCGATAAAGAGCGCCTCTAGCATAGGCGCGCCTCTTGAGGCGATTAAAGCGCGCTATCCTGATCGTTTAAAGTTACGAGACATTATCTGGGATTTGAGCAAGACCAATCCAAACACAATCATGCCGCCCTATGGCAAACATCGTATTTTGAGTAGCGACGAAATTGACGCCTTGGTGATTTATCTTGAATCGGTGTAGTGCGGCGTTTTTTATTTTCGTGAGCTTAAGCCTAACCGCGCTGAGTGTTCATTCCCAAGTCGGGACAGTCGCCAATCTGCCCCCTGAGCAAGAGCGTGCGGCGTTGATTCAAGCGCTGCAAAAACGATTGCCCGGCACCCGCCCCGAAGATTGGATGGTCGGGAGCGCCGCCTACGAGCCCGGCGTCACCGCGATTCCGCTATCGGCCGATAACGCCACCAATACTGCTGACATTCTGGCAATTGGTAAAAAGCACTGGGAGCGCAAGTTCAAGGATGGCAAAGCGTTTTCGAATTGTTTTCCCAATGGCGGCAAGCGCATTGCCGCAAGCTACCCGCAATTTGAAACCTCTACCAGGCAAGTGGTCACCCTGGAAAGCGCGCTAAATCGCTGTCTGCAGCTTCATGGCGAACCCGTTATCGCCCCAGCCAATACAGCGGAAATGGGGCCGCTCTCCGCCTATGCGCGCAGCCTTGCAGAGAATCAACCGCTCAATATTCGCGTCCTCGGCCCAAATGCACGTGAGCGATTTGATTCCGGACGGCGAATCTTCAACGCGCGAATCGGACAACAAAATTTCGCATGCGCATCGTGCCACGTACAGCATGCGGGTGGCGTGTATGGTGCAAGTTCGGGCTCAGGTTCGAGTGGTGTAGGGAGCGTTGGCGGCGGCGGTTTGGCCCCTGCCATTGGCTTGGCTGTTTCCTGGCCACGCCTGCAACCTGGAGGCACCACCCGCAGTTTGCAATCCCAGTTCCAGCGCTGCTTCCAGCGCAGCGGGGCCGAGCCGTTCATGGAGGGTTCCGACGAATTTAATAATCTGGAATATTATTTGACCTATATTTCCAACGGCTTACCGTTACGGTCGTTAGCGACGGCGCGATAATACTTCGCATCGGCACTTTCATTACGTTGCCTGCAGCGACTGGTGAAGCGTTAGCTGAACCGTTGGCAAGAGCAAAATGTGTACAAATAGTCGCCGTGCTGATTCGGCACCAAACGAGCCTACTTTCGTCGGGGATTCGGGCGTTTCATCGCATCACCCACTGCCTGATTCCAATAGACCTTTAAGATTAGACTTGAGACGTAATTGCGACCCAACACTTATGCATCCGTCGATGCACTCACCGAAGCACCCATCAACACACAATCTGTCCCAATAAAAATATGAACTTCATCAAGCGAGTTTTTAAATTTCTGCTGCGCGCCAAGGTGCTGGTGCCACTCATTTTGCTGGGGGTTGTGATTGCAAGCGCCGCCTATTTTCAGAAAAGAGCGGAGTCGAATAAAGGCGATCGATACCGAATTGCACTGGTGGATCGTGGTCCGGTGATTCAGCGTATCAGCGCGAATGGGACATTGAACCCGGTCACAGTGGTCAATGTCGGCACCCAGGTTTCCGGCACGGTGGTGAAGCTATACACCGATTTCAATCAACCCGTTAAAGCCAACCAGATTCTATTGGAGTTGGATCCTGCGCTAATCAAGGCCAATATCGCACAGCTAGAGGCTGCCATGCGCTCCACCGAAGCCACGATGCGGCTCGCGGAAAGCACCTTAAAACGAAACACAGAATTGGTGGCGAAGGGCTTCATTACGCCGCAAGCGCTAGAGCAGAATTTGAAGGAGCTGGATGTTGCCAAGGCACAAGTGGCGCAGGCGAAATCGCAGCTGGATCGTGAAAAAACCAATCTGAGCTACACCATTATTCGTTCACCCATTGATGGCATCATCATTGATCGTAAAATCGATATCGGCCAGACCGTCGCAGCGAGTTTCTCGACGCCCACACTGTTCCAGATTGCCAAAGATCTGGAAGCCATGCAGATCGACACCAGTGTCGCTGAGGCTGATGTTGGTAGTGTCAAACAAGGCATGGATGTGCGCTTTACGGTCGATGCTTATCCTGATCGAGACTTCAACGGCAAAATTCGCCTAGTGCGATTGAACCCGACAATTCAGCAAAATGTGGTGACATACAACGTGATTGTTGATGTGACGAACGAAGGGAATTTACTCAAACCGGGCATGACCGCGCAGGTCAGCTTCGTGGCGAACCAACGATTGGATGTGCTGCGCATCCCCAATACGGCGTTGCGGTTTCGACCGGTAAAGGACGAAAAAGCAGAAAAGAAAGATAGGGACGTCAAGAAAGACGACAAGAAAGTAACGGAACCCTTGAAAACGGACGCGGCAAAGGCCGAAACCTCAGCTCTCGGTGACCGAATTAAGCGACCGCCATCACGGGTGTACAAAGTGGATGCCAAAGGCGAATTGGTCACGGTCGAGGTTCGCACCGGCGTGGCGAGTAATCAATACACCGAAGTTATTTCGGGCGAGATCAAGTCAGGTGACGAGTTGGTGATCCGTGATTTGCAGGACAAGAACGCGAAAAAATAATGAGTGCTCTGATGTCACCCGAGACCAGCGTGCCCGATCCCAAAGCAGCCGAGAAACACGCGCGCGGGCCGCTAATTGCGCTTACCGACATTCGCAAAAGCTACTACAACGGGGATCTGGAAACGCCTGTATTGCACGGCGTGAATGTAACGATCAAGCACGGCGAGTTCGTGGCGATCATGGGCCAATCTGGTTCAGGTAAATCAACGCTGATGAATATCCTCGGATGCCTTGATACCCCGACCACAGGAAGCTATATCCTAAACGGCCGCGAGGTTGAAAAACTCAGTGATAACGAGCTCGCACAGGTACGGAATGAAACAATTGGTTTCGTTTTTCAGGGCTTTAATTTATTGAAGCGGATGCCGCTCGTCGATAACGTCGCGCTGCCGTTGCTCTATGCCGGCGTGAGTATGGCCGAGGCCCGCAAGCGCGCCGCATCGAAGCTTGCACAGACGGGATTGGGTGATTTTCTGAAACGCTTGCCGAATCAAATTTCTGGCGGCCAGCAGCAACGCGTCGCGATTTCACGAGCGCTGGTGTGCGAGCCTGCGCTGATCCTCGCCGACGAGCCCACAGGTAATCTCGACACCACCACCAGCGTAGAAATCATGAATTTATTCACGCGCCTAAACGAAGAGCAAGGCATGAGTATTCTGATCGTCACCCATGAACCCGATGTGGCTAAATATGCAAAGCGATTGGTCCGACTTAAAGATGGCTATGTGACCTATGATGGGCCAATGGCTGATGCACATTTGTAAATAAAACCCGAGGATTGACGGGTGTTCCTAGGCATAAATGGCTGGTACGACCCTCTGCTGCTAGTGTTCATGAATTAGATACAGGATAAGGTAAATGAATTTTTGGCAAGTGTGCCTAGAAGCGTTCAGGGCAATGAGCATGAATCGGCTGCGTGCGGGACTGACCATGCTTGGCATTATTATCGGCGTGGGCGCGGTGGTCTTGATGCTGGCGATTGGCGAATCAGTGCGAGAGGATATTAATAGACGCATTGATACGATGGGCAGCAATGTGATGGTCATCCTGCCTGGCTCATCCACCTCCAATGGCGTTCGCGCAGGGCGCGGAGCAGCACAAACCCTGACGCTGAGCGATTCCGCAGCACTTGCGCAACTGCCTGTTTTTTCAAAAGTTGCGCCGATTGTGCAGCAGCCATTTCAGGTCGCAAGCGGCGCAAACAACTGGAACGCGACGGTTTATGGCGTTGGCCAAGAATACTTTGACATCAAAGATTGGTCCACCGACAAAGGCAGTCTGTTCGGCGATGTAGAAATGCGCTCTGTGTCCAGAGTGGCCGTGGTCGGCAGCACGGTCGCAGCAAATTTATTTGGCGAGTCGGATCCGATCGGCCAATCCATTCGCATTCGCAGCCGTCCGTTTGAAATCATTGGGGTACTCGCGACCAAGGGCAGCGACTTGGGCGGCGGCGATCAGGACGATGCAATCTTCATTCCGTTATCGACAGCACGCCAACAACTCATTCGTAGCTGGAC
>JBBRZG010000144.1:0-9002 GCA_038236905.1 Burkholderiales bacterium
CGCAGACATCGCGCCATCGGCATTGAACAATACGGACAAGGGAGCGATCCGTGAATAAACTTATTTCTAGAATTACCCGAACTAGTACTCTTGCCGTGCTGGGCGGCGTGCTTGTGTTTTCACTACAGGCGAATGCAGCCACTTTTAAACTCATTAACACCGACGATCCCGGCATCGGCTTTAATGATCCAACGCCTGCCGCGCCAGTCGGCCTCAATGCCGGCAAAACAATCGGCGCACAACGGCTGATTGCGCTGAATTTCGTCGGCTCACTTTGGGCGCGCGCACTGGGTGGCAATGATGTGATTGAGGTCGCGGCCAGTTTTGCGCCGCAGGAGTGCACAGCCACCAATGGCGTGCTGGCTTCAGCGGGGCCATTTTCGGCATTCCGCGATTTTGACAATGCGCGCTTCCCGAACACTTGGTATCCCGGTGCATTGGCGAATCGACTGGCCAAAACCGATCTGGATGTGGCCAGCGGCGAGCCGCTACCCGAGATTGGTGTCACTAGCAACGGCGACCTGGGCAAGCCGGGCTGTCTGACCGGACTCAGCTGGTACTACGGTCTGGACGACAAAGCACCCAATGAAAACAGTATCGACTACGTCAAAACGATACTGCACGAATACGGCCATGGGCTGGGGTTCTTGAGCTTCGCCGATGAATCGACAGGCGAACTTTTTGACGGACGTCCTAGCATTTGGGAACACTACATGGTCGATGGTAAAACTGAAAAACGTTGGGTAAATATGAGCGATGCTGAACGCAAAGCGTCCGCGATTGATAACCAATTTCTGGCATGGACCGGTTTCCAGAGCTTTATCGGCGCACAGCAAACGCTGACCAATGTCGACACCCTGGATGTGTTTTTGCTCGACAAAAACGGCATTGCGTTCCTGCCGGGTGGCACGGCAAATTTTGGTGCCAAGGAAGGCCGACGCGGCATTTCCGGCGCGCTAGGTTTTCTCGATGACACGCGTGCGCCGGGTGCCGCTTGCGCGGCGCTGACGCCCGATCAGGCCGCAAGCGTCAAGGGTCGTGTCGCAGTGATTAATCGCGGTGGATGTGCATTCACCGACAAGGCAAAATACGCTCAAGCAGCGGGTGCCTCGGCGGTTATTTTCATTAACAACAGCCCTTCATTCGCGGGCCGCCCGGCGTTCGGGGTAGATGATCCGACTGCGGGCATTACGATCGCCTCAACCTTAATCAGCCAACAGGACGGCGTTCGCCTCCGCCAAAGCGGCACCCGCTATGCCTCAATATTCGAGACCAAGCGCCCTGGCGGTATGGACCTGTTGCGCCGCCCGTTGCTTTATGCGCCCACTGCGGTTCAGCCGGGTTCCAGCGTGTCGCACTGGGATGTGACGGCAACGCCTAATCTGTTGATGGAGCCCATTTCCAACGGTGACGAGAGCACGGCATTGCGGGCTCCTAAAGACCTCACGCTGCCGCTTCTGAAAGACATCGGCTGGTAGTCAACAACGCCGATCAAAAGCGCGCCTTGTTAGCAGGGCGCGCTTTTTTTTCGCTTGATTTTGCTTGGACTGCGCCAAGCTATTTGACGTGCCAACACCGAGCGCATGATCGCAACCCATCCAAGCCAGACCTAGCCGCCCGCGGAATCGAAGCTTAATATGACCTCAAATCGACTGCCCACTTACTTCATTTCTCATGGCGGCGGGCCTTGGCCCTACGTGCCGGACATGCGTCGCGATATGCACGCGTTGGAGGCGTCATTGCAGGATATTCCGCGTCAGCTGGGCGTTACGCCGAAAGCAATTTTGATCATCTCCGCGCATTGGGAAGAGCCCGCGTTCACGGTCATGTCGAACCCCGCGCCGCCCATGCTTTACGATTACCGCGGATTCCCAGAAAATACGTATCACGTCGTCTATCCCGCGCCCGGTTCAACCGTGCTCGCGCTGCGCACAAAAGCCTTGATTGAAGCCGCCGGAATCTCGGCAAGGCTCGATGCCGCGCGCGGCTTTGATCACGGTACATTCTGTCCGCTGGTCGTGATGTACCCGACGGCAAACGTGCCCATCGTGCAACTGTCGCTGCGAGCAGGGCTCGATCCGGCGGAGCATCTGGCGCTGGGGCGCGCCCTTGCGCCGCTTCGCGACGAGGGCATATTGATTGTCGGCAGCGGCCTCAGTTATCACAATTTGCGCGCGCTCGGCCCCGCAGGCCGTGCGCCATCGGCGGCGTTCGATCAATGGCTACAGCAGACGCTGATCGCTTCGTCGCCGGTGGAGCGCAGTATTCGATTGATTGAGTGGGAAAAAGCACCCTCAGCCAGGCAGGCCCATCCGCGTGAAGAACATTTGCTTCCACTCATGGTTGCTGTCGGTGCGGCTGAAACTGAAGATGGTGTATGCGTCTATCACGAGCGCGCCGCATTCGGCAATATCGTGGCATCCAGCTTTCGGTTTGGCGGGCGCCAAATCGCCGGGCCCAAGATATAAATTCTCCAAGGTATATGTGGCAGTTGATGGCGCGGCAATAGATTCTAGATCCGCGCCGTAAATTGTTGGCGGGCGGGTCGACGCCACCGTTCACCGCTATACTCGGCCTTGTAGTTTCTGCGCAGCAAAATCGTTTGCAGCGCGCCCGCAGCGGATGTCTTAAACCACATCCGTTCATTTCCAAGGAGATCGCCATGGGTAACCGTGATAAACGCGGCAAAGAGCCAAAAAAACCGAAGCAACCGCCTAAACCACCGCCGCTTATTTTCAAGTTAATTTGATTGCAGGGAATACACTGAGGCGTTTGTGCCTTGGCCAGCAGCGAAAATTTTTATGTATGACCCCAGCATCGGCAGGCTTCTTCAAGTGAAACTGGCTTGAAACGTCCGCGGATGTTGGGGTTTCGATTATAAATAGTCTGCACTTTGTATCGGCGTGATCGCGGCTGGAGATCGCAATTGTTCAAACCCGCATCGTCGCACTCAATCGACCCTCGCGAACCGACACCGCCCCTGCGGCCACCAATTCTGCTTGCAGCATCGTCGCAATTGAGGTGAATCCCATCCGCAAAAACGCTTCGTCGAGTTGCTGATAAACCGGCACGCTTGCAATGTAGCTTTCAAGATCGGCGATTGCCATGCTCTTTTTATCGAGCAGTGAAAATACGAACAGCGATTTCGCCACGTTACGCGCCGCTTTTATCGGATCGGCTGCGAGAGCCGCCAGTTTGGAACGATTGAATTCGAGAGACTCTTTTACGCCTTGAAACGGCGCGCCATGGCCCGGAATAATCGTTCGTGGCTTCAATTGCTCAATCGCATCGAACGTCGCAAACGCCGCGCGGAAATTAGAGTTTGGCGCATCACCATCGATGGACGGCCACACAAATCCCATGCCGCGTTGCCATAGCGCGTCGCCGGTAATGAGCACGCGCTCGGATTCGCACCAGAACATCAGCGCGCCCATGTCGTGACCCGGCGCATTGATCGCGCGCCAGACCAATTCGCCCGCGGCGAATGTATCGCCAACTGACAGCGAATCATCGAATTGAAACTCTTCCGCATATTGATCCATCTGCGCTGACCAACAACTTTGTGCCGTCCACGGCACCACGTGCTCGATTTCGCCCGCCGGAATGGTGATGCGACATGCATATTTTTCCCGCAGCGCGCGATTGCCACCCATGTGATCGCTGTGGCAGTGAGTGTTGATAAGGCGGTGCAAGGTTTTACCCTGCAATGCATCCCCGACATACGCGGCAGTCGCCTGCGCGTGCCGCCCGTAGCCGCTATCAATCAGGACGTTCTCGTCGCTCGACGTCAATACGATTTGATTGCAATTGAGCCAGCCACGCTCGATAACCGTGACGCGTGGATGCACTTGATGAAAGTCGGCGGACATAAATTCGGCGGGAGGTTGAGACGAGCGACAGAATGATAAGCACAAAATCATAGCGCTAATTCGCACTGTTCCCGCCGATCAGGATTTATTGCCAGCGTGCAAAACCAGCAAACGCACTTAAACAATTTTCATCGCAGTGCTTTGATCTGGTCGCTTAACCGAGACTTTGGTAATTTAACCAAAATATTGGTATTATTACCAAATGAAGATCAAACCCACACCAACCAAGCCTGCAAAAAAAGATGTGGCGGTTCCCAAATCTGTCGCCCCTGCGAAACCGTCACCCACAAAATTGCCCGCGCGCTTTAGCAAAACCGGCTCATTAGCGCCCGCTAAATTGCCAGCGCCATCCGCCGTACCGATTTCGTTTTCAGACATTCTGGCGACGCGACCAAGGCCCACCAGCGCCAGCAGCGCGCGCGAACGCATTCTGTTCGCGGCGGTCGAAATCCTGAATGACGACGGCTTTGCCGCACTCACGCAAACGCGCGTGGCGGAGCACGCGGGGCTTCGACAAAGCCACGTGACCTATTACTTTCCGACCCGCAACCACCTGCTGCGCGAAACCGCCGCGTTTGGCTGCAACACCTGGATCGACGTCATGGCCGAAGCGATCGATGCCGGCATGCTCACCATTGAAACCATGCGTGAATTTATTGCACCAGATATTGATGATCGGCGCTTTGCAAGGCTGATGTGCGCGCTAACGGTGGCATCCGACGAAGACGAAAGCATCAAGCCGTGGCTGAAGACTTTTGAGGACGCAAACCAAGCGCGCTTTCTTCTGAGTTTTCAGAAACTAGGGCTGGTCATAGATGAATCTGACCTGGAGGTCTTTCACGCGACGCTGGTGGGCTCGTTGATACTTGATCTGGGCGAATCCTCTGATGAATCGCTATCGCGCGCGCGCCGGGTCGCCTTTCGCGCGTTTGATGTTTTGGTGGCGTCCGCCAGTCCGATCAAAGCGAGCGCGCTCCGCACGAAATCCAAAACCCCGATGCCGACCGCAAAATCTGGCGTGGTAAACAAGGTCAACCCAAGAAAGTCATCCCGATGAAAAACAGGACGCTATTTTCACTGCTTCCTCGCCGGTATCTCGGTCAATTTTTCGGTCTTGGCATGGTGGCGATCTGCCTTGCCGGATGTGCCGTCGGGCCGAACTACACCCGCCCTGCTCTGCTGCTTCCGCAGGCTTGGGTCGCGCCGCTACCGCATCAGGGCGATGTGCTCAAACTCCAGGGCTGGTGGGCACGCTGGAATGATCCGGTGCTGCTGGAACTGGTCGACCGCGCCGAGCGCGAGAACTCGACGATTGCCATCTCTGCCGCGCGAATCTCGCAGGCGCGAGCGGCGTTTACGGCAGCGCAATCGCCGTTTTTTCCCAGCCTCACGGGCAACGCGAACGCCGACCGGAGCCGCGCCAATTCCGGTGGCGGGTTTCAGCTCGGTGTTCAACCCAATGGCCAATCCGGCAACAATGGAGGAAGCCAAGGTGCATCATCCTCCGCCACCAGCATCAACCGTAATCGCACGGCGTCCATCGATGCCGCTTGGGAACTAGATTTATTTGGCGGTAACCGTCGTGGTCGTGAAGCCGCCGCCGCGCGCGCCGATGCCAGCGTGTTCAACTGGCACGACGCGCGCGTCTCGATTGCGGCAGAAGTCGCCACCTCGTACGCGAATCTACGCGCCTGCGAGATCTTGGTGAGCGGCTATGTGCGTGATGCGGCATCAAGATCTGAAACAGCACGCCTTACCGACCTGAAAACCGAAGCTGGGTTTGCCGCTCCCGCCGATGCCGCACTCACCCGTGCCAGCGCTGCCGAGGCCGCCGCCCGGTTAACGGCGCAGCGGGCTGATTGCGATATTGAAATTAAATCGTTGGCTGTATTGAGCGTCATGCCAGAGCCCGCGCTGCGTGACAAACTAAAAGCCACCACCGCCACATTGCCGAAGGTCGCCGCACTCAGCATCACTAGCGTGCCCGCGTCCGCGCTTTCGCAGCGACCTGACATTGCTGCGTCTGAGCGTGAGCTTGCCGCTGCTTCAGCCGACATCGGCGTTGCCGAAGCAGACCGCTATCCGCGTATTTCGTTGAGCGGCTCCATCGGCTACTCGGCGGCTAATTTTGGCGGCGGCGACAGCAAAGGGCAAACCTGGTCATATGGTCCGCAATTGACGCTGCCTATTTTTGACGCCGGAAAACGCGCGGCTAACGCCGATTCTGCCCGCGCGCGCTACGCCGAGGCGTTGGCGAATTATCAGGGATTGACCCAGCGCGCAGTACGTGAAGTGGAAGAAGCGCTGGTGAGAATCAATAGCGCAGTCGAACGCGACGCCGATGCGATTGCGGCGCTCAAAGGTTATGAAGCCTACCTCGCGGCTGCCGCTGCGCGAGTCAGCGCGGGTGCCGGCAGCTTGGTTGAATTAGAAGAAGCGCGGCGTCTGGTGGTGGCATCGCAAGGTGTCGCTGTCGGTGTTGAGCGGGAACGAGTAACGGCGTGGATTTCGCTCTATCGCGCCATGGGCGGCGGATGGAATGAGTCCACCATCGCGAGATTTGAAAAAGTCGCTGGAAAAGCCGCAGAGCAGGCAACACAGCAAATTTCGAAATAGGGTTTCCAACATGAAAACAAAAATAAAAACGCAAACACAGAAAACGTTGACGAAGCCGATCGTCGTTGCCATCGCCATTTTTCTGATTGCTGGGATCGCAGTCGGCGCGTACCTGTTCACAACCAAAGCTGACAAGAAAACGATCGCCGTCGGCAAACCCGCGCTCACCGTCAACACGGTGAAGCCCCAAATGAGCGAACTCGGCATCAAACTCACCGCCAACGGCAGCATCGCCGCGTGGCAGGAAACCATCGTCGGCGCTGAGGTGAACGGCATGCGATTGAATGCCGTGCGGGTCAATGTTGGCGATCAGGTTATACGCGGACAAGAGCTGGCAACCTTTGCGCCCGAAGCCGTAGAAGCCGAATTAGCGCAACAGCGCGCCAGCGTGGCAGAAGCAGAAGCATCCGCCGCCGAAGCACAGTCGAATGCCGAACGTGCACGCACACTTGAGGCATCAGGCGCCTTGAGTGCGCAGCAAATTAACCAATACCTTACCGCCGCTAAAACGGCCGACGCCCGCGTCGCGGCGGCGCGTGCGATAGCTAACAGTGCCCAAATTAAACTCAAAAATACCCGCGTCTTGGCACCCGATTCAGGCGTGGTGTCGGCGCGAACCGCCACCGTTGGCGCGGTCGTGCAGTCCGGGCAGGAATTATTCCGATTAATCCGCAATAACCGTCTTGAATGGCGCGCGGAGGTCACCGCGGCTGAACTCGACAAAGTGCGCGTCGGCCAAACAGTCGCGCTGACCACACCGGGCGGCAAACTCGTTACAGGAAAAGTACGGATGCTTGCGCCCACCATTGATGTCCAAACGCGAAACACGATTGTCTACGTGGATTTGCCAAAAACAGACGACGCGCGGGCGGGCATGTTTGCCAAAGGCGAATTTGCACTGGGCCAATCAAGCGCACTCACGGTGCCACAACAGGCGGTGGTGGTGCGCGACGGATTCAGTTATGTGTTTGTGATCCAACCATCGGCTGATGAAAAAAATAACGCGCAAAGTCGCGTCGCCCAAAGTAAGGTCTCAACCGGCCGACGCGCTGGAGAGCGGGTCGAGATTACCGAGGGTTTGAAAGCCGATCAGCTCATCGTCGGCGCGGGTGCGGGATTCCTAAATGATGGTGATTTAGTCGGCATTGCGGTCGGCAATCCAGCGGTAAATCCCGCAAGCGCCGCAAAATCGAGTCAAAACCAAACACCAGCATCTGCGGGTGTTTCAACGGCAAATGCCGCCACCAAGCCCGCCCAATAAGGACTTTGATCATGGCCGCTGAAAATACCTCGTTCAATTTTTCCTCCTGGTCGATAAAAAATCCGATCGCATCCATCGTATTTTTTATGTTGCTTACGTTCGCCGGGGTGGCTAGTTTCAGAATGACCGGCGTACAGGATTTTCCGGATATTGAGCTGCCCGTCATCACCGTGAGTGCCAGCCTGCCCGGTGCCGCGCCGGCGCAGCTCGAAACCGAAGTCGCGCGCAAGATTGAAAACGCGGTTGCGCCGCTACAGGGCGTCAAACACATCTACACCAACATTCTCGACGGCTCGGTCTCGATCAATGTTGAATTCATTCTGGAAAAAAATGCGGCGGAAGCCAGCAACGAGGTGCGCGATGCGGTCAGCCAGGTACGGGCCGATTTGCCCGGCGAAATGCGCGACCCGGTGGTATCGAAAGCGACTACCTCTGGCAAGCCGATTTTGACTTATGTGGTGTCGGCCGCGCAGGCAGGTGCGCTCGACGAAGAGGCGATTTCGTGGCTGGTTGATAACGCCATTACCAAACGCATTCTCGCCGCACAAGGCGTGGGAAAAGTGGCGCGCATCGGCGGCGTATCGCGTGAAATTCGGGTTGAGTTGAATACCGAAAAAATGACCGCGCTCGGTGTGACCGCGGCTGATGTCTCGCAGCAGCTGCGGCGCGTCCAGCAGGAAGTGCCCGGTGGACGCGGTGATGTGGGTGGCGCGGAACAGGCCGTGCGTACGATTGCCACCGTTAAAACCGTGGCCGATTTATCCGCGCTGGAAATGCCGCTGGCCGATGGCCGCCGCATTCGTCTGGATCAAGTCGCGACGGTGACCGATACCATTGCCGAGCGGCGGTCTTTGGCGCTGGATCAAGGCAAGCCGGTGATCGCGTTTGAAGTGACCCGCACCAAAGGCGCCAGTGAACTCGCGGTCGCGGAGCAGGTGCGCAAGGCGGTTGCCGAATTGAGCACCGCACACCCAAATCTGAAAATTGTAGAAGCCATCGACAACGTCTGGCCGGTGGAAGAAAACTTCACTGGCTCGATGGTTTTGTTGTTAGAAGGCGCGCTGTTGGCGGTGATCGTGGTCTGGTATTTTTTACGCGATTGGCGTTCTACCCTGGTGGCGGCAACCGCGCTGCCGTTGTCGATATTCCCTACATTTTTAGGCATGTTCTATTTCGGCTTTACGCTCAATACCGTCACGCTGTTGGCGCTCGCGTTGGTGGTGGGCATTTTGGTCGATGACGCGATTGTTGAGATC
>JBBRZG010000145.1:0-8976 GCA_038236905.1 Burkholderiales bacterium
ACGGGTGGTGCGATTTAACAATCGCGTTGCCAGATGATCTTCCAGCCGCTGCACGTTTTTAGAAACCGCCGCGGGCGAAATTTCGAGTTGTTGTGCCGCACGGGTAAAGCTGCCGGTATCGACAGTTTTAATAAACGAAAGTATGCCGGGAAGGCTTTTCATCAGTGGAGGCTTTCAAAAGAGCGAATCTTCCAGCGGGATCTATTGTTAACCTTTGATTGATACTGATTATCGTCAATCAGCACTAATCATCTTAAGTGAGTTTAACTATATTTGGCGCAGCGCATCGACTGATGTGCATCTAGTCTCGTCGCAGGACGATTAAAAGAATGGCCGTCAAAATCCGACCCTCATCTAAACCACCGCAACGTAATAAAATTAAAGTCGATGTTAACGTGATGGCAATTGCGCTATGCCCTTACGCGCTCGACGATATTCAGACCGACAACGAAGGGGTGGGAACGGCGACCGAGATTGGTGTTGGTATTGCCGGGGTGGTGGCCCGCGACTGCGGAGCTTTTAAGCGTGGCGATGAGGTCTGGTCGCGATTGCCGGTGTCACTTCGCCCAGACGTAGAACGCGTGACACTGAATGCCGCCTCGGTATTCAAGCTAGCACCCGGCATTACCCTCGAACAAGCCGCCACGCTGGGCGACTCCGGTTTGATGGCATTGCACGCGGTCGAGGTCGCCGGGGCTAAACCGGGTTGCCGAATATTGATTCACGGCGCGGCGAATCCATTTGGAAGCGCGGCTATTTCGCTTGCGACCCATCTCGGTGCCGATGTCATCGCAACCGTTGATCTGATGCATGAACAGCGCGTGGCGCTTGCTGCCGGTGCCACCCAAGTCGCACTGGCGCGAGCGCGCGACGTTTCGCAAACGCTGCGCAATTGGATTACCAGCGATCACAACTATGAAGGTGGCGGCGCGTCCGAGGCAGGCGGAATCGACGCGATTATCGACGGGGCATTTGTAGAAAATGCCGCACTTAATCTGGAACTGCTCGCAGCTGGTGGCCGGATCGTGACCTGCCGGATGAAAGGCCACGGAACGACTAGCGCTGAAACTGAGCACGCCTTCGCGGATGCAATGGTGAAGTTTGCGAAGAAAAATATTGAGGTGAAAATTTTGTCGCCAAGGGATTTGGGAAGTGGCAGCGCAGTGAATATTCCACGCATGGCGAAGGTGATCAGCGAAGCCCTTTCTGCACGCGGATATCAACCGGTCGTAGGTCAGGTTCTATCGCCGACCGAACTCGGTCAGGCTATGGCGGTACTCAATCGGGGCCACTCCGTCGGAAGCCTCATTTTGAAGCCGGACGGCGCATCGCCGTAGAGAGCTTGCCTGCTCGTGTCTGCTTGGGCCTGCTCGCGCCTGACCGACATGGGTCGCTGCAGGGCGCTGTCACCATACCACCGTCACATTAAGCATTTCTAATTATTATTTTGAATTGTATTTTTTGATTTTTCAGGGGACATCATGAACAAAATGTTGAATTCCAAAACGGCACACCAGGCGCGCGGCATTGCAGCAATGACGGTACTACCCGTGTTGCTAATTGCCTTGTCAACACTCGCCGCGTGCAGCAAAGGTGATGGCGGCAGTGGCGCGGGTGGTGGCGCACCGCCTGCCCCGGCGGTCAGCGTCGCAACCGTGATCCAAAAGGAAGTAAGCGACGTTGATGAATTTTCAGGGCGTTTTGAAGCAACCGATTTCGTCGAAGTCCGCCCGCGCGTCACTGGCTATTTGACGAAAGTACATTTCAAGCCGGGCAGCTTGGTAAAAAAGGGCGACCTGCTTTTTACGATTGATCCGCGCCCTTTTGAAGCCGACGCCGCCAAAGCAAGCGCCGATCTGCAGCGCGCCGAAACGTCGCGCGATCTGGCCCGCGCTGAAGTTTTACGCGCAGAAAAATTACTCGCTGCAACCGCGATTTCGCAGCAGGAATTTGACCAGCGCACCGCCACGCTGAAAGACCAGCAATCGGCTGGCAAGTCCGCGCAGGCCGCACTCACTATTGCCCGACTGAACAGCGAATATGCGGCGATTCGCGCGCCGATTAGCGGTCGTATTTCGCGCGCGGAAGTGACCATCGGCAATCTGGTCACACCCGGCACCACGCTGCTCACCACCATTGCGTCCCAGGATCCGATCCACGTCTATTTCGATATCGACGAGCAACAACTTTTGAAATACGAGTCACTTCGCAAATCAAGCAACGATGCGAGCACCACTAAAAACACAATCTATCTGGGCCTCAATAACGAAGCAGACTTCCCACACAAGGGTCGGGTTGATTTTATCGATAACCGGCTGGATGCACGCACCGGAACCATTCGCGGCCGCGCTGTTTTTGACAATAAGGACCGCTTGTTCACGCCGGGAATCTTCGCAAAGTTAAAGCTTTCGGGCACCGGTAGCTACAAGGCAATACTGGTCACGGATCGCGCGATTGGCACGGATCAAAACAAGAAGTTCGTGTTGGTCGTGGATAAAGACAACAAAGCCAACTATCGCCCTGTCAAGCTCGGCCCGCTGGTGGATGGGCTGCGTGTCATCAAAGAAGGCCTGCAACCGGGCGAAGCCATTATCGTCAATGGCCTGCAACGAGTTCGACCCGGTGTTCAGGTTCAGCCTGAAAAAATCGCGATGTTGCCGGTGCAGGCAGGTGGTGCAGATCCTACGGCCTCTCCCGCTGCAAAAGCTGAGGAAAATGCGCCAGCGGCGAAAGCTGACAGCACCAGCTCTAGCAAAGCGTCAGCCCCCGCCACATCCACCGCCAAGTAAGCCAGACGGAAACTTGATATGAATTTCTCTAAATTTTTTGTTGACCGGCCGATCTTTGCGGCAGTTTTATCCATCCTGATTTTCATCGGCGGCTTGCTGGCTATTTTTCGCCTGCCGATTTCTGAATATCCAGAAGTTGTACCGCCGTCAGTCGTGGTGCGTGCGGTCTATCCCGGCGCAAACCCCGCGGTTATCGCCGAAACCGTTGCCGCACCGTTGGAAGAACAAATCAACGGCGTTGAAAACATGCTTTACATGTCGTCGCAAGCCACGCCCGATGGCGGCCTAAGCCTGACCATCACTTTCAAGCTCGGCACTAATGTCGATACCGCACAGGTTCAGGTACAAAATCGGGTTGCACAAGCGCTGCCGAGACTGCCTGAGGAAGTCCGTCGGGTCGGCGTGACGACTCTAAAATCATCACCGGATCTCACTATGGTGGTGCATTTACTTTCGCCCGATGGTCGTTACGACGATGTGTATCTGCGCAACTATGCGGTGCTGAATGTTAAAGACACGCTTGCCCGGATTCAGGGTATCGGTCAGGTGTTGCTGTTCGGCTCCGGCGACTATGCAATGCGCGTCTGGCTCGATCCAGCCCGCGTCGCGGCACGTAATTTGACCGCCACGGACGTTGTCAATGCGATCCGCGAACAAAACATTCAGGTGGCAGCAGGCACGATTGGCGCGCCGCCGGCGAAGGGCGTTGATTTCCAGCTGACCGTAACAGCCGCAGGACGAATGGTCACCGAGGAACAATTTGGCGACATTATTGTGCAGGTCGGCAGTGATGGCGCGGTCACCAGACTAAAGGATATCGCGCGACTCGAATTGGGGTCGGGCGACTACGCATTACGCAGCTTGCTGAACAACAAACCCGCGGTGGCGATTCCGATTTTTCAGGCACCCGGTTCAAACGCAATCCAGCTATCGACCGACGTGCGCGCGGCCATGGCTACGCTCAAGAAAAATTTTCCAGAAGGCATGGAATATTCCATCGTCTATGACCCGACGACCTTTGTGCGCGATTCGATCAAGGAAGTCATTACCACTCTGCTTGAGGCTATCTTGCTGGTGGTGCTGGTGGTGATTTTATTTTTGCAGACCTGGCGGGCGTCAATCATTCCGCTTATCGCTGTGCCCGTGTCGGTGGTGGGCACCTTCGGTTTATTGCTACTGCTTGGATTTTCGATCAATGCACTATCTCTGTTTGGTTTGGTGCTTGCCATCGGTATTGTCGTCGACGATGCGATTGTGGTGGTGGAAAACGTCGAGCGCAATATTGAAGCCGGCCTTACGCCCAAGCAAGCCACGTATCAAGCGATGCGCGAAGTCAGCGGACCCATCATCGCCATCGCTTTGGTGCTAACCGCCGTATTCGTACCGATCGCATTTATTTCGGGTTTATCCGGGCAATTCTATAAACAATTTGCCATGACCATCGCGATCTCGACGGTGATCTCCGCCATAAATTCACTGACCCTGTCACCCGCATTGGCGGCGGTATTACTCAAAAGTCATGACCAGCCAAAAGATCGTTTTCAGCGCGTTCTGGATAGTGGGCTGGGCTGGATATTCCGTCCCTTTAACCGGTTTTTCAAACGTGAATCATCGCGTTACGGTCGGGGTGTTGCCGGAATCCTAAATCGGAAGACGGTGGCGATGGGCGTGTATCTGGTGTTGATTGTTGCGACGGTCGGCATCTTTAACTTGGTGCCCACCGGCTTTGTACCCGGACAGGACAAGCAGTATTTGGTCGGCTTTGCACAATTGCCGGATGCAGCGAGTCTGGATCGTTCCGAAGATGTCATTCGCCGCATGACCGATATTGCACTCAAGCATCCAGGGGTTGAGAATTCAATCGCTTTTCCCGGCTTATCAATCAATGGTTTTACCAATGCGCCGAACGCGGGCATCGTATTTATCGGGCTGAAGGATTTTAAAGATCGTAAAGGCAAAGGCTTGAGCGGAAACGAAATTGCCGGCGCATTGAACCAACAATTCGGTGCCGTCAAGGACGCGTATATCGCCGTGTTTCCGCCGCCGCCAGTGAATGGTTTAGGCACGATTGGCGGCTTTCGTTTGATGCTCGAAGATCGAGGCGATTTGGGCTATGGGGAGCTCTATAAAGCCACCCAAGATGTAATGAACAAAGCGCGGCAGAACCCGGCCATCAATCCGTACAGCACGTTTTCCGGCTTTCAGATCAATGTGCCGCAACTGTTTGCCGACGTGGATCGGGTTAAAGCGAAACGCCAGGGCGTTGCGGTCACGAGTATTTTTGAAACCATGCAAATTTACCTGGGTTCTCTATATGTGAACGACTTCAACCGCTTCGGCCGAACCTACCAAGTGATCGCGCAAGCGGAGGCCAATGCGCGATCCAAATCTGAAGACATCGTCAAACTCAAAACGCGAAATGCGCAAGGCCAGATGGTGCCACTGGGGAGCGTAATGACGGTCAAAGACAGCTTCGGGCCGGATCGGGTGATCCGCTACAACGCTTATCCGTCCGCCGATATCAACAGCGGTCCCAATTTCGGCGTGACGACGGGCCAGGCACAGGCAGAAATGGAAAAGATTTTGAAGGAAACGTTGCCCAACGGTATTAGCTATGAGTGGACTGATTTGACGTATCAGCAAATCCTCGCGGGAAATACGATGTTCCTGGTGTTTCCGCTTTGCGTACTGCTGGTGTTTTTGGTGCTTGCGGCACTTTATGAAAGCTGGACCCTGCCCTTGGCCGTGGTGATGATTGTGCCGATGGGATTGCTTTCCGCGATCACCGGCGTATTCCTATTTTCAAAGTTCGGCATGGGCGCTGACAACAATATCTTCACCCAGATTGGCTTGATCGTGCTGGTGGGATTGGCGTGTAAAAACGCGATTTTGATTGTTGAATTCGCTCGCGAATTGGAGCATCAGGGACGCGGCATAGTTGAGGCAGCGCGGGAAGCCGCGGCACTGCGGTTGCGGCCGATTCTGATGACGTCCATTGCGTTTGTCGCTGGAGTGGTGCCGTTGGTGTTTTCATCTGGCGCTGGCTCAGAAATGCGGCAAGCGATGGGTATTGCGGTATTCGCAGGCATGATTGGTTTGACCTTTCTGGGGCTGTTGTTAACGCCGGTGTTCTATGTCCTGCTGCGCAAACTGGCCACCCGTGGTGACGCGGCGAAAAATCGTTCCGCGGGTTTGTCCACACCGTCGATTTCACCCTCTGCACAAAATGATTAAGGAAACATTTATGAAAACCAAACTCATTGCAGCGGCGGTGACGACAACCTTCGCGTTGTTGTCATCAGGATGCGCGGTCGGGCCTGATTACAAAGCGCCTGCGTTAAACACTAACGACAAATTTAGCAATACCGCTGCGGCGTTTAACGCCGGCGAAGTGGACAGAACGTTTTGGCGGCGCTTCAACGACCCCGTGTTGAATCAGCTGATTGATGACGCCGCAAAAGCGAACCACGATTTGAAAATCGCCATCGCCAACGTGGCCGAGGCGAAGGCGTTGAGCCGAGAGGCGCGAAGCCAGCTGTCTCCGACCATTTTGGCGAATGCCGGGTATCGTGATTCGCTCGAAAGCGCAAACGTCATCAAAGTACCGAACCTCACGCGCGCGGATCGAGAGACCCGCGCCTCAACGGTCAGTATTGATATGTCGTGGGAACTCGATTTCGCGGGTCGCTTACGTCGTGGCATTGAGGCTGCCAATGCAGAATCGGCAGCGGTGGACGCGCGTTTGGATGATGTACAAATCAGCCTGGCCGCGGAAGTCGCACGCAATTATTTTGAGTTGCGTGAACAGCAACTTGAACTCATGCTGGCCAAACAAAATGTGCTTAATTTTACCAACGCACTTAAGATCACCCGCGCACGATTCGATGCGGGCAGCGTGAACGGTCTCGATCTGGCACGCTCCCAATCGCTCCTCGAGACCGCCCGCGCAACGGTGCCGCAAGCTGAGACGAGCGTTGTGAAAACGATTTATCGGCTCGGCGTGTTAACCGGCAAGCCGCCGGGCGCGCTGAATAGTTTGCTGGATGCGAAACCAGCCTTGCGCCTTACGCGCGCCGAAGTGGTAACCGCGATTGGCACCCCTGAACAGTTGCTAAAACGCCGCCCCGATGTTCGCGCGGCGGAACGTGAATTGGCGGCCGCCACCGCGCGCATCGGCATTGCCGTCGCCGACTTCTATCCACGCATTTCAATCGCAGGCAACATCGGCGCGAATTCACGGTCACCACGCGATTGGGATCAAAGTAGCAGCCGGTTCTGGGGAATCGGTCCGTCGATCACCTGGGCGTTTCTGGATTCTGGCGCGATCCGTTCGCGTATCAACCAAGCCGAGGCGCGAGTCGATGCCGCCATGGCAAAGTTCGACAAAACGGTGCTGATAGCGCTCGAAGAAACCGAGGGCGCACTGTTTGCCTACTCACAATCACTCACCCGCGAAAAAGCATTAAGCGACTCCAATCTGGCCGCTGGGCAAGCCGCTAAATTAGCGCAGTTGCGATTCGATGCAGGCGCTTCTGATTTCCTCGTCGTGCTCGACGCCGAACGCACGAGAATTGCGGCTGAACGCGATTTGGCGCAAGGCACCACTGCGACGGCGACCTCTTTGGTATCCGTTTATAAGGCGCTGGCGGGGGGATTTTAGGGGGTAGTGGTAAAACGATCGTCAGAATATTCAAACCGAATAAATTATAAACACTAGCATTGGCGGGCGTCGCGAACTATTTTCGGCCTATAAGGCCCGCCAGATCTAGTGTTTAAGTTTCAATGCGCCTGCATTTGCATAGCTTCTGTCAACGCCCTGCCCTCTGCGGCGCTCGGCGGTCGGGTGTTCAAAATCGCCGCGAGGGTTGGGGCGATATCGACCACTTCAGCGGGCGCGGTGTAGCGGCCGGGCTTTATCCATGCACCGCCCTGCATCATCAGGGGCACGTTTGTGTCGTAGCTGTAAGGTGTGCCGTGAGAACAGGCGACAGGCGACTTGGTGGTTTTCGATTGGAAGTAATAAAACGGTTTCAGGATCGTGACCAAATCGATAGGGGCATGACGATCCCACGATCTTCCAACGAGCTTGCCGATGCGCGTGTTCGGCATATTGCCTGCCTCGAGCTGGGTGCGTGTAAAAACGTAGTTGATGGCGGGCTGCGCCATTAATGCACGCGACGCAGCTTGTTCGAGCGCGTCGCGCGAAACGCCTTTCGCCTCGGCGGCAGCGTAATCAAGCGTGAGGCCGCCGGTCATGGATTGCTTGACCAGTTTAGGCACACCAAACTTAATATCCAGCGCCTGATTGACGGCATCGCGCAAATCTCCGGCATCCACACGTCGCGCGTCAAACTGCCGCGCCTGGCTGTATTCGGGCACATTCATAAAGCCATGATCGGCGGTCAGCACGACGAGCACGTTGTCTTTGCCGACGCGCTGATCAATCGCTTGAAAAAGGTCGGCGAGCTGGCGATCCAGTCGCAAGAGATGGTCTTGCGATTGCATGCTTTCGGGGCCGAAATTATGGTTAATGTAATCGTGACTCGAAAAGCTCACGCCCAAAATATCGGTCGCACCGGTCGGATTGCGGCCGAGATTCTCGTTGGCTGCCAGCGCCTTGGCAAAATTCGCAGTCATTTCGTCTCCGAATGGACCATTCAGCAGTTGTCCGTAAAAGATCTCATTCGGTGAGTCCATCGCCGTGCCGTATTGCATGCCAAAACGTGTCGGCATTTGTTTGAAGCTGGTCGAGTAGGCTTGACCATCGCCGACAGAGCGCTCGTAGGCTTTGGGTTCAAGCAGCGGCTCCCAGACTTTTTTGAAATATTTGTCCTGCGGTTTGTTTTCAAAAAACTTCGTGACCCAATCAGGATGCTTGGCCATGTAATAGCTGCTGCTGGAAAAAGTACCGGTTTTGCTCATGTACATATAGGCCGTGCCGGTTTTACCGGCCAGCAAAATTGCGCCCCGATCTTTGCCCGATACGGCAAACACTTTTGACTGATTATTGGTCGCGTATCTCAATTCATCGCCAACTGTGCTGACGCGCAGGTTTCGCGGGCTGGTGCCGTCCTCATCGGTGGTGGGCGAGCCATCGAGATATTTGTGTTTTTCGTCCTGCACGCAATACATCGATTTGCCATCCCGATCACGCCATTCGTTGGCAATAATCCCGTGTTGGTAGGGA
>JBBRZG010000146.1:0-8962 GCA_038236905.1 Burkholderiales bacterium
AAAGCGTTGACCGAAGGATTGAGCGATATGCCTGAATCTGATCCACACCTCCGGCGTGAATTGGATGAGCGCGCGGCATTGATTGGCTGGTCGGCCATGCACGCAGAATTAGCAAAAGTGGATGCGACTACCGCCGCACGATTGAAGCCCAATGATTCACAACGAATTCAACGTGCGTTGGAAATTTTTCAACAAACCGGGCTGCCGATATCGTTTCTTCAGCAGCGCGCCAAGCGCCAGTATTCGTTGCCTTACGACACGCTGATCATCGGCTTGATGCCTGCCGATCGCGCCGCCCTGCACCATCGAATTGCGGTTCGATTTGATGCGATGTTGGCGGCAGGATTGATTGATGAAGTGCGCCGACTGCGCGGGGAATATTCGCTTGACGTGGATATGCCTTCAATGCGTGCCGTCGGCTACCGGCAAGTGTGGGAATTCCTCGAGCACGGTGATTCGAGCGAAGCAGCGCACGAGGAAATGCGACAGAAAGGCATTGCCGCGACGCGTCAGCTTGCCAAGCGCCAAATGACGTGGCTTCGGTCGATGCCGGCGGTGGAGATGGTGGATTGTTTGCGCGTGGATTTGAACGCAGTAGTAGGCGCGCGGATGGAGAAGTTTTTGCAGACTGCCAAATGAAGCACCTTCACCGTGCGCTGGCATGCGTTTGAAGTAGTGCTCGTAAAGCCACAATGCCACAATGCCACAATGCCACAAAGCCCCCAAGCTATAGAGTCATCAAGCCGCGCCAGAACCACGGATGCTAAGATCCGCAAACAATTTCGAACGTGCATCGCGTTCACAAAACAGGGAGAGAATGTGTTGGCTATCCGTCTCGTTTGCGTGATTGTTTGGGCTATTTTTGTTGCGTTGCTTTCACCGGTGGCGTCGGCTGACGACCTCGCGCAAGCGGTTCACCTGATCACACTGGCAGGCATTCCGCTCGAATTTATTTTCTTCGCGCTTACTCTGCTGGGCGTGGCGCTTTTCCACCATCACACGTTGAAGGTCGCGCTAACCGGTCTCGGCGTGATCACGCTGTACAAGGTTTTCATCACCGGCTTTAAAACCGGGCCGCATCTTCAGGGGTTGATTGCCCACCTCGGTCATGAGTGGGTCACACTCGCTAATCTGTTCGGCTTGCTGATGGGGTTTGCGCTGCTCTCCAAACATTTTGAGGACAGCCACATACCGGATGTGTTGCCGCGCGTGTTGCCAGATGACTGGAAGGGCGGATTTGTATTGTTGGTGATGGTGTTTGTCATCTCATCGTTTCTGGATAACATTGCCGCCGCACTTATCGGCGGTACCGTGGCGCATTCGGTTTTTCGCGGTAAGGTCCACATCGGCTATCTTGCGGCCATCGTCGCGGCATCGAACGCCGGGGGATCAGGCAGTGTCGTTGGCGACACGACCACGACGATGATGTGGATTGACGGAGTGAGACCGGGTGACGTGTTGCGCGCATATGTGGCGGCGGCGGTTGCGCTGGTCGTTTGCGGTATCCCGGCGGCACTGCAACAGCAAAAATTCTCACCGATAATTCGGGCGGGCAAGCGTCATGTCGTCATCGATTTTCCGCGTGTTGCCATCGTGGCGTTCATTCTGATTTCTGCGGTGGTGGTCAACATCGTCGTCAATACGCAGTACGCCGCCTACTCTGATCAATTCCCGTTTTTGGGCGCGACCGTATGGCTTGCGATATTGTGCTGCACGCCGATTCGCCAACCGACTTGGGCGCTGCTGCCGGGCACCTTTAAAGGCACCCTGTTTTTACTTTCGCTGGTGCTGGCGGCTTCGATGATGCCCGTGGAGCAATTACCCGCCGCATCGACCAGCTCGGTATTGGGACTGGGATTTGTTTCGGCGCTATTCGACAATATTCCGTTGACGGCGCTGGCCTTGAAGCAGGGCGGTTACGACTGGGGATTTTTAGCTTACGCGGTCGGCTTTGGCGGCTCGATCCTGTGGTTTGGGTCAAGCGCGGGTGTGGCGCTGTCGAATAATTTTCCCGAAGCAAAATCAGCGTGGCTGTGGCTCAAACATGGCTGGCATGTGGCGCTGGCGTATGTGGTGGGCTTCGCGGTCATGTCGGCGGTGATGACCTGGCAGCCGACGGAAAAGACCAAGGGCGCGGCGGCAGTGGCTCAGGCGGTTAAAAATTAGGATCACGGTCGTGTGGCGAAATAGATCCTTAGATTAAGCCTGTTTCTTGCCGCTCTTGGAATGCTGCGCTGCACCAAAACTGCTTTTGATATAAAGCCTTAGAACACTTTTTGGCTCGCTGCCTATTGTTTCAGTGTGTCGGGACGGCTACGATACGCTTTGCGAAGCAAGAGCTAGCAGTGCGCTCACGGGCGTGAAGAGTTTAATAAGCTTGTAAATTTATAAAGTTTTAAAAAGCATTCAACTTAACAATAGCAATGCCACTATAAATGTTTCACTTTCTGGAGGAATACGAATGAAGATTAAATCAGCAGGTTTAGTTGCCGCTATTTCGGCGCTCATGGCAGTGTCGGCGTGGGCAGCCGATCCGATCAAGGTCGGCGTATCAGGGCCATTCACCGGGGGCTCTGCGCCGATGGGCGTATCGATGCGTGACGGTGTCAAGCTCGCGGTGTCGGAAATCAACGCCAAGGGCGGCGTGATGGGACGTCAGATCGTGATGATCGAGCGTGATGATGAGGCCAAAAACGAACGCGGTGTGCAGATTGCCCAAGAGTTAATTAACAAAGAAAAAGTCGTCGCGACTTTAGGTTTTATCAATACTGGCGTGTCGATCGCATCACAGCGTTTCTATCAGGAAGCAAAAATCCCGGTGTTTAACAATGTCTCCACTGGCTCGGTTGTGACCAAACAGTTTTTGCCGCCTGAGTATGCTGACAACTACATCTTCCGAAATGCCGCGAACGACACCATTCAATCCGCAATGATTGTGGAAGAGGCAATCGGCCGACGCAAATTAACCAAGGTCGCCATCTTGGCTGATTCGACCAATTATGGCCAGCTTGGCATGGGTGATCTGGTTAAAGCGCTTGAGAAGAAGAACGTCAAGGCGGTAGCCATCGAAAAGTTCAACATCAAAGATGTTGATATGACTTCGCAATTGCTGAAGGCCAAAGAAGCTGGGGCAGAGGCTGTGTTGACATATGCGATCGGTCCAGAACTGGCGCAGATTGCAAACGGCATGGAAAAGCTTGGCTGGAAAGTACCGATGATTGGTTCGTGGACATTGTCGATGGGTAACTTTATTGACAACGCGGGCAAAAACGGTAATGGCGCTACGATGCCGCAAACATTCATCCAAGATGGCAATACGCCAAGACGCAAAGCGTTTATAGCGGCTTATTTAAAGGCCTACAAGCCGGCGAATGACCGTATTCCATCGCCCGTTTCAGCCGCTCAAGGCTATGACTCTGTTTACCTGCTCGCCGCTGCGATCAAGCAAGCAGGTTCGACCGATGGCGTGAAGATTCGTGAAGCGCTTGAGAATCTAAAAGAAAAAGTGGACGGTGTAGTGGCAGTTTATGACAAGCCGTTTAGCAAAGACGACCACGAAGCCGTGAAAATGGGCATGCCAGTGATGGGTCAGGTTGCCGAAGGACGCGTTGTTCCTGCTAAGTAACATTCACGATTTGTTTTTATGATTCGGCAAACTGAAACGCGGGGGATCATATCCCCCGCGTTTATTTTGTCGCTGCGACCAGCAATATTGCGCGACATTCAATTAGTGCCAATAGAAGCCACGATCACGATAAGCACGTTTTGCATTGGTGAGGCCGATGCAATAAAACAAATTCGTTGAATTTGCAGATCAGCCGTTCCTTATTTCAATTTTTCCCCATAAGGTTTGACCCGCCATGGATATTTTCCTGCAACTCACGTTTAGCGGTATCGCGGTAGGCATGATTTACGCGGTTATTGCGTTCGGCTATCAACTTACGTTTGCCACCTCTGGAACCCTCAATTTTGGTCAAGGCGAGGCGCTTATGCTGGGTGCGCTGGTAGGCTTGAGCTTTGCTGGCGGCGTCATGGGCGGACCCTATACTAACTATTGGATGATGATCCCGTTAGTGATGATTTTTGGCGCGTTGCAAGGTGTGGTGGTAGAACGTATCGGTGTGCGACCTTCCGTCAAGACCAAGAATGAGTTTGGCTGGATTATGTCGACGATTGCGCTCGCGATTATTTTCAAAAACGTTGCAGAGAACATCTGGGGCAAGGACGATATTACTTTCCCATCACCGGTCTCAACCGCGCCGTTTGAAATATTTGGTGCAAAGGTGCAGATCATGCAGGTGATCGTGGTGGTGGGCGCACTCGCGATGATGTTTGCAGTCGAACTATTCAACCGTAAATCGATTTACGGTAAGGCGGTGGTGGCAACCTCTAATGATTCTGATGCCGCTGGTTTAATGGGCATAAATACCGGGCGGGTCGTGACATTTTCGTACGCACTTTCCTCCGCAACCGCTGCATTCGCGGGCGTACTGATTGCACCGCTCACCCTGACCGGTTCAACTATGGGGACCGCGTTGGGCCTAAAAGCGTTCGCCGTTGCCATCATCGGTGGCTTGACTTCGGGGGTAGGAGCCATTGTCGGCGGGCTTATTTTGGGGATAACCGAGACACTGACAGGCTACTACATTTCTACCGGCTACAAAGACGTGCCGGGTTTGTTGTTATTGCTATTGGTGCTGGCAATTAAGCCTTCCGGCTTGTTCGGCAAAGCACTGATCAAAAAGGTTTGAGCGATGAAACAAACAAGTTTATTGCTGGGCATATTTGCGCTGATCGCGCTGGTGATATTTCCTGTCGTGGTGCCCAATCCTTACTACATTCACTTGGTTGAAACCATTCTAATTTATTCAATACTTTTGTTCGGTTTGGATATTGTCGTGGGCTACACCGGTGAGGTTTCGCTGGGGCACGCGGGTTTATTTGGCATTGGTTCATACACTGCCGGCGTGTTATTTTTTCATTTTGGTGCGCCGTTTGCATTGGCCGTGCCCGCCAGTATTGCAGTGGCAGCATTGTTCGGAGCTTTGCTAGCGCTGCCTGCATTACGTGTGACAGGGCCCTATCTTGCGATGGTGACGCTCGCCTTCGGAACCATCATTGCCATTTTGATCAATGAGATGACGTTCATGACTGAAGGGCCACTTGGCCTCAAAGTGCCCAAGCCCTCGTTTTTCGGCCACAAGCTAGTCAAGGTTGAATACTTTTACGTGGTACTAGCCTTTACCGCCATTGCGCTCATTGTGGTGAACCGGCTTTTGAAATCACACTTCGGGCGCGCCTTCCAAGCGCTGCGCGCCAGCCCGGTGGCGTGTGATTGCATGGGCGTTTCGGTCTATCGATATAAGGTGTTCGCGTTCGTATTTAGTGCCGGTCTGGCCGGTCTGGCCGGCTGCTTGTACACGTATTCAGAAGAATATATTTCGCCGAACACTTATAACTTTGAGCTGACCATTTTATTTTTGCTCGCCGTCATTATGGGTGGTCGAAAAACCCGGTCGGGTCCGATGGTGGGAGCGGCGATTGTGGTGATGTTGCCGAGCCTATTATCTGATATCGAGCTTTTCCGGCAAATCGCATATGTCGCTGCGGCGGTCGGTGTGCTCGCCTCCGCATGGTTATTGGCGACCAAGCGCAAAACGCCCCGTCAAGTGGCGATTCCGGTTGGCGCGACGGTGGCAATGGCGGTGTTTTCCTACAAACTTGAAAACATTGTTGATTGGCGTTTAACCATTTTTGGATTAATGACGCTATTCGTTGTCTACTATTTGCAAGATGGTGTCATCGGTTTTTTGCGCAATATGGCTGAGAAAATTTCACCGCAATCATTTCGCAACGAGGATCAATATCAAGCGCTGGCCGATGATTCGCTGGCGTGGGAAAAGGCCGGACATCAATCTGCGACTACCGGAGATTTGCTGCATGCAAACCAAGTATTGATGCAGTTTGGCGGTTTAAAAGCGCTGAACCAAGTCGATCTCAAAATTGCGAAAGGTACCATCCACGGCCTTATCGGGCCTAATGGTTCAGGCAAAAGCACGATGATGAACGTGCTCACCGGTATTTATAAACCGACAGCAGGCGGTGTCGAATTCAACGGCGCCTCAATTTCTGGTTTGACGCCATCCGCCATCGCCCTGGGCGGTATCGCCCGGACATTCCAAAACGTGCAGCTGTTCGGTGAAATGACGGCGACCGAGAACGTGCTGGTGGGTTTGCACCACACCTTCAAGAGCAATTTCCTGGATGTGATGCTCAATACCAAGCGCTATCAACGTGAGGAGCATCAGGCACGCATCCGCGCCGCCAGTATTTTGAAATTTGTGGGCTTGGCCGAATTCGCCAATGAAGAAGCGCGTAATTTGCCTTATGGGAAGCAGCGCTTACTCGAAATCGGCCGTGCGCTCGGCGTGAGCCCCAGCTTGCTGTTGCTCGATGAACCTGCTGCCGGTCTCACCGCCCCGGACATCAAAGAACTTATCGCGATCATTCGCAAAATCCGCGAGCATGGTATTACGCTGATACTCATCGAGCATCACATGGACGTAGTGATGTCGATTTCAGACACGGTAACGGTACTCGATTTTGGCCAGAAAATTGCTGAAGGTAAGCCAGCTGAGGTGCAGGCTAACCCGAAGGTCATCGAGGCGTATCTCGGCGGCGACGCTGGCGCCGCGGAGCTGTCCGGGTCACCTTCATCCACCCCGATTCCGGCTTAGGAACTACCATGCTATCCATCAATAACCTCTACGCGGGCTATGGCAAAGTTGAAGTGCTGCACGGTATTTCGCTGGACGTGCCCAAGGGCAAAGTCGTGACCTTGATCGGCTCTAACGGCGCGGGTAAAACCACCACCATGCGCGCCATTTGCGGCATGATCAAACCGAAATCCGGCGATGTTTCGCTAAACGGAGAAAATGTTGCGGGGATGGAATCACATCGCATCGCGCGCGCTGGTTTGGCGCATTCGCCTGAAGGGCGGCGGGTTTTTTCCACCATGAGCGTACGCGACAACCTGACCCTCGGTGCGTTTCCACGTTTCACTGGCGCGCGCCCTAAAGGCAACATCAAAGCCGATTTGGAGCGTGCGCTGGAATTGTTTCCACGGCTGAAGGAACGTCAGGATCAATTGGCGGGCACGCTGTCGGGCGGCGAGCAGCAAATGCTGGCGATGGCGCGTGCGCTGATGATGAATCCCGACGTGATGTTGCTCGATGAGCCCTCAATGGGACTGGCACCGATTTTGGTGGAGGAAGTTTTTCGGATCATTCAGCGCCTGAAAGCCGATGGCATCACGATGTTGCTGGTGGAGCAATTCGCGGCGGCCGCGTTAAATGTCGCCGACTATGGTTACGTGATGGAGAATGGTCGTATCTCGGTTCATGGCGTGCCAGACAAATTAAAGAATGATCCGGCAGTCAACGAAGCCTATCTGGGTGGCGCGAATAAGCACTAAACCGTGCCTTCTCCGTGCTGCAAGGCAAAGCAAGTCCGACTAAAAATATCCGTTAATGTAATGCCATCAGCGCAGATCAACTGTGCAAATCGACCCATCAAGACCCAAAAGCCTCATTGCCCGCCTGGTGTTTGCCGGGGTTTTTAATTCGCTTACAGATTTCATAAAATTTCTTTAAGTACGCAACGCTAATTGATATTGCAGTTTGATTACGGGAATATAAATCGTTGACAACGTTGCTATCGATTCCTCCCCATTTTGAGGTGCACCGGCCCGCAGTATTGTGCGAATATTGCAATCGGTAACATGTTGAGGGGATTACATAGTTGATGTATTTGTCTAGCGCCAATGTGATGCGCGGCGCAACGCGTTGGGGTAAATTATGCAAGATTGTTCGGATCCAGCATTTTTCCTACCGCAATCGTTACCCGAAAAACACAAAATGAACTATCGATCAATAAGAGGAGAAACACCATGTCAGATAAGATTATTCCAGCTGTCGATGTCGTAAATGTTTCCGCTTCAGCACCAGTTCAAGCCAAACCGAACCGTCGTAAGTTTTTAGCAGGCACCGCGGCTGCGACCGGTGCGGCGATCACCGGCTTCCCGATGATTGCGGCCGCGCAAACGGTGAGCATGCGTTTCCAGTCCACCTGGCCCGCCAAGGACATTTTTCATGAATACGCGAATGACTTCGCGAAAAAAGTGAACGATATGGCCGGCGGCAAGTTGAAAATTGAAGTGTTGCCGGCGGGCTCGGTCGTTAAAGCGTTTGACTTGCTTGATGCGGTTTCAAAAGGCACTCTAGATGGTGGCCACGGTGTTGCCGCGTACTGGTACGGTAAGCAACAAGCGCTGGCGCTGTGGGGCTCTGGTCCGGCGTGGGGAATGGACGCAAATATGGTGTTGGCATGGCACAACTATGGTGGCGGCAAACAGCTTCTTGACGAAATCTACACCGGCTTGAACCTTGATGTGCAGTCGTTCATTTACGCACCAATGCCTACCCAGCCGTTTGGTTGGTTCAAGAAGCCCGTCACCAAACCAGAAGACTTGAAGGGCGTGAAATTCCGTACCGTGGGTCTTGCGGTCGATATGTATAACGACATGGGTGCTGCGGTAAATCCACTACCCGGTGGCGAAATTGTGTCGGCACTTGATCGTGGCTTGCTGGACGCGGCTGAATTTAACAACGCCTCATCTGATCGCACACTTGGTTTCCCGGATGTGGCAAAAAACTGCATGCTGCAAAGTTTCCATCAAGCGTCGGAGAACTTTGAGATATTGTTCAACAAGACGAAATACAGCACGCTCGCACCTGAATTGAAGTCGATTATCGACTACGCCGTGCAAGCGTCTTCAGCCGATATGTCTTGGAAAGCCATTGATCGTTATTCTAAAGACTATGACGAGATGAAAGCCAAGCAGGGTGTGAAGTTCTACAAAACGCCGAATTCGGTGTTGCAGGCACAGCTAAAGAGCTGGGAC
>JBBRZG010000147.1:0-8920 GCA_038236905.1 Burkholderiales bacterium
CAAAAGTGAATTAGCGAGTGTGCTGGAAGCGCGGCGTGGCGAGATCGATACCCGTATGAATTACCTTGCCGCGCAGATCGAGCAGGCGCGCGCTTGGGCCAATCTTAACTTTTTGGAATCCGCAAAAAAGGACGCACCATGAAATCGAAAATCGCATTGAAGTCAATTCTGCTCATTGGCGGCGCTATCGTGTTTCTCGCCGCAGGAATCGGCGGCGGCTACTGGTTTGCAATGCATCGGATGATGGCGGAAATGAGCACTGGTGCGGCTACGGCCGACGCAGCCAGCACAGCAGCAACCGCCTCAGCCGACAAAAAGCCGCTTTATTACTACGACCCGATGTACCCGCAGCAAAAATTCGACAAGCCGGGTAAATCGCCGTTCATGGACATGATGCTGGTGCCGGTCTACGGCGACGATGGTGCCGATTCAGGCTCAGTCAAGATCAGTTCGCGCATTGTGCAGAATTTAGGCATTCGCACCGCGGCTATTACGCGCGGAAAGCTGGATAGAAAAATCGAGGTGGCGGGCTCAATCGCTTTTGATGAACGCGCGGTGGCGGTGGTGCAGGCGCGCGTGACGGGCTACATTGAAAAGCTGTTTGTCCGCGCCCCGCTTGATGCGGTGGTACGCGGCCAGCCGCTCGCCCAAATCTTGGCGCCTGATTGGGTGGCTGCGCAGGAAGAATATTTAGCGCTGCGCAAAAATACGCTTGCCAGTGATGATCTGCGCCAAGCCGCGCGCCAGCGCTTGATCTTGCTCGGCATGGCAGAGTCTACCGTGGCTGCGATCGAGGCAGATGGGCGGGTGCGTCCACGTATCACCTTGTTTGCGCCCGTTTCAGGCGTGGTGGGCGAGCTTGGCGCACGCGAGGGTATGGCGGTGGCACCCGGTGCGATGCTGTTTCGTATCAACGGGCTAGCCACGGTGTGGATCAATGCGGATGTGCCGGAATCACAGGCCGCCGGGCTTAGACCAGGCAGTCCGATCGAAGCCAGCGTACCGGCGTATCCCGGCGAGATATTCAAAGGACGCGTGCAGGCGGTGCTACCGGATGTGAACGCGGTCACTCGAACACTCAAAGCCCGAATTGAAGTCGCCAACCCGCAACAGCGATTAACACCCGGAATGTTTGCCGCCATCAATGTCAGCCCTACTCTGGCGGCTGCGCAAAAAGTGCTGCTGGTGCCGACCGAGGCGGTCATCCAAACCGGCAAGCGCAGCGTCATTATTTTGGCCGATCAAGGCGCAGATGGTAAGCAACAATTTATGCCCACCGACGTAGAGATCGGTGTCGAAACTAATGGCATGACCGAGATAAAGCGCGGACTGGTCACTGAGATTAGCGAAGGCATGAAAGTGGTGTTGTCAGGACAATTCCTGATTGATTCCGAGGCAAGCTTGAAAAGCACCACGACGCGGATGAGCGATGTTCCCGATATGGCCATGGCAGCCGACTCACCGAGCGCCGCAAAAGAAATGCAAAAACCCGAAATGCATCCAGGCGAAGGCAAGGTTGAAAAAATCGATAAGGACGGCGTCACGATCTCGCACGGCCCAATCCCCACTATGCAAATGGGCGCCATGACGATGACCTTTAAAGCACCAAAAACCGGCGTGCCCGCAGACGTTAAGGAAGGCGGGATGGTGAAATTTAAACTAATGATGACGCCGAAAGGCGAAATGATGCTCGACAGTATTGAGCCCAAAGCCATAGCGGGCGCCGAGCCGAAAATAGCCCCCAAAAGCGAGATGAAGAAATGATTGCGGCGCTGATTCGCTGGTCAATCTACAACCGCTTTCTGGTGTTGTTAGCGACGGCAGGTATTGCCGCATGGGGTGTGTGGTCGGTCAGCAAAACACCGCTGGATGCGCTGCCTGATTTGTCCGATGTTCAGGTCATTATCCGCACCACGTTCCCCGGCCAGGCACCACAGATTGTGGAAAATCAGATCACCTATCCGCTCACCACCACCATGCTTTCGGTGCCGGGGGTAAAGGCAGTGCGCGGGTTTTCATTCTTCGGTGATTCATTTGTTTACGTGTTGTTTGAAGATGGCACCGACCTGTATTGGGCGCGCTCCCGGGTGCTCGAATATTTGAATCAGGTGCAATCAAGGCTGCCCCAAAACGCGAAACCCTCGCTCGGGCCGGACGCCACCGGTGTCGGCTGGGTTTACGAATATGCCCTGGTTGACCGCAGCGGCAAACACGATCTGGCCGAGCTTCGCGCGTTGCAGGACTGGTTTCTAAAATACGAATTGAAGACACTTCCCAACGTGGCCGAAGTCGCCTCTATCGGCGGCATGGTGAAGCAGTATCAAATCGTGCTCGACCCTGACCGATTACGTGCTTACAACATTCCGCACTCAAAAATCATTGCCGCCATCAAAAATGCCAATCAGGAAACCGGCGGTTCGGTATTGGAGCTGGGTGAAGCGGAATACATGGTCCGCGCGGGCGGCTATTTAAAGACACTGGATGATTTCCGCACGATTCCGATTGTCACCTCCGAAGCGGGCGTGCCGGTGTTGCTGCGGGATGTGGCGCGGATTCAAACCGGTCCGGAAATGCGGCGCGGCATTGCTGAACTCAACGGCGAAGGCGAGGTCGCAGGCGGCGTGATCATCATGCGCTCGGGCAAAAATGCGCTGGAAACGATTGATGCCGTTAAAGCAAAATTAGTCGAACTGAAAGCGGGATTACCGGCGGGTGTGGAAATCATCCCGACATATGATCGCGCTGATTTAATCACGCGTGCGGTGGACAACCTGCGCGGCAAATTAATTGAAGAATTTGTTGTGGTTGCCTTGGTGTGCTTCATATTTTTATTTCATCTGCGATCCGCGTTGGTCGCGATCATCTCGCTGCCGCTGGGGATATTGATGGCATTTATTGTGATGCGCTATCAGGGTGTCAACGCCAACATCATGTCGCTGGGCGGGATCGCGATTGCTATCGGCGCCATGGTCGATGCGGCGGTGGTGATGATTGAAAACGCGCATAAACATATCGAGGCATGGCATCACCAGAATCCAAACCATCGGCTACACGGCGACGATCAATGGCGGGTCATCGCGGAAGCTGCCGCCGAAGTTGGTCCGGCGCTATTCTTTAGCCTGCTGATTATCACGCTCTCGTTCATTCCGGTGTTCACGCTGGAAGCGCAAGAGGGACGACTGTTCGCGCCACTCGCGTTCACAAAGAGTTATGCGATGGCCGCGGCTGCTGGGCTGTCTGTTACGCTGATTCCGGTACTGATGGGCTATTTGATTCGCGGCAAAATTCCCGAAGAAAACAAAAATCCGCTGAACCGGCTCCTGATCAAAATCTATCGACCCATGCTCGATTTCGTCCTGCGCTGGCCAAAGGCAACGCTGACGGGTGCTGTGGTCATTCTTGCCAGCGCAATTTTTCCGTTCACGCAAATTGGTGGGGAATTTATGCCGCCATTGGACGAAGGCGATCTGCTGTATATGCCGTCCGCCTTGCCGGGATTGTCGAGCGGAAAAGCCGCCGAAATTCTTCAGCAAACCAATAAGTTAATCATGCAGGTGCCCGAAGTGGCGCGGGTGTTTGGCAAGATCGGACGCGCTGAAACCGCGACCGATCCCGCGCCGCTGGAAATGGTCGAAACCACCATTCAATTCAAGCCGCAAAGCCAATGGCGGGCCGGCATGACACCAGAAAAATTGGTTGAGGAGCTGGACCGCACCGTGAAGCTGCCGGGGCTGTCCAACCTGTGGATTCCGCCGATCCGCAACCGCATTGATATGCTTGCAACCGGTATCAAAAGCCCGGTGGGCGTGAAAGTCGCCGGCGCTAACCTGGCTGAGATTGATCGGATTGCGGGCGAGGTTGAACGCGCCGTCAAAGACGTGCCCGGCGTGACCTCCGCCCTCGCCGAACGACTGACGGGCGGGCGCTATATCGACATCAATATCAATCGTGCCGTGGCTGCTCGTTACGGCATGAATGTGTCGGATGTGCAGAGCGTGGTCTCGGCCGCGATCGGTGGTGACAATGTAGGCGAGACGGTGGAAGGCTTGCAGCGCTTTCCGATTAACGTCCGCTACCCGCGCGAAATTCGCGATTCCGTCGAGAATATTCGTAATCTTCCGATAGTCACTGAACGCGGCGCGCAGATTACGCTATCCACCGTCGCCGATATAAAAATCACCGACGGTCCGCCGATGCTGAAAAGTGAAAATGCGCGACTGTCGGGCTGGGTTTATATCGATATTCGCGGACGTGATTTGCAATCGGTGGTGCGCGATATGCAACAAGCGGTCGCGGCACAAGTGAAATTAACGCCAGGCTATTCCATCGCGTGGTCGGGTCAATTTGAATATCTGGAGCGTGCCAACGCGAAGCTGAAAATCGTGGTGCCGTTTACGCTCATGATTATTTTTGTCCTCCTGTATCTGACCTTCAAACGCATTGATGAAGCGGTGCTTATCATGGCGACGCTGCCCTTCGCCCTTGTCGGCGGCTTGTGGTTGATGTATGCGCTGGGGTATGCGATGTCGGTAGCCAGCGCAGTTGGCTTCATCGCGTTATCAGGGGTGGCAGCGGAATTCGGCGTGATCATGTTGCTGTACTTGAAACACGCGTGGGACAAGAAGCTGGCAGCCGCGCAATCCGTCGAGCGAAATTACCCCGAAGAAAGAGGTGCTGTCGGTCATAGCGTAGACACGGTCACAGTGCCAGATTTACTGGACGCCATTCGTGAGGGCGCCGTCTTGCGCGTGCGGCCCAAGGCCATGACGGTCGCGGTGATTTTGGCGGGGCTGATCCCAATAATGTGGAGCAGCGGCACGGGTTCCGAAGTAATGCAGCGCATCGCTGCGCCGATGGTGGGTGGCATGATCACCGCCCCGTTGTTGTCGATGTTTGTGGTGCCAGTGGCATATTTTTTGTTGAGGAAACGGCGGCTTCCGCATTCGCCCAAGACATAAGGTGTGACGCTATTAAAAAATTAAAAACTCAAGCACTGGCGAGCGATTCAAGCACTTTTTCATTCGAGATGCGCGCCGATATTGGGCTTCACAAATAACTTTTTTGTCTGAATCTGACCCCTCAAACCGTCAGCACAATCGGCTCCAACGCATCGCCCTGCGCCAGAATGCGGCCAATGGCGACGGTCTTGTCGTAGCCGAGCGCGCGTAGTTCGGCAATGCACGCATCGACATTCTCGGCGGGCACGCTGGCGAGCAGGCCGCCTGCGGTTTGCGGATCAAAAATCAACGGATAGCGCGGATGTTTAATCATCGCTTCCTGATTGCGCAGCGCACGGCGCAGGCGCACGTTAGCGCTTTGCAGCGAGCTGACGATACCCGCCGCCACACATTCTTCGGCACCATCTAGTAGAGGCAGTGCTGTCAGATTCATCTCCGCATCCACGCCCGACGGCCGCGTCATTTCGACCAAATGGCCGAGTAGACCAAAACCCGTTAAATCGGTGCAGGCAGTCGCGCCATGCTCGAATAAACACTTCGCGCCCAAGCGATTGGAGACCACCATCGATTTCAGCGCAGCATCAATCCAGCGCCCTTTTGCAGCGAGCCGAGCATGTGCGGCAAACAAGGTGCCGGTGCCGATCGGTTTGGTGAGTATCAATACGTCGCCCGGTTTCATGCCGCTCTTGCGGAGGATTTTGGCGGGATCATCATCAATCAAGCCGTTCACCGCGAAGCCTAGTGCCAGCTCCTTGCCTTCTCCCGTGTGCCCCCCGACCAGTGCGCAATTGGCTTCGTTGAGGACTTCAAGCGCGCCGGTCATCATCTGAAACAATACGTCTTCAACTTTTGCTTCCAGCCCCGATGGCACCGTCGCAATCGCGGTAGCTGACTGTGCCTCCGCACCCATCGCCCAGATGTCGCCCAACGCATGATTGGCGGCGACCTTTCCAAAAATATACGGATCATCAATAAACGAGCGAAAGAAATCAACCGAGTGCACCATCGCTTTGCCTGGCGGCACCCGCACCACGGCGGCATCGTCGGGGTCTTTCAGGCCGATGATTACGTCATCACGATCTACTGGGTGCAGGTTGCTGAGCGCCCGGGATAGCACGGTCGCGCCGACCTTCGCGCCACAGCCCCCGCACCGCATGGCGACGGCCGATATCGCTTGCAGCGATTCTTCAGCGCTGAGCTTGACGGTATTGGACGCTACCGAGTTTGTAGGCTGCGCATTGGCGTCCATCGGTGTGAGGTCTTGAAATTTGCGCATGAAGCGGCGGTCGATCCAGTCTTTCCAGCGCCATACCGATTTGCCCGCGAAGCCGATCACGCCGCGCGATGCGACCGCGTATTTGTCGCCGGTACTAATCAGGGCCAGCCAAGTGTGTTGCGGATGATAGGGGCGAAGTGGCGTGCCCTCCACCGCGCGACGCAGATTCTCCGTCAACGGCGGTCCTTGCCGGACGGCGAAAACACCGGCTTTTTCCAGTTTGAAATTAATCATATTGGCGATGTCGCCCGCCGCAAAAATATCCGCGTCAGTCACGGTTTGAAGGGTATCGGTCACATTGATAAAGCCACCCTCATCGAGCGCCAGACCGGTCTCCCGCAGCCACGGCGCGCCGCCCGCACTGGTGACCCAGACAATTTCATCGGCGGCAAAGATTTCACCACTCGCGGTTTGCAAGCGGCCCGCAAATACTTGCGTAACCCCCGCATCGCGATGCACCACCACACCGCGGTTGGTCAAAACTTTCTCAAACCTACGGCGCACGCCCAGGTTATGCGTCGGCAAGATATCAGCGCCGCTGGTGAACAGATGAAAGACCAAATCATCTGGATCACGCCCCCGCTGTTGCAATTCGTTGCGCAGGCGAAATTGCATCGCCAATAATAATTCCACGCCGCCTGCCCCGGCCCCGACCACCGCAATGGTCAATTTCCCCGGCTGATGCTGCACCCGATCCAGCAACGCCAACCAGCGGTCGTTGAAGCGCTGGATCGGTTTGACGGCCACCGTATATTCAGCCGCACCCGGCACCTGCGTGAGTTGCGGCGTGGAGCCGATATTTATCGAGAGCTGATCGTAGGGAACCGGCGGCCGGTTGCGGCATAGGACTTTGTGATTGATGCGATCAAGGCCGATGACTTCATCGCGATACAGCCGCGCGCCTGCAAACACGGCGAGGCGGCTCAAATCTATGTGAACGTCGTCGTAGTCATAATGGCCGGCGACGTAGCCGGGCAGCATCCCGGAATAAGGCGTGTGCATATCCGTGCAGATGAGCGTGAGGCGCACGCCCGGAATAGGCTTCATGCCAAAACTTTTGAGGACACCGACGTGGCTGTGTCCGCCGCCAATCAGCACGATGTCTCTTAAGATGGGTTGATCAGACGTTTGCATGTTCTGGTTTCTTTTTAATGGAGACTGATTTTCGCCCAAAACACACGCAACACACAGGTGTTTCTTATCGGTGAAGTTTTATCTGGTGGCAGGATGGCGTATTACCATGGACATCGCCGTGAACATCGCCATGGATCTCACCCTCGAGATCTCTTTAGAATTGGAGATGGATTAGCCAACATCAAAACTCGCATTCAGCGCCGTGTTACGAGCAAAAATACTTGGCAATGCCTGCTAGTCGGCGATCTTTGAATTGGGTAAACACAAGACGCGCGTCCAGCCAACGAATTGCATCCTGCGGCCATTGCAAAAAACAATAAGCGCGTCGCGAACATCGCGACGATATTTCTCAATTGAAATATTGCGCCGGTTCTGTCTTATGATGCTCATTGCATCGTCAGCCCACTCGTTTACCTTGAGCATTTCCCCCACATGAATTCAGGCATTGTAGTACCCAAGTTCCACGCTGCAACGGGCTCGCCTTATCCGCGTTGGGTGATCGGCGTCGCCGTCGCGTTGCTTGCTAGTTGCGCCAGCGCGCCGGTCACACGTGCACCGGATAGCCGCATTGCCGCGCGTGCGCCGCTGAATACGGCACCAGCCAGGGTACTTTCGCTCACGCAGAGTAGGCTGTTCGATGAAGCGAATGCGTTGATGCCCTTGGCGCAATCTGATTTGGCCAAGCGGTTTTTGGCCGCGACCGACAGCCTGCCCGCGATCGCGCCACGCACTGTGTACGTGAATGAAATGACGCGCGAGTATTTCTCGCCCGCTGAATTTGCCGCACTGCCGGAGGCCACCCGCCTGCGGCTGAACAAAACGGAGCTGGATGAATTTCGTTATTACTACACCAAATACGGGTCGCCGCTGGCATTTTTTCGCGCGCTGGATATCGCCACCTCGGTGGGCGTGACCGATATTGCGGGCAAACGTATTCTGGATTTCGGCTACGGCTCAATCGGCCATCTAAGATTAATGGCCAGCCTGGGTGCCCATGTCACAGGTGCTGATCCGGACAGCTACTTGGATGCGCTCTACAGCGAGTCGAGCGATCGCGGCTCGGTACCCAGCGCGGCCGGTAGTAATCGCGGTCTATTTGCCAGCCGGGGCAGCATCACGCTGGCGCATGGCTACTACCCGAAAGACGCACAGATGGTCGCGCGCGTCGGCCAAGGTTACGACCTTATTGTTTCAAAAAATACCCTGAAGCGCGGCTATCTCAAACCTGAACGCAAGGCCGATAAGCGCCAGCTCATTGATTTGGGGGTCAGTGACGAAGTGTTTCTCAAAGCACTTGCCGACGCACTGAACGCGGGCGGCAAAATTGTGATTTACAACGTGTACCCAACGCCGTCCGGACCGAAAGAAGTTTACAAGCCGTATGCCGATGGTCGTTCGCCGTTCACCCGCGAGCAGTATAAAAAAGCCGGGGCTGACGTAACTAACGAGTTACATTCAATTTTGGGCACAGAAGTTCGAATCTTGCCGGCTGACCTTGAGAATTACTATAAAAGATATTTTAAAAGCTATTGTAGGTGAAATGCCCGAAGCG
>JBBRZG010000148.1:0-8906 GCA_038236905.1 Burkholderiales bacterium
AAGCCTAGACGCGACGCATCCTGAACACGACGCTCCACACCGCGCGCGTAAGTTTCCAACCAGCCGTCGACAAATCGATTGACGCCCAGCCGTTTCGCCAGCGCGCGCTCAGCTTCAAAGTGTTTAAACGGCTGCAACGGGCCATCGTTATTGGTAGGGCCCAGCATGGCAAAGGCGGGGTTCTGAGCACGCGTGGAATGCAGATCAAGCAGAACCTCATGCTGTGCCAACAGGGGACAAAGCCAGTTGGCAACATGGTCTTCAAAATCCTTCGGCGCCGCCGTCGGCGCGAGATTGCGGTTCAAATTACGATCACCGACGCGGTCGCCCTTGGCGTAGGCAAGCGGATTAGTGATCGGGATAAAAGTGACGTGCCCGCTGGCGATGTGCAATCTACCGCTATCGATGTCAGCAATGACACGCTGAATGGCTCTCGTGCCGCAAGTCTCGTTCCCGTGAACCGCACCGGTGATGATGATGCGCGGGCCCGGGGCGAGGCCGGTGTAGGTGATGGATTGGAAGTGGGGATTTCGGAGGACTGCATGCATAATAAATTTTTAGGTGTTTTTAGACGCGTTTTAATTCTGATCCCGCGGGTTATCTAATTGTTTTAGCGGAGAGAACTACTGATTATGATCTAGGGCGTCGCGATGCGATGCGACGAAAATTGACCGCATCAGCAAAAATAAAAGCCATTCCTTCAGTCTTGCGGATGTTGCAGGCCAAGTAAGGAATACCTGAAATTGTCGCTCTTATTCTCGCGATATTGCCGGGTAAAGCCCGGGCGTCCTTAAGCCACCGCCCCCATCTCCTTCGCCCGCCGCGACGAACTCTCATTCGCTTTTCGCTCTTCTTCGCGATCAAAGCTTTTATCCACCCACCCGTATAAATGCTCCGAAGTGATCTCGGTCAACGCGCCCACATAGGCGGGCGTGTCGTTGGCGATGGGTAAATAATTGAATGCTTTTCCACCGGCATGCAAAAACGTTTCTTTGGCTTCGTCGGCGATTTCTTCCAGCGTTTCGAGGCAGTCGGCGGCGAATCCGGGGCAAATGACATCGACGCGTTTGATGCCTTCCTTGCCGAGCGCTTCCAAGGTTTTGTCGGTGTAGGGTTGCAGCCATTCGGCGCGGCCAAAACGCGATTGGAAGGTCACCACATACTCGCCTTTTTTGAGGCCCAGTGCCTCAGCAATAAGGCGCGCCGATTTGTGCGCTTCGCAATGATAGGGATCGCCCTTGTCGAGATGGAATTTAGGGACGCCGTGAAACGTCATCAGCAATTTATCAGTCGCAAAATTGGGCCGCCCGATTTTCATCCAGTGCGCCAACACATTGGTCGCCACTGCTTTGATGAACGCAGGATGATCATGGAAATTGCGGATGAATCGCAGCCCCGGCACATTGCGCTTTTTCATCAGCACTTCGGCGACCTTATCGAACGTCGAGCCGGTGGTGCTGGCGGCGTATTGCGGATACATCGGCAACACTAAAATGTTGTGGCAATGCGCGGCTTTAAGTTTGTCGATACCCGCTTCGATGCTCGGATTGCCATAGCGCATAGCGGGCACCACCAGCGGTGCATCTTTGTAAATCTCACCCAAATAACCGCGCAGCATTTGCGCCTGACGCTCAGTGTAAATACGCAGCGGCGAGCCTTCTTTCATCCATACGGTTTGATATTTTTTGGCGCTTTTGGCAGGGCGAACGCGCAAAATAATCAGGTTCAACACCAGCCACCAAATCGGCTTGGGGATTTCCACAATGCGCGGATCGGATAAAAACTCTTTCAGATAAGTGCGCACGGATGCCGTGGTCGGCTCATCTGGCGTGCCCAAATTAACCAGCAAAATGCCGGTTTTAATCGGTGTGCCGTGGGAAAAAGCGGGTTCGGTCTGAAATGCCATTTGATGCGCCTGCGATATACAACAATATTAGAGATCCAGCATTGGAGCGGTGTTTGAAGTCAAAACGCTTCAAACGCCGCGCTGGTACTAGTGTTTTTATTCAGTTATTTGTACTTGTTAATTGTTGCTTAATTGTTGCTTAGTGCCGCCGACATCAGCTTCGCCGTTACATCGACAATCGGAATCACACGCTCGTACGCCATCCGCGTCGGCCCGATCACGCCGACTGTGCCGACAATTTGTCCATCGACTGTATATGGCGCGGTGACGACTGAAAACTCGTCTAACGGCACCAAATCCGATTCGCCGCCGATAAATATTTTCACACCTTCCGCGCGCTGCGAGATATCGAGTAATTCCAGCAATTGCGTTTTCTGATCGAACACATCAAACAGCTTTCGAATCGAAACCATGTTCGAGCCGATATCTTCCGAGTGCATCAGGTTCCGCTCGCCCGACATCACCATGCCGACTCCTTCGGTACCCTTCCCGCGCGCCTCTACCACGGCAGACATTAGGGTGGAAATGTCGTGATGCAACTGCGATAACTCAAACGTCACCTTTTCGCGAATGCGATCAAATTCATAGCCCGCATAATGGTGATTGATGTAGTTCGCAGCCTCGACCAATTGTGAGGGCGAATACGGCTTTTCGGTGACAATAATTCGGTTCTGAACATCACCATCGGTCGCCACAATAATCAGCAATACGCGCTTTTCCGATAGCTGCATAAATTCAACGTGTTTCAAGCCGATCCCGGCGTGGCGTGGCGTCATCACGATGCCGGCGAAATGGGTGAGATCGGATAGCATTTGCGATGCGGTGGCGACGACCGATCGCGGATCATCAGGCCTTAAATGATCGCGAATTGCATCATGGTCAACCATCTGCAGCGGGCGGATCGTGAGTAACGTATCGACAAATAATCGATAGCCTTTTGGCGTCGGAATTCGTCCCGCGGAAGTATGCGGACTGGCGATATAGCCCATCTCTTCCAAATCCGCCATCACGTTGCGAATCGACGCCGGCGACAATTCCATCCCAGAAAACTTCGATAGCGCACGCGAGCCCACCGGCTGCCCATCGGCAATGTGGCGTTCGACTAAAAATTTGAGGAGGGTTTGGGCGCGTTCTGAAAGCATAGCCTTATTGTATGTAAAACCTTGCCCCCTTGGCAAAATCGTTTGCGGTTGGCTTGATACCCGGCTTGTTGTTTTTCATGGCGTTTCCCTTGGTGTTTCCCCTGGCGTTTCCGTTGGCGTTGTCCGCATTTTCTGGCTTGAAATTAGCGCAAGTCTGGAATTTGTCAACACCATGTCATACGCACTGCGGATCCTGGCGCTAAATTTTTGCAATTTTGAAAATGCCTTGTTGACGCGTCTTTGTTGCTGGGCCTTTGTTGATTTCACCGCCAGTATGTTTTAATCAATTCTCATGATTAATTTCAAAATAATCGCTGTTATCGGCAAACCTGAGGGCGAATTGCCGACCGAGCCGCTTCGCGTCTTGTATGCGTTGCTGCATGCACGCGGCGTATTGGTTCGTACCGATGCCCGCACCGGCGCCGCATTTGGTGCCACCGCCAGCGAAATTTTTGATACGCCAGAGGTGATTCCAGGCGCTGATTTGGCCATTGCCGTCGGCGGAGATGGCACCTTGCTGGGCGTGGCGCGTATTGCCGCCACTCACGGCGTGCCCCTGGTCGGCGTCAATTTAGGCACGCTTGGATTTCTGACGGATGTGCCGCAGGATGAGCTTGCAGCGCTGATCACTGCCATTTTAGAAGGCCGCTACACTGAGGAAAAGCGTCTGATGCTCGATGCCGAGGTCAAGCGCGATGACGAAATCGTGTTTGAAGCGGTCGCCCTGAACGACGTGGTGATTAGCCGGGGAGCAATGGGCACCATGATCGAATTCGCGGTCGCCGTGGACGGTGAATTCATTTATTCCCTGCGCGCGGATGGCTTGATTGTCGCCACGCCCACAGGATCAACAGCCTATGCGTTATCCAGCGGCGGGCCGATCCTACATCCGACCCTGCCCGCCATTTCGTTGGTGCCGATTTCCCCGCACACGCTGTCCAACCGGCCGATCGCGATTGCCAGTACATCGGAGGTGCGGGTGAAGCTAATTCGAGGCGTAAACGCGCGGGTGAATTTTGATGTGCAATCGTTTTTTGATCCGCAGTCCGACGACGTGGTCATTATTCGCGCCGACCCAAATCCGCTGCGTCTGCTGCATCCCGAGGGTTATTCGTATTTCGGCATGTTGCGTACCAAGCTGCATTGGAATGAGCGCACTTCCTGACCTCGCTCGCTACGTTTTTCAGCACACCGTCATTAACTTTTCAAAACCATAAAATGCTGCGCTCACTCACCATCCGCGATTTTGTTATTGTCGACAGCCTCGAACTTGATTTCGACGGTGGCTTTACCGCCCTCACCGGTGAAACCGGCGCCGGAAAATCGATCATGATTGATGCGCTGTCATTGGCACTCGGCATGCGCGCTGATGGCAATGTGGTGCGGGTCGGCCAGGCCCGTGCGGAAATCGCCGCCGAATTTGATTTGACCCGCGCGACTGAATCACGGCGCTGGCTTCAAGACAATGATCTCGCTGACGATGACGCCAACATTTGCATCTTCCGTCGTGTATTGGATGCCAGCGGTCGCTCAAAATCGTTTATCAACGGTGCATCCGTGACGCTCAGTCAGGCGCGTGATTTAGCGGCGCTGCTGATCGACATCCATGGTCAGAATGAACACCAAACGCTTTTAAAACGTGATTCGCAATTGACGCTGCTGGATGACTTTTCGGGTAACGGCAATTTGCTTGATACCCTGGCGGTGAAACATGCGGCGTGGTCGCAGCTCGCCAGCACTCGCGCCGCGCGTGAAGCGAACGAAGCCGCGATTACGCGCGAATTTGAAGACTTGAGCTATCAAATTACCGAGTTTGAAAAACTTAATTTCAGCAGCGCGCGCTGGGAAGAAACGCTTCAAGATCAGCGTCGCTTGGCGAACGCGGCGAGTCTCATTTCATCGACCGATGCGGCAATTAACGCACTCTCCGAATCAGAGTCCGCCGCGATCACCCAAATAGACGAGATCATCGTCGATCTCGGTCAGGCCGCCGAGACCGATCCCGCGCTAAAAGACGCCGTTAAATTGATCGAAAGCGCCAGCGTGGAATTGCGCGAAGCCGTTACCGAGCTGCGTCACTATTTGCAAAAATTGGACCTTGATCCAGAACGCTTAGCGGATTTGGATCGCGAAATATCCGACGTACAGGAAATCGCCCGAAAATTCCGTATCGAGCCGAAGCGGATTCCCGAGATGCTGCAACAAAAACGCGATCGTTTGACGTCTCTCGGCGGCGGGCAATCTCTGGATGCGTTGATTGAGCAAGAGCGTGAGGCTGAAATTGCGTATATGGAAATCGCTAAAAAGCTCACTAAAGCACGCCAAACTGCGGCGAAAAAATTCGCCGCAGAAGTCACCCAATCATTGCAAGATCTCGCCATGCCCGGCGGCAAATTTGGCGTGGAATTTTCACCACGCGAACCCTCTGCCAGCGGCTTGGAGGCCTGTGAATTTCAGGTCGCCGCACATGAAGGCCAGCCGCTCGGCCCGCTTGCAAAAATTGCTTCTGGTGGCGAGCTGTCGCGCGTGTCGTTGGCGATTCAAATGATGGCCTCGGCCAAAGGTGGGGTCGGCACCATGATTTTTGACGAGGTGGATGCTGGTATCGGCGGCCGTGTTGCCGAGGTGGTGGGGCGGCTGTTGCGCGCACTGGGCAGCAATCATCAGGTCTTGGCGGTAACCCATCTGCCCCAAGTTGCCGCCTGCGCCGTCAATCAATTCCAAGTCGCCAAGCTTTCCCGCGACGGCGTGGTGGCCACGTCGATTACACCGTTGGCGGGCGCGAAACGAATTGACGAAATCGCAAGGATGTTGGGCGGGATTACGATCACGGCCGCGACGAAAAAAGCGGCGGCAGAGATGCTGACAAATGCGGCGAAGGTTTCTGGTTGAGAGGTTCGGCTCAATTTGAACAGGCTTAGACATCAATAATGGTGTCTGACCCCATTTATGCTCGGCCAACGCCCACAAACAAGGCTTTGCATGGGGCGACATGGCGGTGCTGTGCGCGGACTGAGCCACCATGGACCTGTGCGCCAGCGCCCTGGCCCAACGCAAGCTGCCGCACCGCGTGCGCAAACGCAGCGGCGACTACAACCCCGGCGCAGACGCCATTCAGGTGATGACCATGAAGGTCAGCAAAGGCCTGGAGTTCCCCGTGGTGGCGCTACCCGGCGCGGGGCACATGCCCGCGCCAGGTGAGGACGAGAAGGAAGCGGCGCGGGTGTTTTATGTGGCGGCTACGCAGGCTACGCAGAGGTTGGTGATGGGAGTGGGTGGCACGGGGTCTTTCAACGATAAATTTTGATTTAACAGGAGCAATAAATGCAAGATCAGATACTCAAAAGCTATTTAGACGATTTCGCAAGTAGATTCGGACACGAGGAACTTCAAGAATACCTTCAGTTTGAACATTTTGTTGCGCATTGCATCGTTGCAAAAGACTATCAAGGGCATTTTGATTCTTCGCATATTACTGTTGGAAATGCTACAGGCATAGATTCAGTCGCCATATTCGTTAACGATGTCCTAATTGAATCGGCAATGGAACTTAAGAGCTTTGAAAAACGAAATCTAGAAGTCAAATTTATTTTCATACAAACGAAAACATCGAATAGCTATGACCACGGAGAAGTACTCAAATTTACAACGGCTGTACAAAATTTTTTTTCATCTGACAAAAAAACGGATGAATACATTCTGCTAGACAAGCACGAAATAAAAGATCTGATTTATAAGCGTGCTATTAAGTTCGTAGAAAATCCCGTCGTTCAACTCTATTACGCGACAACAAGTGCTATTGCGCCTAACGACCTTATCGAAGACGTTGGGCAGAAAGTGGTTGAGGCGCTAGGCAAAACAAATCTATTCTCCAATATAACTTTCAACTTCATTACATCAGAGGATTTGAAGTCAACTTACCGAACGCTTTCCCACAAGGTTACAAAACAAATAACATTTGAAAAACATACGATTCTTCCAAAAATTCACGGTGTAAAACGCGCTTTTATTGGGATACTTCCTTGCAAGGAATATCTGAAGTTAATTTGCGACGATGAAGGAAAATTATTAAAAAATGTTTTTTACGACAATGTTCGTGATTTCCAAGGAGAAAACTCAGTTAATCGCGAAATCTTATCAACAATAACCGCAGAAGAATTTGGCAAAGAAACATTTGTGCTTCTAAATAATGGAGTTACGGTTGTATCAAAGTCCATTAATCCAGTCGGAATTGAGTTTACTGTCAGAGATTTTCAAATAGTTAACGGCTGCCAAACCAGCCATGTGTTACATAGAAACGCTACTCTATTGTCTGGGAATGAATTTATAACGATAAAGCTAATCGAAACTGAAGACGCAGACCTAACGAACAAAATTACAAAAGCGACAAATCGTCAGACAGAGGTCAAGCTTGAAGCATTTGCTGGTCTTCAGCCGTTTCACAAGGAGCTTGAAGCATTTTATGCAAGCCAACCAGTAGCCGAGCGCCTGTACTATGAACGTCGACCGGGGCAATATGATTTTGACTCTTTGATTAGCCAAAATAAAGTTATAACAATTCCCTACCAAATCAAAGCATTCGTTTCAGTTTTCTTGGAAGAGCCACAGAAAATTCATTTTTATTATGGTCAACTACTGGCGGACTACAACTCTGGCGACGAATCTGTTCTATTCAGTGAAACACACGCACCACATCCATATCTATTGTCTAGTCGTCTAATATTTAGAATTAGTGATCGACTAAAGAAGACAGCAAAAGATTGCGGCAAATGGAAGTACCATCTTTCCGCCATGGTGAGGATGCTTATGGTTGGACCATTTTCTAAGAATAGATTGAGCGATGTAAATTACTGTAGAAAATATTGTGAAAATCTCACACTAAAACTAACTAATTTCGACAGATATTTTGACAGTGCAGCTGGCATTCTTTTCAAGACAATTTCAAATGTTAATAGCAAATCAAGAAGCATTCGAGATTTACCTCAAGATGGAAAATTGGCTGAAAGTTTGATTTCTGAATGCAGAACAATCTATTTAAATTCCAATCATCAACGCCTTGAAGCATCGGGCGAAGAATTCGATCACACTTTTATAGGAAAAATATCAAATATTATTTCTGGCCAAAACTTGGGGATTATTGAATATGGTCAAAAAAGGTTCTTCTTTCCCAATAAAGACACCAGTTTAACGACCGGACAAAAAGTTCGATTTAGAGTTCATAAAATAAATAATGCCTTTGAAGCTTACGAAGTAGTCGTTCTATAAGGCATGCATCCCCCTGGAGTCCCCCATGCACCCTTCCATCGCCCAACACCGTACCGGCATCGCCACCATTTGCCAGCGATTCCGCGTAAGCCGCTTGGAAGTGTTTGGCTCGGCAGCACGGGCCGATGACTTCAATCCGGCCACCAGCGATGTGGACTTTTTGATCGAGTTTGCCAAGGGCGCCACGCCGGGCCTGCAAGATTTCTTTCAAGCAGGCGCGCGATGGCGACTTTGACAAGCAGTTGCATGAGCGGCTGGAGCTGGCCGAGCGGGAAAAGCGCGACGCGATTGCCTTGGCCGAGGCCAAGGTAACTAATGCGCTGCAAAGCGCTGCGGCGCGCAAAGATGCGGAGATTCAGGCCTTGCAGGCCCAGCTCGCTGCCGCTGAGGAGGCGCGCAAGCTGGCGGTGACGGAGGCTTTAGGCGCGGTCAGCAAAGAGCGCACGCAGCCAGTGCGCAGCCGCAAGGCCTTTACCCAAAGGCTTTAGCGCCCAACGATTCATTGAGGTGGCGGAAGCGCAGGCGGTTTGGGATAACGTTCGACTGGCAATTTGCTACGAATTTGATCGTTGCTCACGCATGTTCCACGAGGG
>JBBRZG010000149.1:0-8882 GCA_038236905.1 Burkholderiales bacterium
GGCCATGACGCGGTAGAGGCGATACGCTTCGATCCGCTTGGGTTTGACTTGGTGGTCAGCGACTACAACATGCCGGGAATGTCCGGCTTGGACGTGGCAACCGAGGTCCGGAGCATCCGCCCCGATCTGCCGGTGGTGATTTTTTCTGGCCACGTCACCAACCAACTGCGGTCTGATGCCCTACGGGCGGGTGTGCGCGAAGTTATCAACAAGGCGGACACCGTTGCTGAAATGTGTCGGAACATTCAGCAATTGCTGCTGGTCGAGACGACGTAGTGCTGAGCAGTCGACAGATGAAAGTCGGGATACCAAAAACAAAAATCCCTCGGCTGGCGTTGGGGGACTTGGAATTTCATTGGATTGGTTAAAACATTAGTTTGACGGAGGCGGTGAGATTCGCCCACATCCTGCGGGCCGCGGTTTGTCTTGCATGACAAACCCTTCGAATCACACCCGTGAGCCAAGCAGTTGGCTCACTGCCTCCGCAACAACAAAATCTGGCGGAGGCGGTGAGATTCGAACTCACGGAAGACTCGCGCCTTCGCTGGTTTTCAAGACCAGTGCCTTAAACCGCTCGGCCACACCTCCTTAAGCGCGCATTTTATCATCTTGCACTGCGAATGGCACGCTAACTTACAACAACTATTAATTAAGCGCGTCATGAATATTAGGGTTAATCCAAAGCCCAATGGCATCCGCTTGGCCGCCAATCGATTTTCACTTTTTCCCAAGCGCGATATACTTCAACACAGACTTTCAAAAGCCCAAGCATTCATCCATCGAAAGGAAATCGGTTATGCAACCTAATCTCCAAACCACGCCGCAGTACAGCGGCACCGGCGCGATCACCCAAAACCGGGTGTTGCGCAACACCTACGCGCTCCTTGGCGTAACCATGATTCCGACCGTCATCGGCGCGTTCATTGGCACCAATCTGAACTTCAGTTTCATGAGCCACAACGCGATCATGAGCTCGCTCCTATTGCTCGCGGTTTTGTACGGGATGATGTTCGCGATTGAGAAGAACAAGAACTCTAGCCTTGGCGTTTATCTTCTGCTGGGTTTCACCCTGTTTATGGGCATTATTTTGGGACCTTTGTTGCAGGTGGCGCTGTCATTTAGAAACGGAGCACAGCTGATTACGGTGGCGGCTGGCGGTACAGGGATCACGTTTTTAGCACTCGCCGCGTTCTCAGCGACGACCAAACGTGACCTTTCGGGCATGTCACGTTTCTTGTTCGTGGGGGCGATTGTGCTGATGATCGCGGTCGTCGCCAATATTTTCCTGCAAATGCCCGCGCTGCAATTGGCGCTCTCAGCCGCATTTATTTTGTTTTCGTCCCTTATCATTGCCTACACGATCAACAGCATTGTGCATGGTGGCGAAACGAATTACGTGAGCGCGACACTGAGCATTTACATCAGCATCTACAATATTTTTTCTAACTTGCTGAATCTTCTATTGGTCTTAAGCGGCAACCGCGATTGAGCTGATGGTGGTGAAATGATGTTCATAAAAAACCCCGCAGATGCGGGGTTTTTGTGGACATCATTAGCGTTACCAAAAGGGATTGCCAAACTCTAGCTCTGGCGCGGCGTTTCAGCCTATTGCCTTGAAGATGCCCGAGAATAAAGGGCTTCGAGGCAGCGCGTTACTACCGCTCTCTCGGGATGCTTTTGCGGTCCAATCCCAATCCTATTCCCTCAAAACATTTGGCTCGCGGCCCGCTCAGCAATCGCGTTCTCAAACTAAGCGCGTTCAAACAACGCAATCGATTCCACGTGCGCGGTGTGCGGAAACATGTTCACCACGCCGGCCGCTTTCAACGTGAAGCCTTGCGTATGCACCAGCACTCCCGCATCACGCGCGAGCGTGCCCGGGCTGCAGGAAACGTAAACAATGCGCTTTAACTCGGGGCGCAATTCAACGGACAGCGAATTGCATACCTCCAACGCCCCATCGCGTGGCGGATCAATCAGCATTTTTGAGACTTTTGGCACACGCTTCATGGCGGCCTCTTGATCGGTGTACAGATCGGCGGGGAAGAAGGTCGAACGGTCCGCCAAGCCATTTCGCGCGGCATTCTCGCTGGCACGTTGCGTCAGTGATTCGCTGCCCTCGACACCAATCACATGCGCGCCGAGCCGGGCAATCGGCAGGCTGAAGTTACCCAGCCCGCAAAATAAATCCGCTATTTTTTCGTCGTGCAGCGGATCAAGCAGTTGCATCGCGCGCTGCACCATCAACCGATTCACGGCATGGTTCACCTGCGTAAATTCGGTGGGACGAAAGTTGATTTCCAGATCGTATTCCGGCAAATCATAAGTCAATTTCGGTGCGTCCAAGGGATACCACGGCACCGCCGTTTCCGGGCCTTTTACCTGCACCCACCACTGAATGCGCTCGGCCTGATGTGCATTGGCAAATGCTTTCAGCTTAGCCTCATCGTCAAGTGTCAGCGGCTCCAGAAGGCGCAGCACCAGTGCGGTGACGCGTGCGCCAACCGCGACCTCAATCTGCGGAATGCGATCACGTATATCCAGCGTAGTCAGGACCTCGCGTAACGCATCAATCATCTTCCCAACGCCGCCCGCCAACACTTCGCAGGAATGCATATCGGCCACAAAGCTGGATTTACGTTCGCGAAAACCGACCAATACTCCGCCCTTCTTGGCGACGTAATTAACCGACAACCGAGCACGATGCCGATATTGCCATTGCGCCGCGTAAATCGGCGGGAGGATGGTTTCTGGTGTGACCTTGCCGATGCGCGCAAGATTGTCTTCCAATACGCGCTGCTTGGCGGCAACCTGCAAAGTGTAATCCGCGTGCTGTAACGCACAACCTCCACAGATTTCGTAAAACTTGCAACGCGGCGTGACGCGCTCGGCGGCTTCACGTTTGATCGAAATAAGCGTCGCCGTCTCAAAATTTTTCTTCTTGCGTGACCGCTGATACGTGACAAGCTCACGAGGCAGTGCGCCGGCCACGAAAATCGCCTTTCCATCAACGTGCGCAACGCCCCTGCCCTCGTGGTCCAGCGATTCGATGGTCGCGATATTTTCCGCGGGTAGAGAAGTTACGTGCAACGGAGCTGCAGCAGGTGAAACCAGTACATCAGTGGCAGACATCGTAAGCCCAAGCAAGCAGATTAGTGAAGCGCGGATTATACGTGTCGTGACAAAGGCGCGACGCAGTTCGCTAGCCTTGGGAAGCTCTAGCTCAGCGCCCGCGCGTCCAGAGTACCTCGCCCACACGCTTCATCCCCAACATCTGTTGAGACCAGAAACTGTGGCCATAGTCGCGCCCTTCGAGTTGATCACGCACGCCCGTGGCCGGGTATACATTCTCAAAATTGGCGGTGCCAAACAACACGTCCCAAACGGGAAACAACACCGCGAAATTACATCCCCGCGCGCTGCCCTCATGGCCTAGACCAATGGCGTGATGAACGCGGTGGAAACGCGGGCTCACTAACAAATATTCGCCGAACCGACCGAACGATAAGCGCACATTTGCATGCGATAAACTTTCCACCACGCGCCCTGCAACCACCAAAGTCACAAATTGCGCGGGCGGCACACCGATCATTAATGCGACTAGCGCAAACGCGGCGTTGATCAATATATCGTCGAGCAAATGATTGCGGTTGTCTGACCAAAACGTCATTTGCTGCTGCGAATGATGCAGGCTGTGCAATGCCCACCACAGCTTGATCCGGTGCTGCGCGCGATGCAACCAATACGCCACAAAATCCAGAATTACCAAGTAAAAAATAAAGCTTATGAACGGCGAATCATTCAAAAACGGCATAGCATCTTCCAGCTTGGGCGGAATGATATTTTGCAGGCGCAGCCAGCCATCAAGAGCATCAACCAGAGGCAGCAGCAACAAAAAAATCGCCAGCGGCACAAAGCCAAGGCGTTGAATCATGGTGTAAAGCACATCTATTTTTTTATCGCGCGACTCGATGTGGTTCTCAAGCGGACGCCATTTTTCCAGTGCGCCCAAAAAAATCGCGAGCAGCGTAATTTCAATCGCGCCAATCAGGAAAAACTCCGTCCAGTCGAACGCTTGTTCCGCGTATCCGCCCAGCCCGATCGCGTGCACGACCGGCAGCACGCCGGTTTCAAACACGCGCTGCTGAAGTTGCGCAAACAAATTTAAAATCCGCTCAAGCATTTATTTTTTCCAGCGAGGGTTATCGATAATGCGGGCAAAACAAAAACCTCTGGCTTTGAGACCAGTAATCAAAGTTTCAAGTTTTGGGTACAGCGGTTCTTTGCGTGACCAAATACCAAGATGCCAAAGTAAAATATCACCATCTTTTATGTCGCGCAATTGTTTTGCAATCAAGCCGTCCGATGGAAATTTGTCACTCGGCAATTCATCCCCGGAAAATCCCGCGGGCGACCATTCGACATGTTTGTAGCCGCATGCCTCGGCAAACCGAATGGTATTGGGCGTGAGCTTGCCGCCCGGCGCGCGCCAAATGCCATCAAAAGTACGGCCCGTCATAGCCTTGAACGCAGCTTCACTCTGCTTGATTTCTACACATACTTGGCCCTGATTCAAGGTCTCGCCCGACTTCGCTCCCCAAGCCACGTAATTAACTTTGTCACCTGCATCGCTGCGAAAATAGTGGTGTTGCCAAGTATGCGAACCGAACGCATGACCTTCCGCCACTCGCGCTTTCCAGAATGACGACCATGCTGGATCTAGCGACATCGGGCCAAGCTTGGTCTTCTCGTTTGCGAGGAAAAAGGTTGCCTTTACATCGTGTTTTTTCAAAATTGCCGCGATTTCCTCAGCGGGCTCCATGTTGCCGGTATCGATCGTGAGGTAGACCGTCCCGGTACAGGCTCCAGTGCCCGTATAACTAGCGGCCGCAACTTTCGCAGGCTCACCCGCTTGGGCTAATGAGCTCAAACCCGCAGCCACCCACATCATCGCAATTTTTGCCCCCACGGTCATGCGCCATTACTTTCTGGCCGCATGGCTAAAAAAGTAGATGCCGTGTGGCGATTTACCGACCGGAATTTCTTTCACGATTTGCTTGGTAGCCAAATCCACCACTGTCACTTTTTTTGCCCAACGCGATGTCACCCAAAGTTGTTTGCCGTCTTTGGTGAGTTCCATGCAATCCGGTCCGCCGGTTATGTTGATGGTGTCGACCACAGTTAGAGTGGATTGATCGATGATATTCACCGTGTTCGACACACGATTAGATACGAACACACGCCTGCCGTCGCCCACCGCTAAAAAATTATGGGCCCCCTTGCCCGTCGAGATTTTTTTCACCGTCTTTTGCGTGCGCCAATCCACCACTTCCACATAATCCGCGCCAGTCATACCCACCAGTAAATGTTTTTCGTCTGCCGTCACCCACACGCCCGCCGGCATACGACCCACTTTAACTTTCCATTTGATGGTCTGGGTTCTCAAATCAATCGCTGCAACTTCATCCGAGTCTTGCAGGGTAATGAACGCCAGCGAGCTGTCGGGCGAGAAAGCCACGTGGCTTGGCGCTTTCGGCGTTTCAATACGCTTGACCAGAGAGAAATCCGCACCGTTGTAAATATCAACACGGTCCAGCCGAATTGAAACGCTTACAAACCATTTTTTGTCCGGACTAAAACCGATTTGATAGGGATCTGAAATTTTATCCACGCGGCGCTTTACCTCGCCCGTCAGCGGATCAAGAAATACCAGATCGTTAGATGCGGCATTGGCCACAATCAGGAAATTGTCGTCCGGGGTCGCCATCAGATGATGCGGCTCTTTACCCACGTTGATGCGCCGCATTTCAGTCATGCTGGCTTTATCAATGATGCTGACGGTGCCCTCGCCGGAGTTCAGTACCACCGCGACTTCGGCGTGAGCCGCAACCGCACACAGGACGCATGCAGCGGATAACAACAATCTATTTTTTAACAACGTGACGTTCACAAAAACTACCTTTCAGAAAACCTGATTTTCATAGCGACATGGTAGCATGTAGCTCCGAATCCGATAACGCATCAACCAGCAATCCGTGCACATGTTTTAGTACAAGCTTTCGCACACACATTCGTGCATTTTTCTGACTAATTTCGCCCTGATCTTCCAACATGCTCTCCAATCCCGCCCCCCGATTTTGCATGCAATGCGGCTCTGCCAAGGTCGAACTGCGGATCCCGCATGGCGATGATCGCGAGCGCCACGTGTGTGCGGATTGCGGCTACGTTCACTACCTCAACCCAAAGGTCGTGGTCGGCACCGTCCCTGTGTGGAAAGATAAAATACTGCTCTGCAAGCGCGCAATAGAGCCGCGTTACGGCTTTTGGACGCTGCCCGCGGGCTTTATGGAGGAAGGCGAGACCCTTGAGGAGGGTGCGTTGCGCGAAACGCTGGAAGAGGCCAATGCACGCGTGACGATCGAACAAATGTATTCCACCATTTCGCTGCCGCAGATCAGCCAAGTTTACGTCTTGTTCCGCGCAAAACTGAATGATCTTGATTTCTCCTCAGGCAGCGAAAGTCTGGACGTAAAGCTGTTTACGGAAGACGAAATTCCGTGGACTGAGCTCGCCTTTCGGACCGTGCACGACACCTTGCAGCTTTTTTTTTCCGATCGCAAAGCAGGGGTCTTCCTGCCACACATTGGCGTGATCAATCATCCCAAACGTTAGATATTCCTCATTTCAATCACCTGCGCATCCGCCACCACAAACACCCGATCGCCACTCTTTGGCTGCACAGTGTAGGTCCCGGTAAATTCGCCAAACGCGGGCAACACGCACACATACGCACCAAACCAGAAACACGGCAGACGCAGGCTATCGTTGGCGCGGCCTTGCAGGCGCACCGCGGGATGCACATGCCCCGAAAGAACATAGCCGCGCAGATCAGGCTCAGGGTGGTGGGCGAGGCAGAATGGCCCCAACGCTTCGCCCTCATTGATGCAGTTGATATTCCATCCGACCGGCGGATCACCCGCATGGGCATCGTGGTTGCCTCGCACCAGGATCAATTCAAGCGCGGCATTTTGCTCGCGCCACCCCGCAAACCGCGCGAATGTTTCTGTGGCGCGGGCATCTCGGCTGTGCAAAAAATCGCCCAAAAATACAATCCGCTCGGCTTGAGTGCTGGCCAGGCACTCATCCAACCGTGATAATGCATTCGTCGTGCTGCCAGGCGGCAACGGCAGACCCGCCGCGCGAAACGCGGCGACTTTACCGAAATGAATATCGGCAATGAATAAGGTTTTTTCGCGGGGCCAGTACAACGCCTTTTGCGGGAGCAATTGCAGCGTTTCTTCTGCAAAACTAATTTCCAGCATCATCGCGAATTCTGGTCAAACATCAGCTGCATTCTGGCGATCCGATCACTCAATTTCTCGCTGGTTAGCTTTTCGCTGAAGCGTTCAATCATGAGCGGAAAGCAGAACGGCGTGGGAAAGCTGGCGCGAATAATCGTGATCCGCTGTTTCTTCATGCTATCGAGCGCATCACGCAAACGGGCAAATTCCAATTCACGCTCCAATACCTCGCGCTGCGCCTGCCCCAGCAACGGATTGCTCGCATCCCATTGCGCGAACACATCAAAGATCAATCCGCTGGTGGCCTGCACCTGCTGGTTGGTTTTGTTGGCACCCGGGAAGCCCTGAAAAACCAGCCCCGCCACCCGCGCGATTTCACGAAAGTGGCGTTTTGCCAGCTCAGCAGCATTCAAGCTTTTAAGCACTTCTTCCAGCAGATTATCGGTCGAAAGCATGCGATCTATCAACGCACGATTCAGCGAAAACGGCGTGGCCGATAGCAACTCAAAACCATAGTCGTTTACCGAAAATGAAAACGTCGCCGGCGTTGCTTGTCCCAATCGATACCCAAACAGCGCCGCCAAGCCCATATGTACATGCCGCCCGGCGAACGGATAACAAAAAATATGATGGCCTTCGCGTGATTCAATTTGCTCGAACAATAGTTCATTCACATCAGGTACACGCGATTGTTTTTGTTGCGCTCTAAGCAGGCGCTCAACCACCCGCATTTCCGGCTCGATCACTTTGCCCTCACGAAATTCGCGCAACATGTCTCGCGTGGCGGTCGCCAGCTCGCTGGATAGCGGCATCTTGCCGCCTGCCCAGCGCGGGATTAATTTTTTGTTTGATTTCGCCGGCTTCACAAACGCCGTCATATCCTTGGCGCGAATCAATTCCAGCGTCCGACCGGCGAAAGTAAATGCATCGCCAATCGACAAACGTGCAATAAAACTTTCCTCCACATGACCCAGCCTTGCGCCATTCAAATAGCGAACATCCATCGACGCATCAGAAACAATAGTGCCAATCGACATGCGGTGGCGACGCGCAATCGCCGCATCCGCAATACGATATTCACCTTCCGATTCCACCACCCGGCGATACTCAGGATAGGCGCGCAGTGCTTCACCGCCCTTCACTACAAAATCAAGCACCCAACTCCATTCGTCTGCGGTCAAATCCCGATACGCATACGCCGTTTTCACCTCGGCGAACAAGTCTGCCTCAGTAAAACCGTCCCCCGCCGCGATCGTCACCAAATGCTGCACTAAAACATCCAGTGGCCGATCAATCAAACGCCGCGATTCGATCTTTTTGGCGTAGGCTGCGCGCCGCGCCGCGACCGCCTCAATAAATTCGAAAGCATGGCTTGGCACGCAGGTCACGCGCGACACCTGCCCCGGCGCATGGCCGGAACGACCGGCGCGCTGCATCAAACGCGCCACACCTTTGGGGCTACCGATTTGCAGCACGCGCTCTACCGGGGAAAAATCAACGCCAAGGTCAAGGCTGGACGTGGCGACCACCGCACGCAATGTGCCTTGCTTTAAGCCGCGCTCAACATACTCGCGCACCTCA
>JBBRZG010000150.1:0-8835 GCA_038236905.1 Burkholderiales bacterium
ACGGATCATCCATCGATCAGCGGATTTAATCAACGTCATCGTTTTTAAATTGTTGCTGGCGAGCTTGTCAGATTTGTATTTCTGCTGAAAAACAACGGTTGCATCGTTTCCATCAACCGTAATTTTTTTCATTTTGATGCTCACGTTGATTGAAGTTTGTGCTTCAAGGCGAACTTTGCGCTGCGCTTCCCAATCGGCGCGTGTCAGCTTGTCCGGGGTTTCAAAATCCGTTGAATAAAACGAGAGGTAAGCGAGGACGTCCTTGTTTGACCAAGCCGCTGCCCAACTTTGAATGGCCGCCGAGATTTGCGCATCAGCATTGTCGTTCGCGACTAAAGGTGTCGATGACGGGGTGGCAACGGGTTTGGTAGCGGTGGGAGCGGTTGCTGTCGGCGCTTTAACCGCATCCGACTTTGCTGAAGCGACAGGTGCTGCGGCCGCCACGACGGCGGCACGAGGTGGTTGGAACAGGTCCTTTACCATCGCCAGTTTTGATTGCGCGGTGGCGTTGGATTTATCGAGCTGTAACGCTTTGTCGTACGAACGCCGGGCCAATTGCGCGTAAATGTCGCCTAAGTTTTCATAGGCCGTGCCGTAAGTGGGGTGGGTATGGATCGCGAGTTCCAACGCGGCCTTGGCTTTGTCATAGTTTCCCTGGCCGGCGTAAAGCACGGCGAGGTTGTTGTAGGGTTCTGGTAGCTCTGGATAGTCTTCCGTCAGGCCGGTGAAAAGTTGGATCGCATCCGCGATTTTCTTCTGCTCGGTAAAAATCAGCCCTTTTAAAAAACGGCCTTGCGCGTCTTTAGGCGTCTGCGCCAGTACACCATTCACTTTTAGCAACGCGGCATCGAAACGATTTTGCTGATACAACTTGGAAGCATCTTTGAGATCTTCCGCCGCGCCGGCGAAGGCAAAGGTAGAAGAAAATAACAAGGTCGCACAAACTGCGCTGCGCATAGAGCTACAAATGAACATTGTTGTTCAATCCATTGAATTTAATAGTAAAGACGCAAAAAATAGTGTCAGACATTCTACCAAGAATGGACCGCGCCTTCGTGAATCTTGCAGATTTAATTCAGCCGGCAAAGGCAAAACCAACCAAAGCAATTTGACACCAGCAACGTTTAAACATTCATCTGCAAACATCACAGCGTTTCGTAAACAGCTTACCGATCATTTTTTGCATTCGCCATCGATCAAGATATAAAAGATATAATTTGAGGCTTGGGCGGTTAACTCAGCGGTAGAGTGCCACCTTCACACGGTGGAAGTCACTGGTTCGATCCCAGTACCGCCCACCACTCTACCCAATCGTGTGTGCCGCATGTGCATATCTGAATCTCGCCTTTATCTTAGGACTTCGCGCTGCTCCTTGACAGCGATGTTTACGCCTCGCTTCCTGCCGTATACTCCAGCCAAATAGACGCTTGAAACTTTGCGTTGCGTTAACAATAGCGCGTTGCCACTGCGCTTGAAGACAACATTGTGCCGCTCTCACTGGAACCGCCATGAAATTTCGTTTCCCCATCGTCATCATTGACGAGGATTACCGTTCGGAAAACACTTCCGGCTTAGGCATACGCGCGCTCGCAAAGGCGATTGAAACCGAGGGCATGGAAGTACTCGGCGTCACCAGTTATGGTGATCTTTCGCAGTTTGCGCAGCAGCAAAGCCGAGCCTCGGCATTTATTTTGTCGATCGATGACGAAGAATTCACACCGGGTCCCGAGATCGACCCCGCGGTTCACAATTTGCGAAAGTTTATCGAAGAAATTCGTTTCAAGAACTCTGAGATCCCGATTTATTTGTACGGCGAAACACGCACTTCGCGTCATCTGCCGAACGATATTTTGCGTGAGTTGCACGGCTTTATTCATATGTTTGAAGACACGCCCGAGTTCGTGGCGCGGCATATTATTCGCGAGGCCAAATCATATTTGGATTCGCTGGCACCGCCGTTTTTCCGTGCGCTGGTGAATTACGCACAAGACGGGTCGTATTCATGGCATTGCCCGGGCCACTCCGGCGGCGTGGCGTTTTTGAAATCTCCCATCGGCCAAATGTTCCATCAATTTTTTGGTGAAAACATGTTGCGTGCTGACGTGTGCAACGCAGTGGAAGAGTTGGGCCAATTGCTAGACCATGATGGACCGGTAGGTGCATCAGAACGCAATGCGGCACGGATTTTTAATGCCGATCATTGTTTCTTCGTGACGAATGGAACGTCGACTTCCAACAAAATGGTCTGGCACGCGAACGTCGCACCGGGCGATATCGTCATCGTGGATCGCAACTGCCATAAATCTATTCTGCACGCGATTATCATGACGGGTGCGAACCCGATTTTCTTGATGCCTACCCGCAATCATTTGGGTATCATCGGGCCGATTCCGCTTTCTGAATTTTCGGCAGAGAGCATTCGGAAAAAAATTGAAGCTAATCCGTTTATCAAAGATAAAGCCGCGAAACCGCGCATCCTCACGATTACGCAATCCACCTACGACGGTGTGCTCTACAACGTGGAGATCTTAAAAGAGACGCTGGCCGGGCAAGTTGAAACACTGCATTTTGACGAGGCCTGGTTGCCGCACGCAACATTCCACGACTTCTACAAAAATATGCATGCGATTGGCAAAGACCGGCCGCGTTCGAAAGAAGCGATCATTTACGCCACGCACTCAACTCACAAATTGTTGGCCGGCATCTCGCAAGCGTCGCAAATTGTGGTGCAAGATTCCGAGACGCGAAAACTTGATCGACACGCCTTTAACGAGGCCTATTTGATGCATACCTCGACTTCGCCGCAATACGCCATTATTGCCAGCTGTGACGTCTCGGCGGCGATGATGGAGCCACCCGGCGGTACCGCGCTGGTGGAGGAATCGATTGCGGAGGCGCTCGATTTCCGCCGCGCCATGCGCAAGGTCGATGACGAATTTGGAAAAGACTGGTGGTTTAAGGTTTGGGGTCCTGAAAAATTGTCCGAAGAGGGCGTCGGCGCACAGAGCGATTGGGTTCTCGAGGCCAATGAGGAATGGCATGGCTTTGGTAATTTGGCGCCGGGCTTTAACATGCTCGATCCGATTAAATCGACGATTGTCACACCGGGCTTGGACGTGTCAGGCAAGTTTGCGGAGACAGGAATTCCTGCGTCCATCGTGACCAAATTTTTAGCAGAGCACGGCGTCATTGTGGAGAAAACCGGGCTTTATTCCTTCTTCATCATGTTCACAATCGGCATTACCAAAGGTCGATGGAATACGCTGCTCACCGCCCTCCAGCAGTTCAAGGATGATTACGACCGCAATCAGCCGATGTGGAAGATTTTGCCGGAGTTTGTTGGCACCCAGCCCCGCTATGAGCGCGTGGGTCTGCGCGACCTTTGCCAGCAAATTCACGATATGTACAAGGCCCGCGATATCGCCCGTCTCACCACTGAAATGTATACGTCCAACATGGTGCCTGCCATGAGTCCGGGTGATGCGTTCGCAAAAATGGCGCATCGTGAGGTTGACCGCGTTGAGATTGATAATCTTGAGGGCCGCGCCACCAGCGTGTTGCTCACACCTTATCCACCGGGTATCCCGCTGCTCATCCCGGGCGAACGATTCAATAAGACAATCGTTCAGTACCTTCGTTTCGCGCGTGATTTTAATGCCACTTTCCCTGGCTTTGAAACCGATGTGCACGGTCTGATTGAGGGCGAAAAAAGTGCGGACGGCAAGCAGGTGTTTTACGTTGACTGCGTGAAATAAGCGAACCAGAAAGCGGGGTTATCCATGAGCGAAAATAGTCGAAAACCGCGAGCCTTGGTGGTCGATGATGACGAAGCGTTTGTCGAGCAATTCACGCGTATTTTGCAAAAGCTGGGTTATGACGTTACCGACGCCAAAGATGGGATGGCCGCACTCGAACTGTGTCAACGCAATGAGTTTGATGTCGCTATTATTGATATTCGCATGCCACGTTTGAATGGCATTAGTGTTGTCAATAATGTGAAGCGCACCTCCCCTAACGCGCTCTCTAAAGTAATCTTCGTCACCTCGCTTGACGATGCCACCTTGCGGCACGATGCCATGGCGGCGGGTGGAACTGCGTTTCTGGTTAAGCCGGTGACGGCTGATGCCATCATCGCGGCCGTAGGAGGCGGAGTTGGGAGCGGTGCTGGCGGCGGCGTTATAGGTGGCCTAGCTGGCAAGGTATACGATAATGCAGACAGCGCAGTGCAGCGCCAAGACCGTAGAAGTCCCGTGGGGATTCTTTCAAATTTCGATGCTGCGCGCGATAGTTTTGCGCGCCAGGGCATTATGGTCACGCTGGGCGCAACACTCACCAAAATGGAGCCGGGCGTGTGCGAAATCACGCTTCCCTTCAGCGCGGCTCTTTCACAGCAGCATGGTTTTTTTCATGCGGGAGTTATCAGCACGGTAACCGATTCGGCAGCAGGATATGCCGCCTATACGATGTTTCCCACCGGCAGCTCCGTGCTGACGGCCGAGTTCAAAATTAATTTTCTCGCGCCGGCGGATGGCGAAACTCTTCGCGCGTCCGGCCGGGTGATCAAGCACGGTAAAACGCTTACCATTTGCGAGATGCAGGCTTTCATTACCAAAAGGAGTGAAGAGAAGCTTTGTGCTTACGGCATATCAACACTTATGTGTCTGCCGGGCAGTTCAAGTATTCAGGGTGGCTAACGCCTCGCTAAGAACGCGGGGATCACGATTTCCATTCGGGATGAGAGATGCGTAGTTCGCGCTGTTGTTCAATCAAAACCTGATAAAACGATAATCGGGAAGGGTTGATTTTCCCTGCTCCCGCTGCCGCCAGAATCGCACATCCTGGTTCGTTGATATGTCCGCAGTTGCTGAATTTGCAGGTGCCGATATAGGGTCGAAACTCCGGCATGCCGTAGGCGATGTCGTCATCGGCCAGATGAAACAGCCCGAAAGATTGCAGCCCCGGCGAATCGATAATTGCCGAGTCTTTGTCGAGATGGTAAAGACGCGTGTAAGTGGTGGTATGTTTGCCAGAATCGAGCGCTTCGGATAACTCGCCCTCCTTGGCGACGTCACGCATGACCAAATTATTCACGGTGCGAGATTTTCCCATTCCGGACTGGCCCACCAGCAGGGTGGTTTTTCCAGAGAGATACGCGCGGAGTGGTTCGATATCAAATTTCGCGGACATCGGTAGAATCTCATAGCCGATATCCTGAAAGTGTTTCAAGCTTGCCATCGCCGCATCGAACTCGGGCAAATCTTTTTTGTTGAGCATGATGATCGGGGCGATGTCCGCTGCATCACAGGCGATCAAACACAGGCTGATAAACATTTCACTGAAGCTGGGTTTGGGCGCAACAATAATCAACGCCTGGTCAATATTCGCCGCAAGCGTTTTTTCCCGCCACGCGTCTTTGCGGAATAACACGTTACGTCGCGGTAAAACAGTGTCGATTCGACCGGTCTTTTCATTCCCGTTGGGGTTGCGCGTGACCTCGACTTCGTCGCCGCAGGTGACGTCCTGCTTCCTGCCTTTCCGGCTGCATGTAAGTGAGGTGCGATCCGCCAATTCCACCAAAAAATCCCGGCCAAAGTCGCCTGTAACCAACCCTTTTACCGTGCTCATTTGAGCTGGCACAATTGGTCAAGTTTGGATGCGCAAATAAAGTCGTTCAAGGTAATGCCGCCAGCATCGTGGGTGGAATATCGAACCACGCAGCGGTTGAAGTGCAGCCCGATATCTGGGTGGTGATCCTCGGCGTGGGAGATCCAGGCTGAGGCATTCACGAACGCCAGCGTCTCGTAATAATTTTTGAAGCTGAATGTCTTCACGATTTCGTGCGGACTTCTGCTGTCACGTTTCCAGTCGGCAAGTGTTAGAAGATGGGCCGTAATTTCGGCCTCCCCCAGCGCTTTTGCCTGGCCGCCCGCGCTGCATTTCATTTCAGAGAGTCTGGTCATTGAGTTGCCGATAAAGATTGTTTGAGACTATTCAGGTGCGCGATACGAATTGCCGCAGGCGGATGCGAATCGTACACCGCTGAATGGATGGGATCCGGTGTGAGCGTGGAAGCATTATCGCGATAAAGTTTGACCAGTGCCGCCACCAGATCGTCTGCATTCGTTTGCTGAACCGCATAGGCATCGGCCTCAAATTCATGCTTGCGGGATAGCAGACTACCGAGCGGAGTAAGCCAAAAAGTGAATACTGGCAGCGCCATAAAAAATAGCATCAGCGATACCGCCACCGGAGGTGTTGCTCCCGTGGTGGTAAAGCCAAGCCCGTCGTAAAACCACGGTTTATCAATCACCCAACCCATTAGGGCGAGGATCACGAATATCAGCACAAACTGGCCGCCGATCATTTTGTAAATATGTTTGCGTTTGAAATGACCCAATTCGTGCGCGAGTACGGCTTCAATTTCAGGTGGCGTCAATCGCTCGATCAGGGTGTCGAAAAACACAATACGTTTGGTTTTACCGAAGCCCGTGAAGTAAGCATTGCCATGACTGGAACGTTTGGAACCATCCATCACGAACAGCCCGCTGGATGCAAACCCGCAGCGCGACAGCAGGGTCTCGATTCTGCTGCGCAAGCCATCATCTGTGAGCGGTGTGAATTTGTTGAACAACGGGGCAATCAAATTGGGGTAAACCGCCATCATCGTCAGGCTAAAGCCCACCCACACCAGCCACAAATAAAACCACCACGCGCCGCCCATTTTCTCCATCAACCAGAAGGCAACCAGCAGCAGGGGTACCCCGATGATGGCCGATAACAGCATGCCCTTAAGCGCGTCCAGCACATATAGCTTAAACGTGATTTTGTTAAAACCGTATTTCGCTTCGATGCCAAAAGTGCGATAGAGGCCGAATGGAATTGAAATCACGGATGACACAACCATCACCCCGAATACCAGCAATAAACCGCGCCCGTAGGTGAAGCCGGTATTGAGATTATCCGCGAGCTGATCGATCAAAAAAATGCCGCCGCCAAGCGTCAATATCAGCAGCAGCAAGGATTCCAGCAGGTTTTCGATAACGCTCAGCCGGACTTTTTCCGCCGTGTAATCGGCGGCGGTCTGGTGAGCGCTCAGGGTGACAACGTCACTGAATTCAATCGGCACGCTGGCGCGATGCGCACCAACGTGCTTGAGATGGCGCAACGACAGCCACGTCTGGAAAGACAACATGACGGCGAAAAAAACGACAAAGGTAATGGTGAAGAGCGTGGCGTCCAAAAGGTTCAATCCATCAAGTATGCAGGACTCGTGGTGCTATCGAGGGTGTAGAAGCAGTGCTTCGTGAGACAATCGTTTTCGATCAAATCTTATTTTACGTGCCCTCATGCCTGAAGACGCAAAACAAAATCAAAATAATCTTATCTGGATAGATATGGAAATGACGGGATTGGTACCCGAACATGACCACATCATCGAAGTCGCGCTGGTGGTGACCGACGCAAACCTTAACACTATTGCCGAGGCACCCGTGTTGGTGGTGCATCAGCCGGATAGCATTTTGGATGGCATGGATTCATGGAATAAATCGACTCATAAGAAATCAGGGTTGATCGACAAAATTAAAGTCTCGACCCATACCGACAGCGCGGTCGAGGCGCAAATGATCGAGTTTTTGAAGCTTCACGTGCCCGCCAGCACTTCGCCCATGTGTGGCAATTCAATTTGCCAGGATCGTCGTTTTCTGGCTCGCTGGATGCCGAAATTGGAAACCTATTTTCACTATCGCAATCTCGATGTTTCGACCCTGAAAGAGCTTGCGAAGCGCTGGAAGCCTGAAATTATGTCGGGCATGAAAAAGCACGGCAAACATGAAGCACTCGCCGATATTTATGAAAGCATTGAAGAATTAAAATATTACCGCGAGCACTTCTTGAACTGCGCGCCAGCGCGCTGAACCGAAAAAATAGAAGTGGTGGGCACCCATTCGGTTTGGCGCTAAATTAATCTCAATGGGGTTTTATTTAAACGGACCATCGCGGCTTATTTTCAAGCGATGAGAAAAGCCATGTTTTTCAAATGTTAACAACCGCATCCGCAATTTAGGTTTACATTAAGTTTGCCAATATATTAATTGCCGACGGGCAAATTCGAATTGATAAGTCGACTTAAATCGCGTCATTGCTGACGCGCAGATGGCTTTTGATAGTTGACATTGCTGATATGGCCGCCCACGACACGACAAAACCTATGACCTCCCAGCCGCCTATTTTTCAGTTAATTTACTTTAGTGACCGACCGGCCGAGTCTACGCTTAGCGTCGTTGAGCTCATTTGTGAGGCCGCTTACAAGCGCAATCGAGTAGATGGCGTGACGGGTTTGCTGGTGTACAACGAAAGCATGTTTTTGCAGTTTATTGAAGGCCCCAACGCGGCAGTGACAGGGTGTTATGCGCGCATCGAAAAAGATACTCGTCATCAGGCACCCGTGGTGATCTGGGAAAACTTTAGTGAAACAAGAATTTTTCCCGATGGCGCGGCAATGCGCATAGAAGCAGGAAGCAATGAGCGCTTTGCGTCGGTTTTGGCGTTGTCTGATCTAGACGCCAAGCGTCACGCCGGCGCTGAGGGACTTCGAATCGAAGGGCTAAGCCGATTCACAACGTTTCGGAGCGTGGCAGGCGGACGCATCATAAAAAACTGAAGGCCCGCTCTGGACGGGTGTTTCAGGACGTTATCCTAGATTCAAGTTCGAAAGGCGAGAAGCGGAGGGCAGTTGAATGCTACCTCGTACGGGGTAAGGAAGCCAAGGCATTTGCGTGGGGTATGGTTATGTTTGTACTGGATTTTGTTAAGCTTGGCTTGGGTCAAGCCATC
>JBBRZG010000151.1:0-8581 GCA_038236905.1 Burkholderiales bacterium
ATCGATACCTTTGATATTCAAAAATGTTTCCTGCTGGCCGGCAAACGAGGCATCAGGCAGATCCTCGGCGGTGGCCGATGAGCGCACCGCCCAGCTGGCCTCGGCATTGTCCTTGGTCAGATTTGCATAGGCTAAGCGAATCTCGGCGTCCAGCGCGGGTTGCAGCGGTGCTGTCACCACCCAATCGCGCACCATTGCACCGGTTTCGGTCAAGGCCGGGATGTCGTCCACGTTCAGATTAATCAGCGCGGCATTAATCTTCTCAGTCAAATTATTGTGCGTCAAAAAATCGCGGAATGCCTCGGCGGTGGTAGCAAATCCGCCCGGTACGCGTACGCCCGCCTCTGACAACTGACTGATCAATTCCCCCAGCGAAGCGTTTTTTCCACCCACGGTGGCGACATCATTCATACGAAGTTTCGAAAGCGGTAGAACCAGAGCGGCTGAAGACATGGGGGGTCCGATGCGATTTTTAGAATTTAGATGCGGGTACAACTGCCTGATATTTCCGCCACGGCTGCAACGAAACGCGCAACGAAGCTAACAGCGAAATTCATCAGAGTTGGGCCATAATTATAGCTTCGCCGGGCCAATTGTTGCGGCGCAATAACTTGGACACCCACAGGAACCTCTATGCCCCAGCCGCGCACCGTGTTTTTTGTCTCTGATCGCACCGGGATTACCGTCGAAATGCTGGGTAATTCGCTGCTGACGCAGTTTGACGATATCGAATTTCAGCGCGTGACCCTACCATTCATCGACAATATTGAAAAAGCCCGCGATGTGCTAGGCCAGGTTGAGCGCGCGGGCGTGGATTCTGGCAAACGCCCGCTGGTGTTTACCTCGCTTATGACCGAAGACCTGCGCCAAGAAATCAGCCGCGCCAATGCGATGGTGTTGGATGTGGTGGAGCGTTTCATTGTGCCGCTGGAGGAAGAACTCGGCATCAAAAGCGCTCACGCGATTGGTCGCCGCCATTCGGCTGGTAATTTCAAGGATTACAACCATCGTATCGAAGCGGTGAATTACACGCTTGCCCACGACGACGGCATGACCAACCGGAATCTGGAGCAGGCCGATATTATTTTGGTCGGGGTATCGCGCTCAGGCAAAACACCCACTTGCTTGTATATGGCGCTGCAATTCGGCGTAAAAGCGGCGAATTACCCGTTGATTCCAGAGGACTTGGAGCGCATGAAACTGCCGCCTGCTTTACTGCCATTGAGGCAAAAGGTTTGGGGGCTTTCGATCCTACCCGAGCGCCTGCAAACCATACGCCAAGAACGTAAACCTGACAGCAAATATGCATCCATCGGGAACTGCAAATGGGAAGTTCAAGCGGCCGAATCGCTGATGAAATCAGCCGGTATTTCGTTCCTGAATTCCACCACTAAAAGCATCGAGGAATTGGCCGCGACGATTCTGCATGAGGCACGGCTGGTGAGGCGGGTTTACTAGATATTTTTGATAAAACCCCAGAATGGACGGGCTTTTTCAGACATAAATGCTTCAAACCGCCCGTTAAGTAAGGTGCCTTAGTTCGCGAACTAATCGTGCGCTCTACGACACACACCTGCCCCGCACTTTCCACACAATTGCCACCCAACGTGACTAACCCGCCATGAACTCATCCGCATTGCCCTTGCGTCACTTCCTGCTGGCGTTGGCCGTGGTGGCCGTTTGGGGAACCAATTTCGTCGTGATCAAGCTTGGATTGACACATTTGCCGCCATTGCTGTTCGCGGCTTTGCGTTTCATTTTTGCGGTCGTGCCGATGGTTTTTTTTCTTAAGCGTCCGGCGGTTTCGTGGCGTAATCTGGCCGCATTTGGTCTGTTCACTGGTGTGGGTCAATTCGCGCTGCTGTTCCTCGCGATGCAGGGACATATTTCGCCGGGTCTTGCCTCGCTGGTGATTCAGATGCAGGTATTTTTCACCATCTTTCTGGCCATGCGTTTGGCACATGAACGCGTAAAGTCTCGCCAGTGGCTGGCCTTGGCTTTGGCGGCGAGCGGAATTGCAATCATCGGCGCGCATACCGATGGCACCACTACCATCGGCGGGCTGGCGATGATTTTGCTGGCGGCGTTTAGTTGGTCGTGCGGGAACATCGTCGTTAAGCGCGCCGGGCGTATTAACATGGTCGCCTACGTGGTGTGGTCGAGCTTGTTTTCAGTGCCGCCGCTGTTGATACTTTCACTCGCATTTGAAGGCTGGCCCGCCATCAGCGACGGCCTTCACGACGCCGATGCCACGACTTGGTTTGCCGTGTTCTGGCAGGCTAGCGCGAACTCATTGTTCGGCTACGCTGCGTGGGGATGGCTGTTGGCGCGCCACCCGGCGGCGACCGTGACGCCGATGGCATTACTGGTGCCAGTATTCGGCATGGCCGCATCGAGCTGGTGGCTGGGCGAACAACTTCCGATGTGGAAACTGTTCGCGATGGCACTGGTGATGGGTGGACTCGCGATTAATTTATTGTGGCGAAAGGATTGATCGGAACGTCAATTTCGCGCTGCTTGCTGTGCAGCGCCGCTAACGCCAAATGCTACGTCAGTCGTTTCAACATCGAAACGCCAACGGCTTAAACCGAGATCCCGGAATAATCTGCGCAACTAACGGCCGAGATGTTTGGCGAAAAACGCCTCAAGTTTTTCGTAAAACGCGAGGCGATTTTTCTCCGCGTAGAAACCATGTCCTTCTTTGGGAACCATCATCCATTCAAACGGTTTTCCGGCTTTAGTCAGCGCTGCGCGCATCGCCTCGGCTTGAGCGGGTGGCGTCGTGGTGTCCTGATCACCGTGCACCAGCAATACTGGTACTTTGATTTTGTCGGCGAGTGAGGTCGGCGAATCTTTTTTTAGCAATTCAATGTCGGTGCCCACCACCTTTGCGAAAAAATTGAAGACACGCTTGCTTTCCTTGGCGTTATCACCCGTGAGCAGCAATGGTAAATCGTAGAGTCCGGCGTAGCCGACCGCACATTTGAACATGTCGGGCTCCTGAACAGACGTCATCATCGCAGCGTATGCACCAAAGCTGCCCCCGTAAACACAAACGCGTGCTGGATCAACAATGCCTTCAGCGATCGTCCACTTCACACCATCAATCAGGTCCTGCTGCATGCCTGTCGCCCACTGACCGTCACCAGAACCGATGAACTTACTACCTCTCCCGCCCGATCCTCGATAATTTACTTGAAGCACGGCATAGCCCCGACTCGCTAAAAACTGTGCATCAGAGTCGTAAAACCACTTATCAGAGATACCTTGCGGTCCGCCGTGAGGTAGCAGAATGAGCGGAACTTTTGCGCTGCTTTGCTCGTTAGGTACGGTCAAATAGCCGCTTAATCGAAGGCCGTCCCGGGATTTAAAGTTGATCGGTTTTCGCACCGCCATGCGGGATGCATCTATGGCCGGGCGCAGCGCAACCAAGAATTCGGCTTTTTTGGTTTTGCGGTTGAGCAAATAATATTCGCCAGGTTCACGATCACTTCTGACGATGAACAAGAGTTTGCTGCCATCTGTGGACGAGCTAGCAAATTGAATGTATTGACCAGGGAACTGCTTGCTCAAATCTTTGTGAAGAATGGCGTCGGGTGAAGCTTCGTCGATATAAATGATATTCGGCTCTCCAATACTGCTGGCAACAGCGAACGGCTGGCTGTCCTTTTCGCTATATTGAATTAAGTCAATATTGCCTTCCTTGGCGGCACTGATCACGGTTCGCTCGCCGGTAATCATGGATTCACGCATGAGCGCTTCTGGTCCACCGTCGGCGCTAAATCTTAAATAAAACGCCTGATTGTCCGGCGTGAATACCAATGGCACGAAATGCTTCCCTAGTGCCGCCTTGGGAAGTGGTTCCCACTGGTCACGATCCATGTCTCTCTTAAAAGCAATCTGGTTTAGATCGTCACCAACACCAAAAGCAAATCGCGGCTTGCCGTCGTGCTGCAAAAGATAGGAGAGGTCGCGCTCGCCTACGTCAGCAACCAGTTTACGAACGCCGGTGGCGGCGTCAACATCGTAAAGAAAGCTGCGGTCTGAGCTTGTCCGATGGCGCTCCCATTTATATTCACGTAGAAAGAAATGTCCATTCGGCACGCCCGGGATACTGTGGATATATCCCCAACCTTTATCATCTCCACCACTGGATGCACCTCGGCGCTGGGACACGAATTTGTCTTTGCCATAAAGATAATCTTGATTCTTGCCGTCAAAATCCGTCGCGTAAATTTCGCCGGTGTATGCAGGTTGTTCAAGATCGCCCCGCTCTATTCCCTTTGGCACTACGAGTCGGGTATTGCTGACCCATTCAAAACCAAGAGGGAGCTGGAACACAGGAAAACGAAGCGTGCTCAATAACTTAAAACCATTCAGATCATAAACATTTAGCGTCTGTTGGTCGCGGCCATCAATTTCTTGTTTAACGCTAACGGCCAGATATTTGCCGTCGGGCGACAGCCGTGGGTGGCTGTATTTGCTGCCACTGACGAAAGCGGAAATCGGGATGAGAGACTGTGATGAAGGAGCGGCGGGGGCTGTCATGGAACTCACCACACAAACTGCTGCGACCATGGTCGCAAATGAAAGACGCAAAGACATTAATATTTCCCGATAAGTTGAGCGGCTGTTATCGCCAAGGCGGCAGTGCCGAAGTAGCGAGAGAGTTCGCACGTATGCTAAACATCAACCGGGTAAAGTTCAAGGAATTTCTTTGCGGGCGAAGCAATGCTCTGCCGCGATATATTGACCTTAGTGCTCCGAATAGAAACGCCAAGACGGGGGCGCGTTTTGGGGCAGTTTTGCCTGGTAGAGCCCGATGATATTCAGCCCACCGCTTATTTACCTGAGCATGCAGGCAAATAATAAAAACTTTTGCGGACGGTGATCAACCAACCCACTCCTGCCGATCACGCGCGGCGCGAATGTCGTCCATTACACGCCGGTCGCCCTTGGCCAGTGAAAATAACTGTTCCTCCGCCCGGGCTTCACGCGCTTCTGCGATGTAAAACGCCAACCAGGTTCGCACACTTGCCGTCATGCGGAAGACTACTTTAGCCAACAAAGCAAACGTCACCAGCGCCACCAGGCTAAGCACCGCCCATTCCAACGCGAAGCTGGTGTTGCTGGGTTCAAGCATGCGCTCGGTGAGGGTCACCGCCGCCATTACCAATAGACCGAGAATGACGTTCGATAATCTTTTGTTTGAATGCGTGCGGACTAGACCCGTTTTCGCGGCGCTGTGTCGGGGGCTGTGGGACGGTTTTTCCAGCGCAACACGCTCAAAACCAAAATGAGTGGGAAGATGCACAGACATGTTTATTCCTTAAATGATCAATTGCTGCAATGCACCAAATCTAGGCTAGTCGCTGATATATTGCTAATTTATATCTGTGATTATTTGTATTTTTGTGGGTGATAGTAGGCTTGATTGCACTCGGCCTCGATTGCCAGTCGCCATAGGAGAAAAGGCTATGACGCAACGATTTAACGCGCTTGATCTGAATCTGCTGAGGGTATTTGATGAGGTGATGGCGACACGAAATATCACACGTGCGGCCGAAAATCTGGCGATGACCCAGCCTGCGGTCAGTAACGCGCTGCGCCGACTGCGCGAGGCGCTCGACGATGATCTGCTGGTACGTTCAGGCTACGGCGTCACACCCACACCCCGCGCATCAGCGCTGTGGCCGGTGGTACGGGCATCACTCGCCAATCTGCAAGCCACGATCACGCCGGATGCTTTCGAGGCGACTACCTCGACCCAGAGTTTTGTCTTGGCGATGGCGGACGCCACCGCGGCAATGTTGATGCCTGCGCTGATTCGTCAGATGGAAACCAATGCGCCAAACATCAACATGCGCGTGCTGCCGCTCACCACCCGTGACCCGCGTGCATTGCTGGAGGCCGGTGAGGTCGATCTGGCCGTTGGCTATTTCCCGGCGGCAGTAGCGGCAATTGCACTGGGTGCCATGCAAACCGGCACACAGGATAGCTTTAATCATGCCCAGCTTTATCGTGGTGAATATGTGTGCGCTATGCGTCGCGACCACCCGTTAGCCAACACTGCGCTGACGTTGGATGCTTATTGCGCGGCACATCACCTGCTGGTGAGCTTTTCAGGGCGACCGTTTGGATTTATCGATGAGGCACTGGCCACCATCAACCGTACGCGGCGCATTGTGCTGACGGTGAATCAATTTTTTACAGCCGGTCGCGTGGTGGTCGGCTCTGATCTGCTGACCGTACTGCCCAAACACTTTTTACCATCGACCGGTATGAGTGCCGAGCTGGCCGTTTTTGAATTGCCTTTCGCAGTACCACCGGTTCAGGTAGACATGTTGTGGCGACAGCGCAACCAGTTAGTGGCGGCCCAGCACTGGCTGCGCGGTGCATTGAGGGACGCATCGCAGGCCGCATTTGATACAACGAGCGCGTCGACAACGACTCTGCCGTAAGGTTTTGTTGTTTTATTGGCAATAACATCCCTGCGGTGTTGCGCTTTTCTGGCTCAATTGTTGAGAACCAGATTGGTTTATGCCATTATCAGGCGTTAACTGTAGTTATAAAACCAAATCTAAAATCACCGTTCCGAGGAGCCTGAAATGTCAAAGAAATCTATACAAAAAAGCATTGCAAAACGCATAATTCCCGCTGTAGTGGCATCGGTACTAGCGGCTGGCGCATCCACCGCAGGAGCGGTTACTTTTAGCGGCGTTTATGTGTTTGGCGATAGCCTGTCTGATGCGGGTTACTTCCGTCCATTCCTCACGGGAATCGGCGTGCCTGCCGCTGCCGTGCCAGGTTTAGGCCGGTTTACCACCAATCCCGGCCCGGTATGGGCTGAATTAGTGGCTGCAAATTACGGCGGCAGACCAGACCCCTCCAATCAAGGCGGCCAAAATTACTCCCAAGGCGGCGCGCGCGTCGCGGTGAGTAGTCCTAGTACACCGCCCGGCGCTAATGCCAATCGCTCCGTTGCCACTCAAATAACGGAATATCTGACCGCCACCGGCGGCTCTGCCGATTCGCGCGCTTTATATTCGGTATGGGCCGGGGCCAACGATATTTTTCAAACACTTCCTGCCATTAGCGCAGGAACGGTAAACGCCTCGACCTTTTTGGCGCAAACTGCGACTGCCGAAGTCCAGCAAATTGCCCGACTACAAGCCGCAGGTGCTCGTTACATTTTGGTTTTCGGCCTTCCAGATATCGGCACGACACCCGGATTTTCCAATCCTCTGCTTGGCGCTTCGCCAGCGCAGTCTGCCGCCGGTACCCAGTTATCCGCCGGTTTCAATGTCAATTTGTTTAACGCCATTGCTGCCGGTGGTCTGAAGGTAATTCCGGTTGACACCTTCACGCTGCTCTCCGAGGTTCGCGCAAACGCCGCTGCCTTTGGGTTTACCAACATCACGACACCCGCCTGTTTGCCGTTGGGAAGTTCTGCACTCACCTGTAGCGCTGCCAATACTCCACCCGGCGCAGGCAACACGTATTTATATGCAGATGCCGTTCATCCGACCGCTGCCGCTCACGCGATTGTTGCCGATTTCGTCAAAGCCTTGATCGACGGCCCAAACGCTTATTCCACCATGGCGGAAGTACCTTTGGCCACACGCGCAGCCCATATCCGCACCTTGGATTCGGGCCTGCGTGCAGGCAGCGTCGGTGAAGTTCGCCGCATCACGGCGTTTGCGGCGGGTGATGGCGGAAAGTCTGATATTTCAGCCAACGGCCTGAGCCCGCAAACCAATTCGAAAAATCGCTCCGGCGCGGTAGGTCTCACGTTCCGCGCCTCAGAAACGTTCACGTTTGGCGCGGCAATCGGCAAAACTACCGCTGACGCGACGATGGGCTCACTCGGTAAATTCGACACCAACGAAAGCCTGCTATCGCTATTTGGCTCGTTCAAATCAGGCGGTGCGTATGCAACGTTTATGGGCACGGTGGGTGATGTCAAATTCAACAACGTGCAACGCTACGTCAAGCTGGGCCAAGTCACACGCACCAATTCCTCTAACACCAAAGGCTCCAACGCCTCACTTGGTCTGGCCGCCGGCTACGACTTTACGTTGGGCGCGTTAAGTGTTGGCCCGTTTATCGGCTACACGACCCAGAGCGTGACCGTAAACGGCTTCACCGAGAACGCAAATGCCGCAACGGCGTTATCAACGGATTTAAAGATCGGCGAACAAAACCGCGATTCAAGAATCACCAGCATCGGCGGACGCGCCAGCTTCGATTTGGGCAACCAGGTAGGCCGTAACCTGGGCGGTGAGCTGGGCCATCAGCGTGTGCCACGCGGCTGGCTCGTGGTACATCAGTCGCTTGGTGTTGCGGTAATCCTTCGAGCCGCCGCCTTCGATGGCGTAGCTCGCCAGCGTAAACGGTGCGCCGCTAAAGCCAATTACCGGAATGCGCCCATTCAGTTCGCGGGTGACCAGCCGGATCGCGTCGAGCGTGTAGCGCATCGTCGCGGCTGCGTCGTCGTCGTGCAGCGCAGCCACGTCGGCGGGCGAGCGCACCGGGTTGTGAATCGCTGGGCCGTCGCCTTGCTCATAGGTCAAATCGAAGC
>JBBRZG010000152.1:0-8574 GCA_038236905.1 Burkholderiales bacterium
CTGGGTGTCCGAGCATCACAACAGCGACAGTATCGTCGGCACGGCGCCCGAGGTGTTGATGGCCGCAATCGCCGCGACCACCTCGCGTATTCGCATCGGTAGCGCAGGGGTGATGCTGCCACATTATTCCGCGTTGAAAGTGGCGGAGCAGTTTCGCGTGCTGGAAGGCATTGCGCCGGGGCGGATTGATCTGGGGCTCGGTCGTGCGCCCGGTTCTGACCGGAGAACCGCATTGGCGCTGAATCCGCATCAAAATGCCGCCGAAGAATTCCCGAACCAGGTGCAGGATTTACAGGCCTGGGTATCCGGCTCGCCGTTACCAGCCGGCCACGCTTTTCGCGATATTAAGGCACATCCAATCGGTCCGACCTCGCCCGAAATGCGGATTTTGGGCTCATCGGACTATGGTGCGCAGCTGGCCGCCTATTTGGGCCTGCCCTACGCCTACGCGTATTTTTTCACCGAAGGGCGTGGCACCGAGCAAGCGCTCGAACTTTATCGAAAGCTGTATCGGCCGAGCGAGGCTCACCCTCTGCCGAAACCAACTATTTGCGTGTGGGCGCTGGCAGCCGACGGCGAAGCCGAAGCGCGGCAATTGTTGAAAACACGCGAACAGTGGCGCATCGGATTTGAAAAAGGCTTACGGACACCGCTGGTTTCGCCGGAAGAGGCAGACGCGGCCTATGCAGGCTATGACGCCGCGGAGCGCGCGACCATTGATGGCCTGCGTAGTCAAGCCATTGTCGGCAACGCCTCACACGTAAAGGCAAGGCTTGACGCGCTCGCCAAGAGGTTCGAGCTGGATGAGATTGTGATCAACACGTGGACGCATGATCCTTTAGCAAGACACCGGTCATATGCATTGATCGCGGCAGAGTACGGATTAAAGCCAGCCGAATAGCCTGTTGCACATAATTTCAACGTCTCTTTGTGCGCCGCCGCACCGACTGGCCGGCCATTTGTAGCCAATATGCGGCACATGGCAGAAATATCCTGTTGAAATTCCGGTAAGACGGCTATGCGTTGCAGTCGCGTTGCTTATTAACGCGCTGCCGTGGCGGTTGAGCTGTTTCGCACATAACTAGGAGATAAATATGAAACACATCATCAGTTTTCGTAAGCCGCTACTCGCCCTGCTGATTGCCGCATCGGTCGGTGGCATTACCCAATCTAACCTGGCGGCCGCAGATGTCAGGATTTTCCTGAACGACGCACCACCGGCGTTGCGTTATGAGACGGTCCCTCAGCCACGTCGCGGCTACACATGGGCGCCGGGCTATTGGGACTCGAATCGCGGCAGACATGCGTGGAGAAGAGGTAGCTGGCAGCGCAATCGCTCCGGTCAATACTACGTCGAGCCGCGCTGGACGCAACGTGACAACCGCTGGGAACTTGAGCGCGGACGCTGGAACCGAAATGACCGCGATGGTGACGGTGTCCCGAACAACCGTGACCGTCAGCCGAATAATCCTTATCGCCACTAATCACGTCGCAGGTTTGGAAAACACGGATGGGCGAAGCGGGCCGAATTGATATTTGTGCAACTTAAAATATGAATTCAGCTCGTTGGGGCGTTTTTAGTGCCCGCTCTTTGAAAATGAAACACTAACATTGGCGGGTATTTCAGGGCAAAACTAGCTGCGAACGCTCGCCAATGCTAGCGTTACAAAATTTTTCTTTGGGAAATCGGTCTCCGCGCAAACAGCGTGCGCGTCAGCCAGTACAACATCGCGAGTACCACCATGAGCACCGGCACCGCAAGGAGCCAGCCATTGCGAAAGATCTCGGGGAAGAGTTTAGCCTGGCCCAGAAAAAATGCTGAGGTCGCCATATACATTCCAAAGCACATCCGCCACAAGTGACGTGCGATGCGGTGTTTGCCGTCGATGCCGTTCGCCAACCACATGCGGCCATCCAGCATTGTGCCCATGAGCGCGACGCACCCAAACACGAAGTAAATCGCGGCAGGATAGCGATCAAGCGCGCCGCTTTGAGTTTGCAACGCCATCGCGCCAAACACGATGCCGAGCACGCCGGTGGCAAACCCAAGCCCCATCCCGGCTATCTCGATAGGGCGATTACTACTGCCAACGCGGCGTACCGTGAGCAGCGAGGTCAACACCAAATAAAACGTCAGCATGCCGGCAACGACCGAAATACGAACCGGTACGAATGCGGCGATCGCGGCACCCGATGCGGACATAAATAGCATGGACGCAACGAATACAAGCCCGCTATTGCGATGTATATACCCACCTTTCGTGACCGACAAAGCAACGGCGCCGGCAATCAGCGCGATAGCGCCAGCGAAGATATGCAGCGAGGTAAATACAGCAGCCATAGATTTTTTATCCCCAGATAAATTGAAAAATGTTTTACCGTTTAAGGCAGCGCGCCCTTCAGGCTCACAACTTCGCGATCAATGGCATCCATAAAAAAGCAGCGGCGGCGAATACGCCGATGGCCATGTAAAGCGTCGACAGTGTCAACGTTGTGGCAGCGAGAAATTTAAAACGCGCGCTATCGCTTGCGGTAGCGCGCAGATAAAGTTCCAAGATGAGCAGCGGCAACACGTACGAGCCAAACGGCCAGAGTGTGTTGAAAACCGTGTGAATGCCTTCTGGCAGTTTCAGCACACCTTTGGCGACAATAAACCACGCGAAGAAACCCAGGCGCAGAAACCACACCCCGCCCGCCACCATAAATGTGCGCATAGCCCAGCGCCGATGCGCAGCGAAATCACGCTCGCGCGCGGCGCGCCATGCGAGCCAGGCAAATACCAAAATCAGCAGGCCATTGATGCTGATTGCCACCGTGGACGTTTCGCGCCACCAATTCATGGTCATTCCGCTCACGCTCGCGGCAACGATGGCGGTGAGAAACACCCGGCCATTCCAACGATGAACCGCCGGAAAGCGCATACGCAATTTCGGCATCAGCTGCAGCACGCCGCCGAACGCCACGACCGCAGCGATGAGCGCGTGCGTCGCGAAGAACATATTTCCGGTTGGGTCGCCTGCGATATAACCCTTCGGCAGGATCGTATTCTTAGTCCACGCTTCGAAGTTGCCGGTAAGCGATGTTGGACCGTAGAAGGCAACGATAAAAATCATAAACGCCCACTCACCGGCGACGGCGATGATGAGCCAGAACGTTGCTGATGCTTTCAGCGCTGCGCTTGCGCGACGTAAAGTACCTGGATTCGAGTTCACGGGAATTGCCGGGTTTTGCGATGCGATGACTGACAAGACGTCTCTCCAGTGGATTGCGGCATCTCGCACAATTGCGCATCAAACCCACGCTGTAAACGGCGTTCCGACGAGTTACAGTTACCCGAGGGTGACGCACGATGGGCACCGATGGGCCGCGCTCAATCCGTGTGATCCGCGATCAATATTCGCTGGCTAAATTTACGGCAGCGCTCGATTCGATTCTGCTATCTGTCGCTGGTCGAAGAAGCGAGCACGGGAATCTTTTTCAGATCGCACTAAGCTTAAGAATAAATTGCCTCGGCCTCAAGCCCCTGCAGCGCGGCACTGTATCGCTCATGGTCGCTGGCGCTCGAAAAAAGCCCAGATCAACGCTGGTCCATCCGGCATCATGGGAGACGGACCTAGTAACCGCGGGCGACGCCAATATGGCTGCGGGAGGCCATGCCCACCGCCATGGATGACAACAAGCTCCACCTGTGTTTTTAGATCGTTGCGCCACAGGACATGCTCAACGCTCACCCCATCCAATACCGGAGTCTCGCTTGTGACCGGCGCATCGGCGAAATTATTGCGATCCGCAAAATATTGTGCCGACGCCCGCGATGATCGAACATTGCCCGCCTTATAGAACATGCCGAGAAGATTGACTTCTCCTCCCGTAAACGGGACAAGTGGATCGTTGGTACCGTTCATGATCATAACGGAGGTACTTTGCCCCGCGGTCTTGCATTTAAAATTTTCCGGTGTGGGTACGTTTGCTGCCACCGCCGCAACCGCGCGATATCGTGAAGCAGCGTCAAGCGCAAGACGAATCGACATGGAGCCGCCCGCTGAAACCCCGGTCGCAAACACGCGACCCCGGTCAATCCCGATTTCGGTGAGCAACCGTTCAACCAGGGCGTCCAGGAATCCTAGGTCATTGATGCTGTAACTATTCACATTGAAGTCCCCAACCTTGCTGCAGTCATTCCAATCGAAGGTGTAGGCATCGGGATAGACCACAGCAAAACCATGTTTGTCCGCCAAGCGCTCGAAGCTGTATCCTGTTCCGATTCGAATCTGCGCGCCTTTCTCGCCCGAGCCATGCATCACCAACACCAGCGGTGCTCCTTTCGGCAGTGCGCGCGGTAGGTAAGTTGTGTACGTCCGCTTTAGCCCCTCCACCACGATTGCACCTATAGTCAGCGTACCGGATAGTTGCGGAAGCTGCGGGTCGGGTGAGTAAACGAAGCAGGCTATCAGCGCACCGCCCAAGGCCACGATGGCGAGCAGGCTCCATAAACAAAAGCGCAAAAAACGTAGGGTTCTTTTCATCAATCGGTGGAAGGTCTGGATGAATTTATTGCTGCTAAAAATGATTTTGGTGGCCTGCGGCTAATCAAAACCGCAAGGATTGTTTTAGTGATATTGCATTTCGATTGTCCTCACCGCAACCCTGCGTCGCGTCATTTCATTGAGTTTTTTTTGCTCGCATGCCTGACATTGGTTCGTTTAGATACTTCGCACAATCGCCCACCCAACATCTATCGCATACGGCTTTCCGACGGGATACGGTTAAGAGACAACGAAACACGATTGGCACGGATGAGGAACGTGCCATCTCGCAAAAGCAATGGGAAAATAGCGCTTTGGCGAAGCAAATTTCCGCACTTTGAGTTGTCATCTGCGTCACCACACTGTTATCGTCGCATCATGGATTCTTCACCGCAAGATCGTTTTTCACAACACATCGCACGCATATTAGGCTGGCGGCGCGTTCGTATCGTGTTACCGGTTTGCGTTTTGTTTATGATCCTGTTTTCGTTTACGTGGGAGGCCGGATATCGTGTCTTGATCGGGCGTTTGCTCTTTTTTGGTTTTGCCGGTTTATTCGCGTTCGGGCTCTTTGAGCAGTGGCCGCGTCGTCTTCCCGGCTGGCTCGCGCGCTGGGCATTGCAAGTTGTCGCCGTTGCAATCACGATGCCACTCGCGGTGTGGATTGGTTATTCTTTGACCAATATCGGCCTTGATCCGCCGTGGTGGCAGGATCAAGGGCGGCTGGCTGGGTTTGCGACGTTCACGTTTCTCTGCCTGCTGTTAGCACCCTGGATGGCGGTCATTGCGCTGCTCAAACAAATTCGTAATGATGCGAGCAATCAGGCGCTCTCGTTTGAACTTGAACGTAGCGAATACGAGAAGCAAGCGCTGAACGCGCGTCTACGACTGCTGCAGGCGCAGGTCGAGCCGCATTTTTTGTTTAACACGCTCGCGAATGTGCGCGAGCTCGTCACCACCGGCTCACCAAGGGCCGCATCGGTGCTCGACAGTTTAATCGCCTATCTTCGCGTCGCCGTGCCACGCATCAACCAGCCGACTGCGACCATGGGCCAAGAGCTTGAGTTGGTGCGCGCGTATTTGGAGGTGATGCATATGCGGATGGCAGATCGGCTTACGTTTACGCTGCATGCAGACGAGACAACCCACACGCTGATGTGTCCGCCCATGACGCTGTTGACCCTGGTGGAGAACGCGATGCGGCACGGGATCGATCCATCCGAAGTCGGCGGCAGCATTGATGTTCGGGTGTGGATTGAGGTAAAACGTTGCCATGCCAGTGTTATCGATACCGGTATCGGACTAGGACACAACACCATGCTCGCAAACGAAGGGCTCGGCACCGGGCTCACGAATCTGCGCGAGCGTTTAGCGCTTGCTTTTGGCGGTGACGCATCGCTGCAGCTCTCTGAAAATAAGCCACACGGCGCTTGCGCAGAAATCAGTTTCCCCGCAATGGTCAATAAAACATGACAGCGAAAACAATGCAGGCGCAGACCGCGCTCATCGCCGACGACGAACCGCTGCTGCGCGAGTCGCTTCAACGCATGTTGGCCCAGATGTGGCCCGAACTCAAAGTGGTGGCGGTCGTGCGTAATGGGCGTGCAGCGGTGGAAAGTTTTGAATCACTCCGCCCAGATATTTGTTTTCTGGATGTGCACATGCCGGGCTTGTCCGGCATAGAAGCGGCGCGTTTTATCGGGCGCCGCGCGCATATTGTTTTTGTGACCGCCTATGATAAATACGCGGTGCAGGCATTCGACCAAGGCGCGCTTGATTATTTGGTGAAACCGGTGGAGCTTGCGCGCCTCACGGATACGGTCGCGCGACTAAAAGTGCGGTTGAATGTCGCGCAACATAATGCCCATACAGACGAGCTGCTCGAACAAATTTCCGCTCGCATTTACAAACAGGCTGCGCCCGCTTATGTGCGGTGGCTGCGCGTATCGGTCGGGCAGGCGCTCCGCGTAGTGTCGACCGACGAAGTGGATTTCATTCGCGCCGAAGACAAGTACACGCTAATTGCGTGGCACGGGCAAGCGGGCGAATTAAACGAGGGCTTAGTGCGCACTCCGCTAAAAGAATTACTCGCGCAACTTGACCCCGAACAGTTCGTACAGGCGCACCGCGCAATTGTCGTGAACCTGCGCGCGATTAGCCAAGTGCTGCGAGGCGACAACGAAACCGCAACCATTCATTTAAAAAGTCGCAACGATGTGTTGGCCGTCAGCCGTACGTTTTTGCATCAATTTAAAATGATGTAGAAAAGCAGTACGCTTTGCGGGTGAACGAGAGACGCGCCTCTTTTTGGTCCGGTTTCACACCCTCTCAGCCATTTGAACCATGCAGAAAAAGCGCGCTGGCCCTACACCTTGTGATATACCTCCGCCCCCTTCTTCACAAACTCAATCGCCTTAACTTCCATCCCCTTTTGCAACGCATCCGCTTCTGAGACGCCCTGCGCCTTGGCAAAATCACGCACATCTTGCGAAATTTTCATAGAGCAAAAATGTGGGCCGCACATGCTGCAGAAGTGCGCTAGCTTCGCGCCTTCTTGCGGCAAAGTTTCATCGTGAAATTCGCGGGCTTTGTCGGGGTCGAGGCCGAGATTAAATTGATCGTCCCAGCGGAATTCAAATCTCGCTTTTGACAGCGCGTTGTCGCGCATTTGTGCACCGGGATGGCCCTTCGCCAAATCAGCTGCATGGGCCGCGATCTTGTAAGCCATGATGCCGTCCTTTACGTCATTTTTATCAGGTAAACCGAGGTGCTCCTTTGGCGTGACGTAGCAGAGCATCGCCGTGCCGTACCAGCCGATCATAGCCGCACCAATGGCTGACGTAATGTGATCATAGCCGGGCGCGATGTCGGTGGTGAGCGGGCCAAGCGTGTAAAACGGCGCTTCGTGGCAATACTTCAATTGCAAATCCATGTTCTCTTTGATGAGATGCATGGGCACATGTCCGGGGCCCTCGATCATGGTTTGCACATCGTGCTGCCACGCGACTTTAGTGAGCTCGCCAAGGGTTTTTAATTCGCCTAGTTGCGCTTCATCATTGGCATCAAATCCCGAGCCGGGACGCAAACCATCGCCGAGCGAGAACGTCACGTCGTAGGCTTTCATGATTTCGCAAATATCTTCAAAGTGCGTGTAGAGAAAAGATTCTTTATGATGCGCCAAGCACCATTTCGCCATGATTGACCCACCGCGCGAAACAATGCCGGTCATCCGGTTGGCCGTCATCGGGATATAGCGCAGCAGCACGCCCGCGTGAATCGTGAAATAGTCCACGCCTTGTTCAGCTTGCTCAATTAACGTGTCGCGGAAAATTTCCCAGGTCAGGTCCTCGGCCTTGCCGTCAACTTTCTCTAGCGCCTGGTAAATCGGCACCGTGCCAATCGGCACAGGCGAATTGCGGATGATCCATTCGCGCGTTTCGTGGATATGTTTACCGGTGGATAAATCCATCACCGTATCGCCGCCCCAGCGCGTCGCCCAGGTCATTTTTTCGACCTCTTCAGCGATGCTTGACGAGACTGCGGAGTTACCAATATTGGCGTTAATCTTGACCAGAAAATTGCGGCCAATAATCATGGGCTCGATTTCAGGATGGTTGATATTCATCGGAATCACGGCGCGACCGCGGGCAATTTCATCGCGGACGAATTCGGGCGTCATGAATGATTGAATATTTGCGCCGAACGATTGGCCGGGATGCTGTTTGGTAATCAGCGCGGGTTGATTCGCGAGCATCCACTCGCGATTCTGGTTTTCGCGAATCGCGATGTATTCCATTTCCGGGGTGATGATGCCCTTCTTCGCGTAATGCATTTGTGAAACATTCATGCCTGCTTTTGCCACGCGCGGTTTGCGCTTTAAGTTGAAGCGCAGCTCGGCTAATTTCGCATCGTTCATGCGCTCGATGCCGTACGCCGACGATGGACCATCCAGCAACACGGTGTCGTTACGCTCGGCAATCCATTTTTCGCGCAGTGGCGCCAAGCCCGAGCGGATATCGATTTTTACGTTCGGATCGGTATAGGGGCC
>JBBRZG010000153.1:0-8349 GCA_038236905.1 Burkholderiales bacterium
AAATCTCGGCATGCCGAATGTGGACTGGACGATGATGGTGCGCTGGCTGATTATTGGCGTGCTAATCACGAGTAGCAGTGTGGGATTATTTTTACTACTACGCATCTATCGCACCCGCAAAGATCCGGTGGTGGTGGCGTATGAAAGACTCTGCGCCAAGCTCGCCAAAATAGGCATCAGCCGCGAGCCAACCGAAGGTCCGCTCGATTTTTTGCAGCGCGTTGAAACCATCCAGCCCGCGCTCGGTGCGCAGGTGCGACCGTTAATTGACGCCTATATTGCGTTGCGCTACGCAGCGCCACGTCCGCCAACATCAGCAGCATCGGGCGAAACAAGTGCGCCAAGCTCAGCCAGCGGGCTGCGACAGTTCATCGCGGCTATTCGGCGTCTGCGGGTGGTAAAGGAATAAGCAGACCCTTATGCGTTAGCCAGTTAACCCTCGCGCTTGAGCCGCAATATGTGCCCCTTAGAATTCATCACTCATCAAAGCCCTCGTCCGCTTGCGAGGGTTTTTTACGCATAAACTATGGCTATAAAAATAGTGTGAGGAGAATCATATGCAATCGATTAAGGAACGGGTTTCCGAACACGAATGGCAAACGCGGGTTGATCTCGCGGCTTGCTACCGATTGGTGGCGCAGTATGGTTGGGATGATCTGGTTTTTACCCATATCACCGCTAAAATCCCCGACGTTGAGAACCAGTTCCTAATCAATCCCTACGGCATGATGTTTGAAGAGATTACCGCCTCCAGCCTGGTGAAGATCGACAGCGACGCTAATAAGCTAGACGCCGACAATCCGTATGCGATCAACCCGGCGGGCTTCGTGATTCACTCCGCGATTCACGCCGCGCGAACCGACGCGAAATGCGTGTTGCATTTGCACACCCCCAATGGCGTGGCGGTCTCGGCGCAGAAAAACGGGCTGCTACCCATTTCGCAGCAATCCATCTTTGTGCTGTCGAGTCTGGCTTATCACGGCTACGAAGGGGTGGCACTCAACGATGATGAAAAGCCTCGTCTGGTGCAGGATTTGGGTGACAAAACATTTTTCATGTTGCGTAATCACGGCTTGCTCACGGTCGGGCAATCAATCGCGGACGCATTTTTAGCCATGTATTTTTTTGAGACCAGCTGCATGATTCAAATCCGCGCGCAGGCCGGGGGCGGTGAGCTGATCAGCATCCCGCAGGCGATTGTCGTCGGGGCACAGATGCAGGCTAAAGCTGTGACCAAGGGCTTGGGCGGACAACTGGCGTGGCCGGGATTGCTACGAAAGCTGGATCGGCTCGACACCGGTTACAAAATCTGAAGCCCAATTGCGCCGACCGAACCTCAACCTTATCGGAGTACTCACTCATGACGTCCCCGCCCAAGCCATCCGCCATGCCATCCAACATCAAGCGCTTTAAAACTTTTCGCGAGTTCTATCCTTTTTATCTGAGTGAACATGCAAACCTGACCTGTAGACGATTGCATTTTGTGGGGACATCACTCGTGCTGGCGGTGGTGGCCTTTTCGATTTACTCGGCAAATCCCTACTGGTTATTTCTCGCGCTGTTTTGCGGTTATGGGTTTGCATGGGTTGGGCATTTTTTCTTTGAACACAATCGCCCAGCGACCTTTAAATATCCGCTGTATAGCTTTGCCGGTGATTGGGTCATGTACGGACAGATACTGTTGGGGAAAGTCAAAATCTGATGATCCCCAAAGACGCCGATAGACGCCGCATTTTTTTGATGCGCCACGGCAGCGTGACCTATTTTGACCCTGCTGGAAAGCCGCTTGCACCGGATACCGTCCCGCTGAATGATCGCGGGATTGAACAAGCGCAAGGCGCGGGGGCACTTTTTGCCCAGCATCAGATTAAATTTGATCGCGTCATCGTCAGCGGGTTGCTGCGCACCGTGCAGACCGCAGAACACATCTTGCGCAGCACCGGACAAAATATCGCCGTTGAAACCAAGCCATCGCTACAAGAAATCAAAGGCGGCAAATTAAGCGAGATTCCGGCCGCCGAAATCCGTTCCGCTTTTCACAGCGCCTTCGATGGCAACGTAAAAGAGAGCACCCGATTTCTAGGCGGCGAATCGGTCGGCGAATTGCTAGATCGGGTGATTCCGGAAATCGATCAATTGCGCGGCGATGACGATTGGGATGTCGCACTATTGGTGCTGCACGGCGGCGTGAATCGAGCTATTTTGTCGTATCTGCTGTCGGGGCAGCGCCTGATGTTGGGCAGCTTGGCGCAGGCACCCGCTTGCATCAACGCGATTGATATTGGCGCGGCGCGCAACGATGTGGTAATGCGCGCGATGAATATTTCCCCCACCGATTATTTACAAACTGAGACGCGTAAGACCACGATGGAAGCGCTCTACGAACAATACGAAAAATATCGCAATAAAGTCGGAGAAAAAGGTGATGCCAGATAATGCAGGTAGGCCAGATAGCGGAGCACAAAATTTTGATCATTTCAAAGGCACCAAGGCCGTGTCCAAACAGCATGCGTTTGACATCGATGCGCTAACGGCATGGCTAAACACTAGCACTGGCGCGGCGTTTGGGCCATTCGATATAGAGCAATTCAAAGGCGGCCAGTCTAATCCGACGTTTAAATTAACCAGTTCCGGCCGCTCGTTCGTGATGCGGAGCAAACCGGGCCCGGCAGCGAAGTTACTCCCCTCTGCGCACGCCATAGAGCGCGAATATGAGGTCATGACCGCGCTCGCCAAAGCCAATATTCCGGTACCGAAAACAATCGCGCTCTGCACCGACGAATCTGTGATCGGCCGAGCGTTCTTCATCATGGAAATGGTCGAGGGCCGCGTGCTGTGGGACCCTTCCCTGCCGGGCATGACCAGCCATGAACGCGGCGCTATTTTCGACGAAATGAATTCGGTGCTGGCGCGCTTGCATCAGGTGGACTATGCCGCTATCGGTTTGGCGGACTTTGGACGCCCGGGCAATTATTTTGAAAGACAGATTGCGCGCTGGACCAAACAATATCGAGCATCCGAAACCGAAAAAATCGAGGCGATGGATTTTTTGATCGACTGGCTGCCGCAGCATATTCCAGCCGGTGACGAAACCAGTATCGTGCATGGCGACTATCGGCTCGATAACCTGATTCTGCATCCGACCGAGCCGCGGATTCTCGCGATTCTCGATTGGGAGCTTTCAACACTCGGGCATCCGCTCGCCGATTTTGCTTACCACTGCATGACCTGGCACGTGCCGCCCGCTGCGTTTCGCGGATTGGCCGGGCTCGATTTGAACTCACTCGGCATTCCGTCGATCACACGCTATATCGCGACGTATTGTGAGCGCACCGGCCGCGAAGATGGTATCGAAAACTTTGATTATTATTTGGCCTACAACATGTTTCGCATGGCGGGCATTTTGCAGGGGATTATGAAGCGCGTGGTGGATGGCACCGCGGCTTCAGAGCAAGCAGTCGCGATGGGAAAAGCCGCAAGACCGCTGGCTGAATTGGGATATGCCGTTGCCAAGAAATTGGCTCACTCGTAATCTAGAAAGCAATCAAATGGATTTCAGTTACTCCCCTAAAACCATCGCGCTGCAAGCCCGGATGGAGGCGTTTTACGCCGAACATATTTTACCCAACGAGCAACGTTTTCATGACGATATCGAGGCCAACACCAAAGCCGGTAAACGCTGGACGCCTGTGCAATTACTGGACGAGTTAAAACCCAAAGCAAAAGCGGCGGGACTATGGAATTTATTCATGCCGGGCAAGCATGGCGCAGGATTGACCAATCTGGAATACGCGCCGCTGGCTGAGATTACCGGTCGCGTGCATTGGGCGCCCGAAGTATTTAATTGCTCCGCGCCGGATACCGGCAACATGGAAGTGTTGACCCAATACGGCACCGCCGAACAGCAGCAGCAATGGTTGACGCCGCTATTGAACGGCGATATTCGCTCCGCGTTCGCGATGACCGAGCCCGATGTTGCGTCATCGGACGCCACCAATATCGCCACCCGCATCAATCGCGATGGCGATGATTACGTGATCAATGGTCGTAAATGGTGGATTTCCGGCGCGGGCGACCCTCGCTGCAAAATCTATATCGTGATGGGAAAAACCAATCCAGACGCCAACACCCATTCACAGCAATCGATGATTCTGGTGCCGGCTGATGCGCCGGGTGTGACCGTGATGCGCCCGCTGCCGGTATTTGGTTATGACGATGCGCCACATGGCCATTGCGAAATTAATTTTGACAACGTGCGGGTGCCCGCTTCAAACATGCTGCTTGGTGAGGGCCGTGGATTTGAAATCGCACAAGGGCGTTTGGGGCCGGGCCGCATTCATCACTGCATGCGTTTGATTGGCTTGGCCGAGCGCGCGCTGCAGCTGATGTGCGCACGTCTATCGTCGCGAGTCGCGTTTGGCAAACCGATTGCCGCGCAAAGCGTGTGGCACGAGCGCATCGCCGAATCGCGCTGCATGATTGATCAGGCGCGCCTACTCACCCTAAAAGCCGCGCATACCATGGACATTGCTGGTAACAAGGTCGCGAAAGCAGAAATCGCGATGATCAAAATAGTCGCGCCCAATATGGCGCAACAAGTCATCGATTGGGCGATACAGGCGCACGGCGGTGCCGGATTGACCGAAGACTTTCCGCTCGCTTATGCCTACACCTGGGCGCGAATTTTGCGGCTGGCCGATGGACCCGATGAAGTTCATCGCGCCTCTCTCGCGAAAATGGAACTGGGCAAGTATTTGCCACGCAATCTGCCCCGCAAAATGTAACGCAATTACGAATTAGTACCCATTGAGGTTCATTAAGCATTGCCCGTTTATAAAAAAATAATAGCCTGGAGGATTCAATGAATACCGCTATAAACGACCCTGTAAACAAACCCACAACCGAACGCAGCCTCGCGCCGAAATGGTGGCTGAAGCACTACCCACAAGGGGTCGCTCACGATATTGATCTGGCGCGCTACAGCTCGCTAACCGCAATGGCCGAAGAGTGCTTTCAGAAATATCCGAATCATCCCGCGTATACCTGCATGGATAAAACACTAACCTACCGCGACGTCGATGGTTTATCAACAGCACTCGGCGCATGGCTGCAATCAAAGGGCCTGCAAAAAGGGGCGCGCGTGGCCTTGATGATGCCCAATATCCTGCAATATCCGGTCGCGATTCTGGCGGTGTTACGAGCCGGCTTTGTGGTGGTGAATATCAACCCGCTCTATACGCCGCGCGAGCTCGAGCACCAGCTCAACGATTCAGGTGCCGAGGTCATTGTCATCCTAGAAAATTTTGCGCCCACGCTTGAAGCGGTGCTGCCCAAGACCAAAATCAAACAGGTGGTGTTGGCGTCGATTGGCGACCTGCTTGGTTTTCCGAAAGGACTCATCACCAATTTTGTTTTACGCAAAATAAAGAAGATCGTACCGGCGTTCAGTTTGCATGGATCCGTGCGATTTAACGACGCGATCCGCGAAGGCAAGAGTCTGAATCTGGTCAAGCCGCAGCTCGGCCCCGAAGACATTGCATTCCTGCAATACACCGGCGGCACCACGGGCGTTTCAAAAGGCGCGGTACTGGTTCATGCGAACATTTTCGGCAATTCAATGGTCTCGGAAGAATGGCTCAAACCTGCGATGGAGGACCACAGCAAAGGCCCGCCACCGGAGTCGCCCATCGTCATTTGTGCGCTGCCGATGTATCACATTTTTTGTCTAGTGACGTGCATGTGGCTGTCGATCAAGCTGGGCGGCCATTGCGTGCTCATCACCAATCCGCGCGATATCGACGGCATGATTGAAACCATGCGCAAATACAAATATCATGTCTTCCCGGCCGTGAACACGATGTTTAATTCGCTCGTCAATCATCCGGCATTCGCGACCCTCGATTTCAGCCAGCTGCGGGTGTCAAACGGCGGCGGCATGGCGGTGCAGCGGGCGGTGGCCGAGAAATGGCTGGGCATCACCGGCGTGCCGATTGTCGAAGGCTATGGCCTCACGGAGACGTCGTCGGGTGCCACCTGTAACGAGGTCATGAATAAAAGCTTTAACGGCGACGTTGGTATGCCGATGCCCGGCACCGAAGTCTCGATCCGCGACGACGCGGAAGCCGAAGTGGCACTAGGCGAGCCAGGCGAAATCTGCCTGCGCGGGCCGCAAGTCATGCGCGGCTATTGGCTACGCCCGGACGAAACCGCCAAGGTGATGACCCGGGATGGGTTCTTCAAATCCGGCGATATCGGCATCATGCTACCGAACGGTCACGTCAAAATCGTTGATCGGAAAAAAGACATGATTTTAGTCTCCGGTTTCAATGTATTTCCGAACGAAATTGAAGACGTGATCGCTTCGCTGCCTGGCGTAATGGAATGCGCGGTGATCGGCGTAGCGGACGAAAAAACCGGCGAGGCCGTCAAACTTTTCATCGTCAAAAAGGATCCCGCCCTTAACGAATCTGCAGTCATGGAATATTGCCGAAAGAATCTGACTGGCTACAAATGCCCGCGAACGATCGTGTTTCGAGAATCACTACCGAAAAGCAATGTGGGGAAGATATTGAGGCGAGAATTACGCGATAAGCCGTGAGATTGGATTGTCAAAACAATACCAACTTCGATCAACCGAAACGCTCATGCCATCATCGTAAAGCCAGCCGATTTTTTAATCCCAGCGGCGCGTTCAGCCGCGCGCAGTGTGTTGCCGAGCAGCATGGTAATGGTCATTGGACCGACGCCACCTGGCACGGGCGTGATTGCAGAGGCCACTAATTTTGCTGATTCAAAATCGACATCGCCGCATAATTTACCTGATGGCAGGCGGTTAATGCCCACGTCCATCACCACCGCACCGGGCTTGATCATATCGCCCGTCACCATGTTCGCGCGGCCTACCGCGGCGATAAGAATATCGGCATCGCGCGTGAATTTGTTCAGGTCTTTCGTTTTTGAATGACACACGGTGACGGTCGCACCTGCTTTGAGCAATAGCATTGCCTGCGGCTTGCCGACGATATTTGAGCGGCCAATCACGACCGCGTGTTTGCCTTCGATTTCAATGCCCTCATGCGCGAGCATTTGCATCACGCCAAATGGGGTACAAGGCGGGAACCAGCTTTCATCAATCACCAGTGCGCCCATGTTTGCATAGTGAAATCCATCCACATCCTTCATCGGATGAATCGCCTCAATGACGGCCCTATCATCAATGTGCTTGGGTAACGGCAGCTGAACCAGAATGCCGTGAATCGCGGCGTTGTCGTTGAGCTTGTTCACCCACGCCAGTAAATCATCTTGAGAGGTCGCGGCAGGCAGCGCATGGACTTCCGAGTGCATGCCAATCGCTTCACAGGCCTTGGCCTTGTTACGCACATAAACCTGTGACGCCGCATCGTCGCCGACGATGATGACCGCCAGGCCGGGCCGGATACCTTGCTCGATCAGCCGATCCACGCGCACCTTGTATTCAGCACGAAAAATATCGGAAATTGCTTTGCCATCAATGATTTTAGCGGTCATGGGAAATTAGTATTTTCTGGGTGGGAGTAATGATAATGTCGACGCGTTGATCATGCGCCTCGTTGGGTACTGCATCCACAATCTGACAATCGAAGGCTGCCGAAAGGCGCGTGGTTGCTGGGTTTGCGACAGATAATAGTTTATCGTAAAAGCCCTTGCCGTAGCCGATGCGAAAGCCGGCGCGATCAAACGCCACGCCGGGCACGATGATCAAGTCTATGGCGTTGGGGGGCACGATTTCTAACGCAGCGCTGGGCTCGCGAATGCCCCACACACCGGCGACAAGCTCATCAAGATGGCGAACGCGATGTAGCTGCAATTGCTGCGACACCTTGTCCACGCGCGGCATCACCAGATTCTTTTTGTCCACCAATATGCGTTCAAGCAGCGAGGCTGTCTCCAGTTCGCTGCCAAAGCTCGCGTAAGCCAGCACGGTGAAAGCGTTTAGATACGGCGTCGACGCAATAATCGATTCGCACATGCTCGAAGCCGCGTCCGTACGCTGATCCACCGACATCGCATCGCGCGCGGCGATCACATCCGTGCGGATAGTTTTTTTTTCTGCTTGCTGGTTGCTCATGACATGATTATCGCCGAGTGCGCTGGCGCGGGCGCGGTTAAGACCACGACCGAAAATCAAAGCTGTTTATATTCGTCCGCCAGCGCATGCCAGACTTTAATGTCGAAAAAACGCGTCGCCAGACCCGATGGAGATGGCAGCACAAACAGTCGCGACACCCCCAAACGAATCGACTGCTCGCCGTAAACAACCGCTTTTCGCAAATAAGATTGCGCGGCGTTTTTGCTGGTGAATGCGATGAT
>JBBRZG010000154.1:0-8218 GCA_038236905.1 Burkholderiales bacterium
AAAAGCATCGCAGTGGCACCGTTTACCAGCACGCCCGCGAGCGCCACCGCGATCACAATCGAGGCAGTCACCGGCTCTGCATGACTGGCGCTGTACAGACGCTGCGCCGCTTCAAGCATAATCGCACCCGTCGCCACCAACAGCAGCGTGGCATTGGCCAGTGCGGCCAGAATCGTAGTGGAGCCGAGACCGTAGGTGAAGCGCGCCGACGGCGCCTTAAGCGCGAGCCGTGTCGCACCCCACGCCAGCAACAATCCGAGCACATCACCAAAGTTATGGCCCGCGTCGGCCAGTAGCGCGAGCGAATTGGTCCACCAACCAAAACCCAGCTCGACCAACACAAACGTGATGTTGAGGGATACGCCAATCGCAAACGCCCGATTGGAATCGGGCAGGTGATGGTGATGCTGGCCACCGTGGTCAGCGTCATGGGTGTGGCTACCGCTGTGCTGATGGTCATGATCACCGTGGTGGTCGTGAGGGTCGTGGTTGGGAGATGAATGATCGTGCGGCATGGCATTCGGTTCTAAAATGTAAGTGACGTCATTGATTTAATCTTTGTTAATTTAAACATAGAGGCGTGCCGTAATGGAAAAAACTAGCGGCGACAATTTGACCGCAAGGATCGGAGTGTTTAACTCACCACAAGCGTGAACAATGAAAACTTCCAGATAAACCCAGGCGCATCACCATGAATGTTTCAAATAAACGTGTAAACGATTCTGACGGCTTCGGCGCGGGCAACGTTACTGAAAATCACGCCCGCAAGACTGCCGCCACCAATAACGTTACAGCTGACCACACCACTTCAGCTGCCCGCTGGCATGCGGTGCTGAACCGCGATAAAGCGCTCGACGGCGAGTTTGTTTACGCCGTTAAAACCACCGGCATATATTGCCGCGCCTCATGTCCGTCACGCGCGGCCAAACAAATTAATGTGTTGTTTTTTGACACCACTGGCGATGCAAAAGCGGCTGGCTTTCGTCCCTGCAAGCGCTGCCATCCAGATGGTATTTCGCTTGAGCACCAGCGCAATGATGCCATTTCTGCCGCATGCGAACGCATCAAGCAAAGCGCCACAAATCTATCGCTGAACGAACTCGCCAGCGCGTCCAATCTAAGCCCGCATCACTTTCATCGCGTATTTAAAGCCGCGACCGGCGTGACACCCAAGGAATATCAGAAAGCGATTCAACAAATGCGGGTGAGGGATGCGCTTTCCAAAAATCGCTCGGTGACCGAGGCGATTTACGAGGCAGGATTTAATTCGACGGGCCGCTTTTACGCCAGCTCGACCGCGGTGTTGGGAATGACACCCCAACGATACAAAAAAGGCGGCGTAAACGAAGAAATTCGCTTTGCACTTGTACCCTCCACCATGGGGTTAATGATGGTAGCGGCCACCCAGCGTGGCGTATGTAGCGTTGAGTTCAGCGATGATGCCGACGCCCTGACCCAACAATTACACCAACGATTCCCGCGTGCCACGTTCCTGCCTGCCGACAAAACTTTCAAGCTGTGGCTGTCCAGAATTTCACAGTACCTTGATCAATCTGCTCTTGATCCCGATAAGCAGCAAAAAGCTCTGCGCGATTTGCCGCTCGATATTCAGGGCACGGTATTCCAGCAGCAGGTTTGGAAAGCACTACGGGATATCCCGCTGGGCGGGACCGTTAGCTATAGCCAGCTGGCGGAAAAGATCGGCAAGCCCAAAGCAGTTCGCGCAGTGGCCAGCGCCTGCGCAAGCAACGCGATCGCAGTGCTCATTCCCTGCCACCGTGTTGTGCGCCAATCTGGCGAGCTATCCGGCTATCGATGGGGCGTTGGGCGCAAGGCAGAATTACTGCGTCGCGAATCTGAAGAAACACAAAATTGAAACAAGCAAAACCGACGGTAATATCATTCACCTTCGATTTGCCGAAGCATTACCGGGCGCAAGAGATTCTCAGTTTTCATGCGCGCGATTCCGAACAATTGGCAGAACGTATAACAGTCAACAGCATCACAAAAGCCGTACTTATTGGCGGTCATCCGACGTTTATCCATATTGAGTTTGATCAGCAGGTTGCGAACTGCACCTTTGAAAGCCATGATCAGCTTCTTTCATTATCAGGAGCACAAGACATTGCAAAAGGGCTGCTGGGCCTGCTGATTAATGTGGAGTCATTTGAACGAAAGTGCAAAGCTGACAAATTGCTGGGCGCGCTTATCCGCAGCCAAAGCGGGCTCCGAATCCCGCAAGCAGCCACGCCATTTGAAGCGCTCACGTGGGCGATTATCGGTCAGCAAATCAATGTGCGTTTTGCCGTTCAACTGCGCCATTCGCTCATCAGACTCGCGAATCTGCCCAACCCGCGTATTCACTCAAGCGGGCTGATGTGCTACCCGGACGCAACATTGGTGTCCAGACTGAGTGCCAATCAACTCGGCGCGAATAAATTCTCTCGTGCAAAGGCTGAAGCCCTGTTGAGGGTGTCGCAACTGGTTTTAGACGGAACGCTGCCTTTGGACGAATGGCAACGGCCGCGGCACGATGCGGTTTGCATACAGAACGCACTGCTGGAGGTTAAAGGAATCGGCCCATGGACAGCGCACTACACCTTGATGCGTGGCTTTGGATATGAAGATTGCTCACTTCACGGCGACGTCGCGGTTCGTAACGCCCTCGGAAAAGTAAACGGCAGCGATGCCTCACCCACGGTTAAAGTGGCGGAAACGGTGCTTGCACAATACGCGCCTCATCGTTCTTTGGTCGCCGCGCACTTGTGGGCCAGCTTGAAAGTGACAGCATGAAAGTAGTTTTAAGCCAGCCATCGCTGTTCCCCACGCAGATTCCCATCGACACTGTTGCTAGTGTCGTTTCCGAAGTGCCGCGAATGCCACCATTGCCTGACGGCGTATCCCTGCTGCGCAATGCATTCGATCCCGCAGAAATTTTTGATGCCATCAATTCAGTTGTCGACATCGCGCCGTTTCGCCATATGCAGACACCCGGCGGAAAGAAGACGTCGGTTGCCATGACCAATTGCGGAAAATTAGGTTGGGTGAGCGGCACCAACGGCTATACATATTCGTCGATTGATCCGGAGACCACGCAACCGTGGCCGGCCATGCCGCCTGCCTTGCTGGAAACCGCGACGCGAATCGCCCAGCAAGCGGGCTACGCCGGTTTTTTGCCTGACGCTTGTCTCATCAATCGTTATTTGGCGGGCGCACAAATGGGGCTTCATCAAGACCGCGACGAGAAAGACTTTTCGCAACCGATTGTGTCGCTGTCAATCGGACTGTCAGCGCGGTTCATCATCGGCGGCCTGGACTCAGAGGCCGGACGCAACGCCCGTACCCAATCTGTCGTCCTCCATCACGGTGATGCGATTGTATTCGGCGGCGCTGCACGCTTCATGTTTCACGGTGTTCGCTCGCTTAAGCCGGGGCAGCATCCGCTAGTGGGCAACAGTAGAATTAATCTCACGTTTAGAGTGGCCTCATAAATAGACTCCGGGAGCCGCAATTCTCGCCGTCATCAGTCCGCAAACAAATTGCTAAACAGTGTTGGACATCCCGAGGTATTGCCTCGGTAATGCTAGCAATATGGAAGCTAAATCAATCATTAGTGCACTTAGTGCTCTCGCCCAAGAATCACGGTTGGCAACATTTCGGTTGTTGGTCGAGACCGGCTCGACGGGTCTACAAGCGGGGAAGATTAAGCGTGCTGCAATGTCTGACCAAATTCCTTCCCGCGTATTCAATGTGCTGGTCCTGTGCACCCATAATTCCGCGCGCTCAGTAATGGCGGAAGCGCTCCTCAATACCATCGGCACCCCCCGTTTCAAAGCATTCAGCGCCGGTAGTTATCCAAGCGGCAAACCAAACCCATTTGCACTGGAACAGGTGCGCGCGCTTGGCTATCCGACTGAGATGATCCGAAGCAAATCGTGGGACGAGTTTGCGCAGCCGACCTCGCCGCAGATGGACATCATCATTACCGTCTGCGACCACGCGGCAGGCGAGGCATGCCCTATTTGGCCCGGTCATCCGGCCACCGCACACTGGGGTTTTCCTGACCCCTCCGACACCGCAGGCGGCGATGATGCAAAACGTGCCGCATTTGCAAAGGTGTGTGCCGCGATTCGCCACCGCATTCAATTGCTGGCCGATTTGCGCGATGATCAACTTGCGCATCTCTCGTTGGCGAACGAGTTGAAACGCATCGCTCAAACACCCGCAGCATAAACAAGATCAAATAAGCGCGAATCGATGAGTAACACCACGTGGCCGCAACGCCTGGCCGCCGAGACTTTGGGCACAGCGTTATTGTTAGCCGTGGTGGTCGGCTCGGGCATTATGGGTGAGCGACTCTCAGGCGGGAATCTAGCTATCGCGTTGCTCGCCAATACCATCGCCACTGGCGCCGCACTTTATGCACTCATCACCACCTTCGGCCCGATCTCGGGCGCGCATTTCAATCCGCTGGTCACGATGATTGAATTGATCGAAGGCAAGCTGCCGCCAAGACTTGCCGCAGGCTATGCACTTTGTCAATTTATGGGCGCGATCGCGGGCGTGGTCGCGGCCCATGCGATGTTCGAGCTGCCGGTATTGTCGACATTGTGGCAACCCTCGCAACATATCCGCACCGGGCCGGGACAATGGTGGAGCGAAGTCGTCGCCACCTTTGGACTCATCACGATAATTTTCTATTGCGTAAAACATAAATCAGATTCCATTCCCACTGCGGTGGGGCTATACATCACCGCCGCCTACTGGTTCACCGCGTCCACTTCTTTCGCCAATCTCGCGGTCACCGTAGCGCGATCACTCACGGACACATTTGCAGGCATTCGCCCCATTGATGTGCCCGGGTTTATCGGCGCGCAATGCATGGGCGCGGCGCTGGCATATTTGCTTTATCGATGGATGTTTCAGCGCGCCGATTTTGTGGCGTAGAGGCAAAGCGACATAGAGAATATTTTTTGGCGGCGGCTAAAAACTTTTTTCCACGAATTTCTCCACCGCCGAAATAACCTGATCAGGCTGCTCCCACAAAATATTGTGACCGCCCTTAAAAACTGCTGTGTTGGGCGCTATTGCGCGCAGCTTCAATTGATTTACGTAGCCGTCACGGTCGCCGATAATAATCAGTATTGGGACGGTAACCTCGGGCAATATTGTGGTTGCACGCAGCTTAAAAACCACCTTTTCAAGTGAACCGTTATATGAAGCCCATCGATGCTGCGTGGCCGCCATTACCACCGCATCAGGTATGGTCTCTGCCACAAATGGCCGATACGCATAATAAGAAAATCCGCCCAACACTTCATGCAGGTTACACACCAACGGTGCCCAAAAATTATCAAGGTCCATTAGCGATTCGATTGCGGATTCTGCTTTTAGAATTTTACCGAGCGCGGCGCGATCTTGGATACTGGGGGGCGAAATCAAGATAAGGCCCGCCACTCGCTCAGGATGTTGCCGTGCAAACGCCAACGCCAGCAAGCTACCCATCGAATGCCCCACAAGCACGAAGGGCTCTTTTGGTAACACCTTTTCCAGAGCGGATAAATGCTCGTCCACCGTGTAGGCAATATCCGGCCACGCCGAGCGGCCAAAGCCCAATAAATCAGGCGCGATGACGAGATTCCTTTTCGCCAATGTATCCGCGAGGCGTGAAAAATATTCATGCGTGCCGGTGAGACCATGCAACAAGACAACAGGTTTACCCGCACCCTCGTGGGCCACAAATAGCGGCATCGCGGCATGTGCGTTGTGCCAATAATTGCGGAATTGAGGGCGCAATAAAAACACCAAAGCAATAGCCAGAATGACAGCGATGGCAATTTTTATATTGTTTGGTGTGACGCTCATCGCGGTTAAAGAGTGTTTTGATTAAGGAAGCTCTGATTAAGTCGATTTCGTTACCATGCGTTGTTGCGGGAATAAAAATATCTCCTTACATGTCAAACACATGCTGCATCGATATTTTTATACCTGCGCCTAGTCTGACTTAGAACTAAAATTAATTAGCGTTTCCTTAAGTTTGCAGACTCCGCATCCTGTCGCGTTGCGACAATTCACAACGCGAAACACAAGACTTCGATCGCAAACACAGCGTACACCGCTTCCACTGCCACGAATATATTCAGTAAGCAATATTGAAAGTCCAGCACAGGCGCGCCCGTTGGCACACTATTGACTGCGAAGGCTCACTGGTGCTTGTGTTTAAAAATCATTGCATACAAAAGTATTTTCGACTGATGGCATGAGAGTTCACACCGAATTTTGCTGCCGTTACTAAATCAAGGTGTTGACCGCGCGATTAATAAACGCGCCGCCGACGATCAGCCAGACAAACAGACTCGCACCCAGCAGCAGTGGCTTGATGCCAGCTTGACGGATCGTGGACACATGGGTGGTCAGTCCCAATGCGGCCATCGCCATCGCCAGCAACCCCACGTCAACTTCGATTGCCGCAGCGACGAGTGGCTTGGGGAGCCATGCAAAAGAATTCAGCACGACCACACCAATAAACGCTAAGGCAAACCACGGAACGGTGAGTTTTGGTTTTGCACCGAGTCCAACTTGGTCTTGAGTTAATGCCTCGATAGATTCGCATGGTGTCGGCTGTGAATGATGCGGTGTGGCGATATTTTTCGACTGTTCGCGCGCGAGGAAAAGCGATAGCGCGATCAGGAAAGGAGCAAGCATCATCACTCGCACCATTTTCGCGATCACCGCCGTATCCGTCGCTTCAACGCTCACCGCTTGCGCCGCCGCTACAACTTGCGCAACTTCATGAATAGTGGAGCCCGCATAGATGCCATAAGCGTGCGAACTTAATGCAACCGGGTTTCCATTCTGGGCATTGTTCGCATGTGCACTGAGATCAAACAAAGCCGGGTAAAGGAAAATTGCGATCGTACCGAATAACACCACAGTCGATATCGCCACCGTTACCTGCTCCGCACGTCCACGCACGATCGGCTCAGTCGCCATCACCGCCGCCGCGCCGCAAATCGAGCTTCCCGCACCGATCAGGATGGCGGTGTTGCGATCAAGTTTAAATAAGCGCGTACCCAACAACCACGCCAGCGTAAAGGTCGAGGTCAGCACCAACGCATCAATGACCACACCCGCCAGACCCACGTGTGCCACATCCTGCATGGTCAGCCGAAAACCATAAAGAATAATGCCCAAGCGCAACAAATTTTGTTTGGAAAACGTTACGCCGCTGGCAGCACCAGCAGCCATGCGCGGATAGATCGTATTGCCTGCCAACATCCCCAGCACAATCGCGAGCGTAAGCGCACTCAAACCATGCGACTGCATCCATGCGAGCTTGGCAACTTCAATTGCCGCGAATGCCAATATGCCGCTGAGCAGAATGCCCGGCACGGCATGCTTTATTTGTGACCATGCTGCCGCGCGGTAAGGCGGAGGTGTGAAATGAAAGTGCTTCATCAGGAATTGGGAATATTGGCTTGAGTCAGTTCTATATTTATTCAAAGTGGTAACTGAGTTCGGGTGACATCACATGCTGCTGTTTGCGAGCATCACCCACCTTCAACATCACTTTAGGCGCAGACGATTAACCTGTCCAACAGATGTCTTCGTTATAATCTATCGGTTTATTCGATAACATTTCAGGCTCTCGCCAATGCGCCTCACCTTTCGTCAGCTTCAAATATTTTGTGCGGTTGCACAATCCGGCAGCACCGTGGCGGCATCGCAGGCAATTGCGCTCTCACAATCTGCGACCAGCGGCGCGATCAATGAACTTGAACGGATGTTGAATGCGCGGCTGTTTGATCGCATCGGCAAAAAGCTGGTGCTAAACGAACACGGGCGGGCGCTGCTACCGCAGGCGTTGGCGTTGATTGATGGTGCCGAAGGGCTTGAGCGCCAGTATGAAGGCGACACCAACTTTGCGTTGGCTGCTGCCGCATCATTGCGTCTTGCGGCCAGCACCACCATCGGCAACTATGTGTTGCCCGGTTTGTTGGCAAGTTATGGCGATGTGCTGGCCGCAGGCACGCCGCACAATCGGAGCGATATCCTAGCCAACAGCCGGGTCATTATTGCCAACACCGGTGCGGTCGCATTATCGGTCGCGCGATTTGAAGTTGACGCGGGTTTTGTCGAAGGCCCGAGTTCGTTACCCGATGTACTGGCTACGTCCTGGCTGGCTGACGAGCTGTTAATTGTTGCGGCGCCCACCCAT
>JBBRZG010000155.1:0-8077 GCA_038236905.1 Burkholderiales bacterium
GACCAAAGATCCTCATTTGCAGGACCAAGAATGGTTTGCGCCACTCAATATCACGGGCACTTTGTTTCCGTTCAGTGGACGGCACTCGATTGTTAATTCAAAAGAAGTGCTGCATTTCATGGCGCTTGATGCCGAGAATCCGTCGTCAATTTACAACTGCGCCAAGCAAGCCCGTGAGAACGCGCGTGCGGTGCGCGGCACCATCACCAGCGAAATGTGGGAAGTGTTGAATGGCACCTGGCTTGAGATGCAGAATATGGACGAGGATCGCCTGTACGCGCGCGGCATTTCGTCGTTTTTTGAATGGGTAAAGGAACGTTCGCATTTATTCCGCGGCGTCACCTTTGGCACAATTCGTCGAGATGAGGCGTTTCAGTTTCATCGTATCGGCACTTACATGGAGCGTGCCGACAACACCGCGCGAATGCTGGATGTGAAATACCATGTGCTGTTGCCCAGCGTCGAAGACGTCGGCGGGGCCGTCGATTATTATCAATGGTCAGCGGTGCTGCGTTCGGTGTCCGCGTTTGAGTCGTATCGCAAGGTCTATCGGGATGTGATTACGCCGCTGAAAGTGGCAGAGCTGCTGGTGTTGCGGGATGATATTCCGCGCTCTTTGCGCTTCTGCTTTCAGGAAATCTATGAAATTCTCTGCAAAGTCCAAAACGCGACTTCAGTCGAAGCGACCCGGCAGGCGGGCGAAATTTTTGCGGCGCTTCAATTCGGCACGGTGCAAAATATTTTCAGTAGTGGGTTACATGAATATCTGACGGAGTTTCTTGATTCAACCCATCGCCTTGGCGTTGAAATTGACAAATCGTTCTTTGAATCAACGGTGCCGGTATTAGCCGCCAAAGCAACTCAACCATCATAATTTTTAATTGCCGACATGACTTACTGCGTTGCCATCAAGCTTGATTCCGGAATGATATTCGCGTCTGACTCGCGGACCAATGCGGGCGTCGATCATATCGCCACATTTTGCAAAATGCGCGTCTACGAAAAAAATGATGACCGCATCATCGTCGTGCTTTCCAGCGGTAATCTTGCCATGACCCAAGGCGTCATCAATATTCTGGATCGGCATCTGCACGCCGAACCCGGTGCCGAAACTATCTGGAATGTCCCGTCGATGTTCGACGTTGCCTCACTTACCGGAAATGCGCTTCGCGAAATGGCTGCGCGCGACGGTGCAGCATTGATGCAGAGCGGGATTGAGGCCTCGGCCAATATTGTGGTGGGTGGACAAATAAAGGGCGAAGAGCAACGGCTCTTCCATATTTATCCGCAGGGTAATTTTATCGAGACCTGCGACGAAACTCCGTATTTCCAGCTGGGTGAATCAAAATACGGCAAACCAATCCTGGACCGTGTGATCACCACCGCCACCCCGCAAAAAGAAGCTGCAAAATGTGTCTTGATTTCGTTTGATTCCACGGTCAAATCAAATATTTCGGTTGGCTTGCCGATTGATATGCTGTGGTACCCAAATGATTCGTTGCGCGTGGGTGTGCAGCAGCGAATTCGTGATGGCGATCCGTATTTTTCGATGTTGCGCCAGCGCTGGGGCGGCGGGTTGCGACGCGTGTTTGCGGAGCTGCCGGATCCGGATTGGATGGAATGAACGTGATGATTCAAATTGACCAGAAAAGTTATCCATGACCATCCGCGTCGCGCTCCATCACAAAACCCACTACACCTTTGACCGCGCTGTAAACCTCTCGCCGCACGAAGTACGCTTGCGTCCGGCTGCACATTGCCGCACGCCGATTGAAAGCTATTCGCTCAAAGTAAAACCCGAAAAGCATTTCATCAACTGGCAGCAAGACCCCTACGGCAATTGGCTGGCGCGCGTGGTTTTTCCGGAAATATCCAACGAACTCGCCATTGAAGTCGATCTCGTTGCCGACATGACGGTGATTAACCCGTTTGATTTTTTTGTCGAAAAATATGCGGATACGTTTCCATTCAGCTACACCGCCGATAACAAACGTGAGTTAACCGCCTATCTTGAGGTAGACCCGATCGGCCCGTTGGTGCAGGCATGGATTGACTACGCGAAAGCGAATCTCATCAGGCCGGGCATGGTGACGATTGATTTTCTGGTCGCGCTGAACCAAAAGTTGCAGCAGGATATTCGCTACCTCATCCGCATGGAGCCGGGTGTGCAGCCGCCAGAATTTACGCTTTCCAGCGGTCAGGGATCGTGTCGCGATTCGGCCTGGCTGCTGGTGCAGATTTTGCGCAATTTTGGCATTGCCGCGCGTTTTGCGTCGGGCTATTTAATTCAATTGGTCGCGGATCAAAAATCGCTCGATGGCCCATCTGGAACCGACAAAGATTTCACCGATTTACATGCGTGGTGCGAAGCCTATCTGCCCGGCGCGGGCTGGGTCGGGCTCGATCCTACTTCGGGGTTGCTCGCCGGTGAAGGCCACATTCCACTCGCTTGCACGGCGATTCCTTCATCGGCCGCGCCGGTTTCAGGCTTTACTGATCCGTGCGAATCGAAGCTCGATTTCACCATGACGGTAACGCGGATTCACGAAGACCCGCGCGTGACCAAGCCTTACACCGATACGCAGTGGGGCTCGATTACGGCGCTCGGTCAGGCGGTGGATCGTGAATTGAAAAGCGGTGATGTGCGACTGACCATGGGTGGCGAGCCGACCTTCGTATCGATTGACGATATGGAAGGCGCGGACTGGAACATCACCGCGCTGAGTCCGAAGAAGCTGGAGTTGGCGACCTCGCTGTTGCAACGCCTGAAAGGCAAATTTGCACCCGGCTCGATGCTGCATTTTGGCCAGGGAAAATGGTACCCCGGTGAACCGCTGCCACGCTGGGCGCTGTCATGCTTTTGGCGTCCCGATGGCGTGCCGGTGTGGCGTGATGACTCACTGATTGCATTCTCAAAATCTGAAACGCCCGCCACGCATGCGGATGCCAAAGCGTTCGCGCATGCGCTCGCGAACGAGCTTGGCTTGCACGTGGACTATGCGGTCCCCGCCTATGAAAGCGTATGGCGCACGATTCGTGACGAGAGCCAGCTGCCGGTGAATGTTGACCCGCTCGATCCTGCGCTAAAAAATGCCGGTGGACGCGCGAAATTATTGGCGCAGCTTGCGGGCCAGATCGGTGAGGCGGTCGGCTATGTGTTGCCGCTAAAAGCGTTTGAACATGACGTAATCAAAGCAAAAGATCATCTCGCACCGTTGGCCACCCCGCCGGCCGCCCCCCTATCCAAAACGTGGCTATCCACCTGGCTTTCCAGCACATGGCCATTGCCATCGGCGCATCTTTTCCTGCTAGAAGGTGATTCGCCCATTGGCTTTCGTTTGCCGCTGGCATCGTTGCCAGCCGTCGCGCCTGAAGATGCAGAAACCGTCATTGAAGTAGACCCGTTTGAACATCAGGATGCGCTGGCCGCCACACTCGGTTCGTTGAAACAATCGATGCTCGAAGCCCCGGCCACGCGGATCGTCAAACTGGGTGAATCCGCGAAAGACATTGTTCGCACCGCGCTCTGCGTTGAGGCGCGCGATGGCATGCTTTATATCTTCCTGCCACCACTCGCCTTGCTCGAAGATTATTTGGCGCTGGTGGCCGCCATTGAAACCACCGCCGCAAAATTAAAACTTGCGGTTCGCGTGGAAGGCTATACGCCGCCGTCAGACAAGCGCATCAATAAATTTGCGATTACACCGGATCCGGGCGTCATCGAAGTCAATATTCATCCCGCAACGTCGTGGGACGAATTAGCCGCGAATACCGAGACGCTTTACGAGGAAGCGCGGCAGACGCGACTCGGCACCGAAAAATTCATGTTGGATGGCCGCCACACGGGTACCGGCGGTGGCAATCACGTTACCGTAGGCGGCATCACGCCCGCTGACTCGCCGCTGCTGCGGCGTCCCGATCTGCTACGCTCACTCATCACCTATTGGCAAAATCATCCTGCGCTGTCGTATCTATTTTCCGGGATGTTTATCGGGCCGACCTCGCAGAGCCCGCGCGTGGACGAGGCGCGTGACGATAATTTATACGAGCTGGAAATCGCGTTTGAGCAGATGGACGTGAAAGCTAAATCCGGCGAAGAATCGTTGCAGCCGTGGTTGGTGGATCGCTTGCTGCGCAACTTCATGATTGATCTCACCGGCAATACCCATCGCGCTGAATTCTCCATCGACAAACTTTATTCGCCTGACGGTCCGACTGGCCGCTTGGGCTTGCTGGAATTTCGCGCGTTTGAAATGCCGCCCCATCCGCAAATGAGCTTGGCGCAAATGTTGTTGCTGCGGACCTTAATCGCACGCTTCTGGAAAACACCGTATCGCGCGCCGCTGATTCGCTGGGGTACCGACCTGCATGATCGTTTTATGCTGCCGTATTTCGTGGCGCAGGATATCAAAAACGTTGTCGATGATCTGAATGCTGCCGGTTATCCATTCGCCTTCGAATGGTTGGCACCGTTTCTAGAATTCCGCTTTCCGCGCTATGGCACGGTCGCCTATCAAGGTGTCGAGCTTGAGCTTCGCCAGGCAATTGAGCCGTGGCATGTACTGGGCGAGGAAATGGCCGGTTCCAGCACGTCACGCTATGTTGATTCCTCGATTGAACGCATGCAAATCAAAGTCAGTGGGTTGGTCAACAATCGCCACGTCGTGACTTGCAATGAACGCATCGTGCCCATGACTGCATCGGGTGTGGCCGGTGAATTCGTCGCCGGGGTGCGTTACCGCGCGTGGGCACCACCGTCGGCGCTGCATCCTACCATTGGCGTACAAGCGCCGCTGGTATTCGATGTTGTCGACACGTGGGCGCAGCGCTCGGTCGGTGGCTGCACTTACCACGTCACCCATCCCGGTGGCCGCAGCTACGAAACCTTCCCCGTCAATGCCTTCGAAGCCGAAGCCCGCCGTGTAGCCAGATTCCAAAAAATTGGTCATACGCCCGGGCCGATGGGCGTCAGGGCCGAAGGCAGAAACCCCGCTTTCCCGTTTACGCTAGATCTGCGTCGTCAGCCGGACTTTGACGGCGGGTATTTGCAGAATGGGCGACCGATGGGAGAGCAGTAGAGTTTTGAAACTCTAGCATTGGGGCGGGGTTTGGGGTGAAAATGGTTGAGAACGCCCAGCTGTAGGCGTGTTGACGGTTTCTTCAAATTGCCAGCTTGAATATCGCGAACGCAGGGTCCGGCAATTAGCGCTGCTTCTCCACCCCGTCCTAGGGTACAGTCGCACCATGACAAAAAAGCCACTACCCAAGAAATCTCCAAAATCGGCAAAACCACCTGTGCCCAGCTCGCGGCGTTCCAAAACGAGCGGGCAGGTAGGTATTAAGCTGGGCACGAAGCAAAGTACGAAGAAAGTTACAAAGCTTAATGCGAGGTTGGGGGCAAAGCTAGGAGCGAAACCACGCACGAAACCGCTCTCGAAGTCGCCCGCGGCGCCTCTTGCTAAGCCTCCCCGAGCGCCAAGCCGTTCTCGCGCCGACATCCCTGCACGGCTGACCACCAATGCACCTGTGAAGCCGCTGAAAGAGATGCTGTTTCAATCGCTTACGCAGTCACGTCAGCCTTCTCAGCCCTCTCAGCCCTCTCAGCCATCACTCCCGGCACTGCCGCCGAAAGGTCCCGCGCTAGCCGGACCGACCTTGTTGGCCACTTGCCGCGCAGGGTTTGAGCCGGAAGTCATTGCGGAATGGACGGCGTTGATTGGGGCTTCACCGAGCGCTATGACAGCGTTGGCGAATAGCGGGGTGGTGACAGCGACCTATGCATTCAGCCACGCGAAAATGGTTGCGAATACATTGCGGCTGCCGCAAATATTTGCGCGCACCGTCATGTCGGCGAATGCAACACCGGTGGTGCTCGGCTTGCAAGACCGTGTGACGCCAATTGTTGATGCTGCCATCGCGTTTATGACACAACGTGGCATTAAATCTATCGCCGCGGTTTGGGTCGAATTTCCAGACACCAATGACGGTAAATCATTGACTAAACTCGCCGGGGCGCTCACCTCACGAATAGAAGAAAAGCTTGAGGCTGCGGGTGTCATGAATGAGACTGCGCCGCGGCGGCTGCATGTGTTTTTGTCTTCCAAGCAAGAAGCCCGCATCGGCTTTGTGGATATTGATGCGCCGTCGGCGTCGCAATGGTTGTTGGGGATTCCGCGCTTGCGCATGCACAAAGACGCGCCGAGCCGCTCAGCGGCGAAATTAGCCGAGGCAATTCATTATTTTTTTGGGGACGATGACGAGCGCATGCTGCAGCCCGACATGCGTGCTGTCGACTTGGGGGCGGCACCGGGCGGCTGGACGTGGCAGTTGATCCATCGCGGGCTGAATGTCATTGCGGTCGACAACGGTCCGATGAAAGGTGAGCTGGTCGATAACGCGATGGTGCGTCATTTGCGCGAGGATGGCTTTCGATATTTGCCGAAGAAGCCGGTTGATTGGATGGTTTGCGATATCGTGGAGAGTCCTTCGCGGATCGCGACGCTGGTGGCGAAATGGGTGGGCGAAGGCTGGGCGCGGCACGTGATTTTCAACCTCAAATTGCCGATGAAAAAACGCTATGCCGAAGTGGAGCGTTGTCGGGCGATTATCGAAAGTGCGTTGGAAGAAAAAATGGGTGAAAAAAGTCGTCGAATCGAGCTACGCTTCAAACATCTTTATCATGATCGCGAAGAGGTCACGGCCTATTGCGGCATGCCACCGCGACCGCGCGAGAAATAGCGGGGCGTATTTGTGCCCAGTAAGAAAAACGGCACCGTAAAGGTGCCGTTTTTGATCCTATTAATTTAGATCTATTGGCGCGCAAACGATACTTCAGTTTCGTAGGTGCGGCCATCGGCGCCGGGATTGAATTTCCACAGAGACAGTGCCGATACTACAGAGCGATCAAAAACGCGCAATGGACGGGCCTGCAGAATGGTCACGTTGGTGACGTCACCCCCGCCGCTGATGGTGATGCGCGCACGCACACTGCCAGACTCGACGCCCTGGCGCGCCGCATCACGCGGAAAATCCGGTTGCTTGCGCGACAATACGGTAACCAGCGACGGGGCCTCAGGCGCTGGCCGCGAGGTAGGTGCTGCGCTGGCAACAACGACAGGTAGCGGCGCGGGAACAGCGACCGGTTCCGGCGCGCGCGTCGGTGGCGCAGCCACTAGCGGTGGCGTTGCCACGGGCGCGACGGCAGGCGCTGAAATAGGCGCTGCAACAGGTTCCGCCGTGGCCGCGCTGACAGCCGCTTTAGACGGCGCGGACTTCGCATCAGCGACAATGCTCTTGGCATCCTTCGCGCTGCTATCTTTTCTGGGGGGCTCAACCGGGGCAGCTGTTTCCTTGATCGCTTTAAGATCGGACATGTAATCCACCGTTTTGCGCGGCACATAAAAATCAGGCACGCTTTGCTGGCGCTGTTCGGCAGATTTCAATCGTTCTGCGGTGGTCGGGCCGAGATCAGTTTTTTGGCAGCCCGCAATAAAAACAACTGCTGCCGATAGGCACGTCATCGAAATAAGGCGTGACTCTAAGTGAGATTGAAATGAGTTCTTCATGTTGCTCCCAAGGGTAAATGCACCACACAAAACAGCTCCCCACTTTTGGTGCAGAGATGCTGCGCTGCTCGCGTAAAAAATCTTGTTGGATTGTTACATCAAGAATAAACGGCCGCATATTAACAAAGCACGATGAAACAATATTTGACGAATATTCAATTTGGCCGCGTGCGACGCGCCGCAGCGAAGTCATTCCATCTGTTTCATTAAGCAGATTTTATACCGGGAATTTCCCGAAGGTCTCCTCTAATCCGACGGTCGGTATTGCTTTGCGGCATTTCGCTGATCGATCTCGGCTTGCCAGATTCAACGAACGCGATATGCTTGCATCATCACTCTCTAAGTGCCGGCGATTTACTGCCCCGCGTGTTCGAGCACGGTGTACATGGCAAACAGATTCATATCGAGATTGTCGATCGTTTCGCCTTTGTCGTTTTTGGTGCGCGGCAAACGAATTTGCAACGTGTGCTCGCCCGCACTGAGGTTTTGCGCGCCGAGTTTGAGCCACGCCA